>NZ_DKTK01000008.1:392767-393050 GCF_002473195.1 Pantoea sp. UBA7232
GTCGCATTAATGCGACCCTGGGGTGAGGTGCGGAACGTGACCAGGGCGGCATTAATGCCGCCCCTACAGATGCCCCCGTAGGGGTCGCATTAATGCGACCCTGGGGTTAGGTGCGGAACGTGACCAGGGCGGCATTAATGCCGCCCCTACAGATGCCCTCGTAGGGGTCGCATTAATGCGACCCTGTCGTATTAATGCGATGCGGGTTAGGTGCGGAACGTGACCAGGGCGGCATTAATGCCGCCCCTACAGATGCCCCCGTAGGGGTCGCATTAATGCGACC
>NZ_DKTK01000006.1:0-363754 GCF_002473195.1 Pantoea sp. UBA7232
TCTGCGCCCGGCGCTGCGGATAGCGCCCCTCCTCCCCGCCTGCAAATTCTTCATTTCTTTTTTTTAATTTGGTTTGGTGTGCGCTGAAGCTTCTCTACAAAACCTTCAGCCATAAGACACTTATTGAAGAGAAAAAAAGCAGCAGCGGCGGGAAGCGCCATCCGGGTCCGCCGAGGGAGGGCACGGTTCCGGGATGAGCCGACAGGACGTCGGCGAAAGGGCGCGGTGAGCAGGAGCGAATGGCGGCCGGTCCCCGGGAAGCGGGCGTGAGCGAGGGAACCGCGCAGCGGCGGGCGGGGCTGGCGCAGGGCCGGGGAGTGCAGAGGGCGCGGCCAGGCGTCCTCTGCCCGGTCGCCGTGCCGGAGCAAAGGCAGCTGCCGCAGCTGACGGCGAACGGAACCGGCCCCGGGGCAGCATCGCCGCCGCAAAGGCAGCGGCCGCAGCTGACGGCGAACAGAACCGGCGCTTAACCGGCAAAAAACACCGCTTTACCCCGCTGAAAAGTGGCCTGCACCGGCGCAATCCGCGCCACGGCTTCAGCAGAGCAGCTGGCTGACACCAGCATCATGCTGGCTTCATCCTGCAGCGCAGGCCACTGCCGCACGCCCTGATTAGAGAGCGGCAGAATACCTCCGGTTGCGATATGCAGCGCGCGGCTTAGCCCATACTCATCAGAGCCGCGGTAAAGCTGAGCATAGAGATTGGCTTTTTCCAGCATGCTGCCGGTGCCAAAAGGGGACCAGTGATCGATCACGCTGTCAGTGCCGGTCATCACGTTGACGCCTGCCGCCTGCAGCTGCGGCAGCGGCATGGTCAGTCTGCCGATCGGAATGGTGGACGCCAGGCTAATCTGCTGCTCCGCCATGCCGGCAATCATCCGATCCAGCGCATCTCCTTCCAGCGTGGCCAGTGCAAAGCCGTGGCTCAGCGTTACGCGCCCTTTAAGCTGCGGATGACGGGCAACGGTATCAATCATGTACTGAATAGCCGCTACGCCCGCCGCGCTGATTTCGTGCAGATGGATATCCACGCCGCGCTGATAGTCGAGCGCTATCTGAAACATCGCATCAAGCGACGCTTCCATTGCGCCATCAACGCTGGTCGGATCGAGGCCGCCCACATGCGTGACGCCCGGCTGCATCGCCTCGCGCATCAGCCGATCAACCTTTGAGTGCAGCAGGCCGTGTTGCGGAAAGGCAACAATTCCGCAGCGGAAATCGGGATGCTGTGCCAGCGCCTGCTGCAGGTGCGCCAGGCTCTGCAGGCCGCTGACCGGATCGATGTTGCAGTGGCTGCGCGCTTCGGTGGTGCCTTTACTCTGCAGCAGGGCAATCAGCGCTTCGGCACGCGCCTGTGAAGTGGGGAGCAGCTGCGGGATCAGCACCTCTTCCCGGGCGATCATATCCATAATGGTTTTGCCCTGACGCGGGCGCGGAGCCTGCCACGGGCCGCCGTAAAACGTCTTATCAAGGTGGATATGCATATCACGGGTGCGGGGCAGCAGCAGCGCGCCCTGTGCATCCCACTGCGGCAGCGCAGCGTTGCGTGGCGTGCTGGCTGGCTCAATCGCGACAAACAGCCCCTCTTTAATCGTGAGGTTGTAGCACGCGGTGCGGGTGGCGATCACCTCGCCGCCTTCGCGTTCAAACGCCTCTTCAAGACGCACGTTGCAGAGCTGATAGTAAGCAGCGTCAGGCGGGGGTACCGCAGTCTGACAGGCTGGAAGAGCGGGTAACGGCGCGGCGCGACTCATACCGGCAGCCAGCAGGCTTCCGGCGGCGGTCAGGCGAACGCCCTGGCTGAGAAAAGAACGACGGCTGGCAGAGGTAACGGACATAAAAGGCTCCGGATCGCAGGGAAAACCCTAATCTGACAAATCTGCCGCGCCGCCGCTGCGATATTTGCCACTGCCCGGCAGTGGAAAAATCACTGCCACTGCAGATGGCAGAACTCAGCCAGCGCCTGCGCCAGCGTCTGCTGCAGCGCATCCTGCGGCAGACGGCAGAACAGCGCCAGCTCAAAATGTGTGACCGGCGGCAGACCCTCGGCGAGGTCCAGCACGCGATGGCCGGGGAGACGGCAGCTGGCGGGCAGTAGCGTCAGGCCCAGTCCGGCTTCGCTGGCGCTGGCGAGCGCCGCCAGGCTGGCACTGCTGTAGCTGATGCGCCAGCTGCGCGCCAGCTGGTCCAGCGCCTGGCACATCTCCTCCCGGTAGAGCCCCTGCTGCGGGAATACCACCAGCGGGACCGGCGAGCGGGTAAAGCAGGGATGAGCCTGGCTATCGAGCCAGAGCAGCGGCTCAGGGCGCGAGGCGAGGGGACGCTCGCCGCCGGGCTGCTTGATGAGCATGATATCCAGCTCTTCACGCAGCCATGCACGGTGCAGATCAACATACATGCCGCTCATAACATCAAGACGCAGCTGCGGGTGTGCCCGGCTGAAATCCGCCAGCAGCCCGGCGGTCGGCGCTGCAAAATCTTCCGGTACGCCAAGCCGCAGAACGCCGTCTCGCCAGGTATCGCCCAGGACATCCCACGCTTCACCGTTAAGCGTAATGATGCGGCGCGCGTAGGCCAGCATCTTTTCACCCTCTTCGGTCAGCGTAACCTGATGTGACGTGCGTACCAGCAGCGCTTTGCCGAGCATCTCCTCCAGCCGGCGCACCTGCTGGCTGACGGTGGACTGAGAAAGATGAACCCGCCCGGCGGCTCGGGTAAAGCTGGCGGTTTCGCAGACGGCAACAAAGCTCAGCAGCTGCTGAGGCGTAAACATAGGCTGACGATTCATTTTTCCACTGTTCGCTATGGCATTATTTTATTTCCCAATAGTAACTACTACTGCGATGCTGGCAATCTTTTAACACTGAGAGTGTTTATGAACAGAAATTCGCTGACGCTGGCCGCCCTGATCCTGGCCGGACTGAATATGCGTCCGCTGCTGACGTCGGTCAGCCCGCTGCTCGGTCAGCTGCGCCAGGCGATCGGCCTGTCACCGCTGGCGGCGTCGCTGCTGCCGGCGGTGCCGATGATCATGATGGGCGCGGTGGCGCTGCTGAGCGCATCGCTTTTACAGCGTATTGCGCTGCAGCGCCTGCTGCAGGCGGGATTACTGCTGCTGCTGCTGGCGCTGCTGGCGCGTGCAGCTACCGGCAGCGGCAGCGGACTGGTCGCCAGCGCGCTGGTTGCGGGCCTCGGTGCTGGCGTGGTGCAGATGGCGATGCCGGGTGTGATCCGCCAGCGTTTTGCACAGCGCAGCGCTGCCGTAACCGGGCTGTGGGCGGGGGCGCTGATGGGCGGCGGCGGGGTGGCGGCGACGCTGACGCCCTGGATCAGCGCCAGAATGGGCTGGACGCTGGCGTTAAGCAGCTGGGCTTTACCGGCGCTGCTGGCCCTGCTGCTCTGGCTGCGGATAAGGCTGCCGGCGACGGCGACGCAGCCGGCACCGGCGCTGCCCCCGCTGTGGCGCACGCCGCGCGCCTGGTCGCTGGCGCTGAGCTTTGGCCTGGTAAACGGCGGCTACGCCACCTGCGTGGCGTGGCTCCCGGACGCGTATCAGCAGGCCGGCTGGAGTGAACAGGCGGGCGGTTCACTGCTTGGCGTAATGATTTTGTGTCAGGTTATCGGTGCGCTGCTGATGCCGCTGCTGGCCCGCCACACCGACCGGCGTCCGCCGCTGATTTTCAGCCTGCTCTGTCAGCTGACCGGTATGGCTGGCCTGCTGGTTGCGCCGCAGTTCGCCCCCTGGTGCTGGGCCGCAGTGGCCGGGTTTGGCCTGGGTGCCGCGTTTCCGCTGACGATGGTGCTGGCACTTGATCACCTGCCACACCCGCAGGCGGGCGCACGCCTGGTGGCATTTATGCAGGGCGCCGGGTTTATCATTGCCGGCTGCATGCCGTTTGTCGCCGGCCAGCTGCAGGCGTTCAGCGGCAGCTTCTCCAGCGTCTGGCTGATGCAGGGTATGATTACGCTGGGCCTGATTGCGCTGAACCTGCGCTTTCATCCGCACAGCTATACCGGCGCATTTACTCACGTGTCGCGCTGATTGGTCCTACCAAAAGCGTTAAAACCTTTTTGCCCGGTCACACTGCTGCAAAATTCTCCCGCAATGCGTTGCTTTCAGTTAACAACGCATTAACTATCTGACGCCATAAGCCCGGTTTCCTGAATGCGGTCCGACCACTTTCAGCGCGTCACGGGCACTGTTGCACGGTGCATGTTTTGCTGCACCGTGCCGGTTTCACTCCTCCGGAGATAATGGCATGCAGGTATGGCAGCAAAATTATGATCCGCTTAATAATCTATGGCTTTCCAGCCTGGTCGCAGTGATACCGATTGTTTTTTTCTTTTTTGCGCTGATTAAACTCAAGCTCAAAGGCTACCAGGCGGGCACGGCGACCGTTGTGCTGGCGCTGCTGGTGGCGCTGCTGCTGTATGGCATGCCAGTGGGGCAGGCGCTGGCGTCGGCGGTGTATGGTTTTTTCTATGGCCTGTGGCCGATCGCCTGGATCATCATTGCCGCCGTGTTTGTGTATAAGATCTCGGTTAAAACCGGGCAGTTCGACATTATTCGCGCGTCGATCCTGTCGATCACGCCGGATCAGCGCCTGCAGATGCTGATCGTCGGTTTTGCCTTTGGCGCCTTCCTGGAAGGGGCGGCAGGGTTTGGTGCGCCGGTGGCCATTACCGCTGCGCTGCTGGTCGGGCTGGGCTTCAAACCGCTCTATGCGGCGGGCCTCTGTCTGATTGTCAATACGGCGCCGGTAGCGTTCGGCGCGATGGGGATTCCGATTATTGTGGCCGGGCAGGTCACCGGGCTGGACAGCTTTCAGATTGGCCAGATGGCCGGGCGACAGCTGCCGTTTCTGACGCTGATTGTGCTGTTCTGGATTATGGCGATCATGGATGGCTGGCGCGGGGTGAAAGAGACCTGGCCGGCGGTGATCGTGGCGGGAGGATCGTTTGCCATTGCTCAGTTCCTGAGCTCCAACTTCCTCGGGCCGGAGCTGCCCGATATTATCTCCTCGCTCGCCTCATTGATCTGTCTGACGCTGTTTTTACGTCGCTGGAAGCCGGTACGCATTTTCCGTTTTGAAGAGCGCGATGCAGCTGACGCCATGCCCGGAGCGCAGCGCTATACGCTGGCGCAGATTGTGCGCGCATGGATGCCGTTTCTGTTCCTTACCGCGACGGTGACGCTGTGGAGTATTCCGCCGTTCAAGGCGCTGTTTGCCAAAGGCGGCGCACTCTATGACTGGGTCTTTACCGTGCCGGTACCGCTGCTGCATGAGCTGGTGGCGCGGATGCCGCCGGTGGTGAGTCAGGCCACGCCGTACGCTGCACTGTTTAAATTCGATGTGGTTTCAGCCACCGGCACGGCGATTCTGGTTGCGGCACTGCTGTCGATCCTCTGGCTGCGGAT
Organism: Pantoea sp. UBA7232; assembly: GCF_002473195.1. Classification (NCBI taxonomy): domain Bacteria; kingdom Pseudomonadati; phylum Pseudomonadota; class Gammaproteobacteria; order Enterobacterales; family Erwiniaceae; genus Pantoea; species Pantoea sp. UBA7232. The sequence continues at coordinate 5,419 of NZ_DKTK01000006.1, forward strand.
GAAACCGCGCGCGGCGCTGCAGACGTTCGCAGAGACGCTGAAAGAGCTGGCGCTGCCGATCTACTCTATCGGCATGGTGCTGGCGTTTGCCTTTATCTCTAACTACTCCGGGCTCTCTGCTACGCTGGCGCTGGCGCTGGCGCACACCGGGCAGGCGTTTACCTTTTTCTCACCGTTTCTCGGCTGGCTGGGCGTGTTTCTGACCGGATCGGACACCTCCTCCAACGCGCTGTTTGCCGCGCTGCAGGCGACCACGGCCCAGCAAATCGGCGTCTCTGATATCCTGCTGGTGGCCGCTAATACCACCGGCGGCGTGACCGGTAAGATGATATCGCCGCAGTCGATTGCGATCGCCTGCGCGGCGGTCGGGCTGGTGGGGAAAGAGTCCGATCTGTTCCGCTTTACCGTGAAACACAGCCTGATTTTTACCTGCATGGTCGGGGTGATCACCACGCTGCAGGCCTACGTGCTGACGTGGATGATCCCGTGAGCGCGCCGCTGCGCGAACGTCTCAGCGCCTGGATCGGCGCGCAGCAGCTGACGCCCGGCATGCGGCTGCCGGGCGAACGCCAGCTGGCGGCGCTGCTGGGCGTCTCGCGCTCCTCCCTGCGCGAGGCGATTCAGCAGCTGATTAACAGCGGCGTGCTGATCAGCAAACGCGGCGGCGGCACCTGGCTGTGCCAGCCGCCGGAGCCCTGGTCAGAACAGCGTATCGTCGAGCCGATGCATCAGCTGCTGGCGGCCGATCCCGATTACCGCTGGGATATTCTGGAGGCGCGCCACGCCATTGAGGCCAGTACCGCCTGGCACGCCGCGCTGCGCGCAACGGAAGCGGATAAAGAAAAACTGCGCTACGCCTTTGATGCGCTGCTGCGGCTGAACGACTGCGGCGATCCCGATCTCGCCGCGCAGGCCGATCTGCGTTTTCATCTCGCCATCGCAGAGGCTTCACACAATCTGGTCTTACTGCAGACCATGCGCGGCTTTTTCGATTTGCTGCAGTCATCGGTACTGCACAGCCGTCAGCGCATGTATACCCAGCCGGTGATTTTTAACCGCCTTAATGAGCAGCATCAGGCAATGTTTGATGCGGTGATGGCAGGCGATGCCGCCGCCGCGCGTCAGGCGGCGATGGATCACCTCGGCTTTGTCCATACCACGATGAAAACGCTGCATGAAGATGAAGCGCGTCAGGCGCGCATCACCCGCCTGCCGGGCGAAACGGCAGCGACCCGTAAGGAGAACACCTGATGATTATCTCTGCTGCCAGTGACTATCGCGCCGCAGCGCAGCGCATTTTGCCTCCGTTCCTGTTTCACTATCTGGATGGCGGTGCCTATGCTGAGCATACGCTGCGGCGCAACGTGGCTGACCTTTCAGACGTCGCGCTGCGTCAGCGGGTGCTGAAAAATATGTCCGCGCTGAGTCTGGAAACCCGGCTGTTTAATGAGACGCTGGCGATGCCGGTGGCGCTGGCGCCGGTGGGGTTATGCGGCATGTATGCGCGCCGGGGGGAGGTGCAGGCGGCGCGGGCAGCGGCACAGAAGGGGATCCCCTTTACGCTCTCTACCGTCTCGCTCTGTCCTATCGAAGAGGTGGCGCCAGCCATCAACCGGCCGATGTGGTTTCAGCTCTATGTGCTGCGCGATCGCGGATTTATGCGTAACGCGCTGGAGCGCGCCAAAGCAGCCGGCTGCACCACGCTGGTGTTTACCGTCGATATGCCCACGCCGGGGGCGCGCTATCGCGATGCGCACTCCGGCATGAGCGGGCCGCACGCTGCGCTGCGCCGCTACTGGCAGGCAGCCACCCACCCGCAGTGGGCGTGGGACGTCGGGCTGCACGGCCGGCCTCACGATCTGGGCAACATTTCAGCTTATCTCGGCAAACCCACCGGCCTGGAGGATTACATTGGCTGGCTGGCTAACAATTTCGATCCCTCGATCTCCTGGCAGGATCTGGAGTGGATCCGCGATTTCTGGGAGGGACCGATGGTGATTAAAGGCATCCTGGATGCGGAGGATGCGCGCGATGCGGTGCGCTTTGGCGCTGATGGCATCGTGGTCTCCAACCACGGCGGACGTCAGCTCGATGGCGTGCTCTCGTCAGCGCGTGCGCTGCCGGCCATCGCCGATGCGGTTAAAGGCGATATCACCATTCTGGCAGACAGCGGCATTCGCAGCGGTCTGGATGTGGTGCGCATGCTGGCGCTGGGTGCCGACAGCGTGCTGCTGGGACGCGCCTTTATCTATGCGCTCGCCATACACGGCCAGCGCGGCGTAGAGAATCTGCTGACGCTGATTGAAAAAGAGATGCGGGTCGCGATGACGCTGACCGGCGCAAAATCGATCGCGGATATCACACAGGATTCGCTGGTACAGGCTAACGCCCTGCTGAGCGAGGCGGGTTTACAGCCCGCGCGCCCGCGCGCGGTGCGCTGAGCCAGGCAAAACAGAGCGGGTTGTCTATACTCAGTGCTGTCCACTAACAGGAGGAATGACATGACCATTCACAAGAAAGGATCGGCCCATTGGGAAGGTGACATCAAAGGTAAAGGTACCGTCAGCACAGAGAGTGGCGTACTGAGTCAGCAGCCGTATGGTTTTAATACGCGCTTTGAAGGCGGGAAAGGGACTAACCCGGAAGAGCTGATTGGTGCCGCACACGCTGCCTGTTTCTCCATGGCGCTGTCGCTGATGCTGGGCAATGCCGGCCATAAGCCGGAGAGCATCGACACCACCGCCGATGTCTCGCTGGACAAAAAAGGCGAAGGCTTTGCCATTACTAAAGTGGCACTGACCAGCACGGTGTCGCTGCCGGGCGTGGATAAAGATGCCTTTGACGAGATTATTCAGAAAGCGAAAGCGGGCTGCCCGGTATCGCAGCTGCTGAATGCGGAAATCACGCTGGATTACACGCTGAATAACTGATTGCGCACCGCGCAACGGTCAATGTTTTAACGATGCGCCTGCGGGCGCATCATTGTTTCTGCACTCAGGCATACTCCGCATCATGCAGCGCTTCACGCACGTTACGCAGGCTGCTGCGCGCAATACGATACGCCTTGCGCGGATCGCCCGCCACAAACTCAAACGTGGGTGAATAGTAGAAGGGAAGCCAGCCATCGAAGCCATTTTCCCACTCCCAGCGCACCGGGCAGGGCCAGAGGATACCGTCATACAAAATGTAATAAACCCAGCGTCCGGCAGGACGGCGGGGGCGCGATTTCTTCATGGGATTCACAACGATGATAGTGTAAAACAGCTTATATTTTGAACCTTATTGCCAGCGCTTGCAATGGCGACTGGCTAAAATGTGAGCAAAGCAGTAAATCCTGGCCTCAATTCAGCGATGAACCTCGCCGCACAGCAAGACCACGTTAGGACGGACTTTGTAGATACGATTGGCCATGGTTTCACAGGCCGTTTTTGTCGGATAAATACGCTCTGATACCGGCAACGCGTCACAGGCATCGTGCCCGCAGGCACTCACTAATAAAACAAAACCAATCAGCATAACCGGGCTCCTTTAACACCTTCGCGCTGGTACGGAATGTGTGGCTGTGTGTTCCCTTTTTTGATCCAGTATAGACAATTGCCTCACAGGTCAATGAACACCCTGAGCGGCTTTTTTATCCGAACGGTCTGCCAGCAGCGCGCTGCGCATCCAAACCCGGCACAATCCAGGCTAAACTGTGCAGCTGACCCCTATTAAACGAGTGAGAAAAGCATGTCTGATATTGCCCATCCTGCCAGCAGTCCAAAACAGGCTGCACTGCAGCTGGTTATCGAGCTGGTCCGTGCCGGAAAATTAAGCCCTCTGCATGGCGATGCGTCAAATATGATCTCCATTTATGAGCAGTTCAAAAGCCACTTCGAAGCGGATAAACATAAAGATTCTGCTATCTCCTGACAGCGCTAGCCGTCCGGCACGTTCTGCTGCAGCTAACCGATGCTGCGGCGACGGCCAGGCGGCGGTTTCAGATGATTATGCCCCTACCACAATATAATCACCATCCTGCACTATTTCTTTGCCAGTTAATTTATCCGGATTGAGTTTTGATATTTCTCACACTTTCTGTATCCAGATCTGAAACCGGTTGCAGAAAATCTTCTGGCTGTGTATTCGTTAATTAAACACCATTCAAAGGAAACGAACATGCCAAAGATTTTACTGTGCTGTGCCGCCGGAATGTCCACCAGCATGGTGGTACAGAAAATGGAAAAAGCGGCAAAAGAGCAGGGTGTTGATGTTGAGATAAAAGCGGTCGGAATAGAGGAGTTTAACGAACAAATTCAGGGCGTTGATTGCTGCCTGCTTGGTCCGCAAATCAAATATAAACTGGCTGATTTCGCCCCGATAGCCCAGCAGCTTAATAAGCCTATTGCCGTTATAAATAGCATGGATTACGGCATGATGAACGGCGAAAAAATATTAGCAGATTCATTAAAACTGATTCACCCCTGAAAATAACGCCCGCACTCAAATAATTCTTCCGCCTGCGCAACTGTTGCGCAGGTTAATTCTCTTGTTGCCTGTTGCAAGGAGCTTGCCCATGAGCAGCATCAGTGAATCTTTATTTGGCGTCATTGAAAACCGCATCAGCCCATTCGCCGGACGCCTCTCCAGCCAGCGTCACGTCATCGCAATTCGCGATGGTTTCATCGCTTCTATGCCGTTTCTGATTGTCGGCTCGTTTATGCTGCTGTTTGCCCATCCGCCATTCTCTGCCGACAGTTCATGGGCCTTCGCACAATGGTGGCTGGGTATGGTGCAGGCGCATGAAGCGCAGATCATGATGCCCTACAACATGACGATGGGTATTATGGCGCTCTACATCGCCAGCGCTATCGCCTATAACCTTGCCACCAGCTACAAAATGAACGGTTTTATGGCGGCCAGCCTGTCGCTGATGGCTTTTCTGGTGGTGGCAGCTCCCCAGAGCGATAAGATGCTGCCGGTAGGCTCGCTGGGTGGTGAAGGGATCTTCACGGCGATTCTGGTGGCGTTGTTTGCCACAGAAATGATGCATTTCCTGCAGAAACACCATATTGGCTTTAAGCTGCCAGAGCAGGTTCCGCCAAAAATCCGCCAGTCGTTTGATCTGCTGATCCCGATTGTCGCCATTTTTCTCACGCTATTTCCGCTCAGCCTGTGGGTGCAGGCGCAGTTTGGCATGCTGCTGCCACAGGCGATTATGGCCATCTTCGCGCCGGTCATCTCCGCATCTGATTCACTGCCCGCGGTACTGATTGCGGTGCTTTTGTGCCATATGCTGTGGTTTGCCGGCATTCATGGTGCGGTGATCGTCGGGGGCATTCTGCAGGCGTTCTGGCTGACCAATCTCGGGCTGAATCAGCAGGCGCTGAACGCCGGTGAGCCGGTCATGCACGTGTTTATTGAACCTTTCTGGCAGTTTTTCATTGTGATAGGCGGATCGGGTTCCACTATGGGGCTGGTGCTGCTTTATCTGCGCAGCCGTTCAGCGCACCTGCGCTCAATTGGCAAACTGAGCATTGTGCCCAGCATGTTTAACATCAACGAGCCGGTAATATTTGGCTCACCGGTGGTGATGAATCCCATCCTGTTTATTCCGTTTCTGCTTGCGCCGCTGGTTAACGCCGTGATCGCCTGGACCGCCACCAAAACTAACCTGATTAATCACGTTGTCTCACTGGCACCGTGGACCACGCCCGCTCCGATTGGTGCCGCCTGGTCAACCGGCTGGGACTGGCGCGTGATCGTGCTGATCGCCGTGCTGGTGGCGATTGCCACGCTTATCTACTACCCGTTTTTCAAAATGTATGAGCGCCAGCTGCTGCAACAGGAGCAGGAGCAGGCCGCAGCGGCACAACTGGCTAAGGAGTCATGATGGAAATTGATGAAACCACGGTAATGGAGCTGATCATTCAGGCGGGAGAGGCGCGCTCCTGCGCCATGCAGGCGCTGCGTGCGGCGCGTAATCAGGCGTGGAGTGAAGCGGACGCACAGCTCACGGCCGCCACGCAGGCGGCAAAAGCGGCGCATCGTATCCAGACCGAACTGATTGGTGCTGATGAGGGCTGCGGCAAAATTCCGGTCAATTTAATTATGGTACATGCCCAGGATCATCTGATGAACGCCATGCTCTGTCGCGAACTGGCGGAAGAGATCATTCAGCTGCGTCGTGAACTGGCGGCGCAACAGTAAGGAGCAGCTATGCAGCATCATAATCCCGGTGCGTTTCCGGATGGATTTCTCTGGGGCGCATCAACGTCGGCGTATCAGGTTGAGGGCGCATGGAATACGGATGGCAAAGGACCGTCAGTCATCGACCACGCGCGCTTCAGCGATAACGTCACTGACTTTACCGTCTGCAGCGATCACTATCACCGCTTTAAAGAGGATATTGCGCTGCTGGCCGAAATGGGATTGAAAACCTACCGGTTTTCGATTGCCTGGAGTCGTCTTTACCCTGACGGCGACGGCGAGCTTAATCCGGCTGGCGTGGCGTTTTACCAGCAGCTGATTGATGAAATCTGCCGGCACGGCATTGAACCGCTGGTCACGCTCTACCATTTTGATCTGCCGTGGGCGCTGCAGCAGGCGGGCGGCTGGTCAAACCGGCGCACTGTCGCAGCGTTTGAGCGCTTTGCCGTCACCTGCTTTGAACACTATGGCAAGCAGGTAAAATACTGGCTGACCATCAATGAGCAGAACATGATGATCCTCAAGGGCGAGGTCATCGGCACGCTGGCAGAGGGCACAGAAGATGTGCAGCGCAGCCTCTATCAGCAGAATCACCATATGATGCTGGCGCAGGCGCAGGCGATGATCGCCTGTCATCAGCGTCTGCCGGGTGCAAAAATCGGCCCGGCACCGAATATCTCCTGCGTTTACGCCGCCAGCTCACGGCCGGAAGATGTGCTGGCCGCCGATAATTTTTCAGCCATTCGTAACTGGCTCTATCTCGATCTTGCGGTACACGGACGTTACAACGCGGTGGTGTGGGCCTTTTTACAGCAGCGTGGCTGGCTGCCGGAGATTGCGGCGGATGATATGGCGATCATTGCAGCGGGCAAACCCGATTTTATCGCGTTTAACTACTACGCCTCCGCTACCGTCAGCGCTGACCTGCCGGATGCGGCACGCGGTGAACTCAACAGTAAGCAGAAAGCGGATCAGCAGATGGCGGGCATCGACAGCACGGTGTATGTCGGCTGCAATAATCCGCATCTGTCGCAGAATCAGTTTGGCTGGTATATCGATCCGGTCGGCTTTCGCATCACCGCCCGTGAGATCTACGCGCGCTATGCGCTGCCGCTGATTGTCACGGAAAATGGCCTGGGCGCCTTTGATACGCTGGAAGCGGGCAACAAAGTACATGACGATTATCGTATCGCCTATCTGCGCGATCATCTGCGGCAGCTGCGGCTGGCGATTGCGGATGGCGTGGTGCTGTTTGGCTACTGTCCCTGGTCAGCGATCGATCTGGTCAGTACCCATCAGGGGATCGGTAAACGCTACGGCTTTATCTATGTAAACCGCGATGAACATGACCTGAAAGATCTGGCGCGCTATCGTAAAAAGAGCTTTTTCTGGTATCAGCAGCTTATTGCCAGCAACGGCGCTACGCTCGACGACGCGGTCAGCTACTGATCGCGCCGCGCGGGTCCGTCAGCAACCGACGCGCGTTCAATCAGCCGCCCGCTAAAGGGCGGTAACACGCTAACCGGCTTGCCCTCCAGCATGGCGACCAGCTGCGCCAGCGTGTGCTGGATCATTTCAGCAACCGGCACATGTACCGTGGTCAGCGGCGGCAGAAAAAAGGCGGCCATATTAATGTCATCGAAACCCACCAGAGAGACATCCTGCGGCAGCCGTTTTCCAGCCTCGTGCAGCGCCAGTGCCGCGCCCATCGCCATATCGTCATTACTCGCCATCAGCGCGCTGAACGCGATCTGCGACGCCAGCAGCTGCTGTGTGGCCAGCTGACCGCTGAGCGAGGTCCATGCGCCCTGGATGACCCGGGCAGGCTCAAAGGGCAGCTGATGAGCAGCCAGCGCCTGCTGATAGCCCGCCAGCCGTGCGGCAGCGGTGGGCGAGCCCGGCAGGCCAGTAATAAACGCGATATCCTGATGCCCGCGCTGGATCAGATACCGTACGGCATCAAAGGTATTCTGCTGATGTGTGGCCCAGACGCAGTGTTCTGCATGCTGTGTCAGCTGCCGGTTCACCACCATAATCGGAATGGCGTGCTGCTTAATCAGCGCTTCCAGCGCGGCCGTATCCAGAAAGCGCGGATAGATAATGATCGCGTCACAGCGCAGATCGAGCAGAAATTCAATTGCCGCCCGTTCATCGTCGGCGCTGGTTTTACCGTCCGCCAGGATCAGCTGGCGCCCGTAGTTATTGGTCAGGGTGGCAGTCTGATAAAGCAGCTCGCTGAAATAGGGGCCGTTGAACAGGGAGTGGGTGACAATCAGACCAATATTCTGTGACTTCTGCGTTGCCAGACTGCGTGCCAGCAGGTTAGGGCGATAGCCGGTCTCTTCGATCGCCTGAAACACTTTCTGCTGCGTCGCTTTACTGACGTAGCGCGTACCCGCCAGCACGCGCGATACGGTGGCTTTAGAGACGCCAGCCTTCCGGGCCACATCCAGCATTGTAATCATTTTTCCGTCCCATCATCCCTTCACGTGTAAGCGTGATAGTAACTGAAAATGCGCGGCGGCAGAGGAGTGCCCAGGTAAACAGTGAAGCCGATCAGGCAAAGAACCAGGCGGGCAGGATCGCAATCAGATTATTCAGCGTATGCAGGAAAATGGGCAGGGCGAGGTTATTACTGCGCAGGCGCGCATAGCAGAGCAGCAGCGAAAAGAGCGTCAGCGCTACCAGCGTTTCCCAGTGCACATATTGCGTGTGCAGCGCCGCAAACAGCAGCGACGTCAGCAGCATGCAGGCGAAGCGGCTGCGGGGTGCCCAGATCAGAAACGCCTGCAGCAGGAAGCCGCGAAACAGCACTTCTTCAAATACCGGCGCCAGCAGTACTGCCGTCAGCAGCAAAATCAGCATGGAGTTGCGCCCCTGCTGGCTCTGCTCAATCAGCCAGCCCTCCGGCTGTAAAAACTGCGTCTGAGCCACCATCAGCAGAAACAGGGCTCCAATAAACAGCAGCGTCTGCAGAGGGCGCAGGGCACCCAGCGGAATATCGCTGCGCCGCTGACAATAAAAGCGGTAGAGTGGATAGATCACGGCGAACTCAAACAGGCAGAGAACCGGCACCAGCAGGCCATCATTCCGCAACGCACTATAGTTGGGAAAGAGCGTGATCAGCATCGTTACGAGGTAATAGACAACAAAGCAGCCCGCATAAAACAGGGTTAAGGTGACTTTGTCGGATTGAGTATCCATAGGCGACTCAGCGGGCAGGGGGAATGGCATAGTAGCAATGGCGCTGAGTGCTGTCGAGGTGCGCGATCTCAGATTTCAGTACCACCTGAGCTTTACAATAAAAACCAGGCACGGCGGGCAGATACCCGACGGGCGTGCCTGGCGGTCACCGGCCAGCGCGTTAACGAACGCGAACGGCCACGAACGTCATCAGAATAGCGCAGCCGATAAAAATCATGAGTTCCATAGTAAGCCTCCTCAGATGATTCTTAGAAATGATAGTTTTTTTCTGGGCAAAAGTGAGTCATTTAGTGCGATTAATCCTAAACTGGCCGCAGAAAATAGCCGTTTCCGGCGTGTAAACGGGCATTTTTTTCGGCCGGTAGCGTTCGTTTAGGCGCCGCGCTTTGCTACTCTCAGAGGCGACGTAGTTATCTGTTCAGAAGGAGAGAGTTGTGACGCATTGTGGAAAAATCCTGTTGCTAACCGCTGCCATGGCCTTAAGCGCCTGTCAGTCTGCCGGCAAAACCAGTACCCAGGCTGCGGCCAGCGTGGATCCGGAAACCGACCAGTGTCGCGCATCGCAGTATCAGAACTTTATTGGCCAGCCACTGACAGCGATCGGCAGTCAGAAATTTGCGGGTCCGGTACGCGCGATCCCCTGGAACGGTGCCGTCACAATGGACTTTAATCTGCACCGGCTCAATTTTATGGGCGATAAAGAGGGCAATATCACCCGCGTCTACTGCGGCTGACACCAGACGGACACGCGACTGTCATCGGGTTGTCATGCCCGGCGGCGAGGATACTCTGACAAACAGAGATCGCCTCGTCATCTCAGACATGCACTGTTCGTCTTGTTTCTTCCCGCTGCGGCGGGAATTTTTTTAACCGGCGAACGCGCTACTGCAACAAGAGGTAATGATGAAAAGATTTTCAGGCTTTCTGCTGTTAACGCTGCTGGCTCCGCTGGCGCATGCATCCGGCGAAGCTGCCTGGCAGGAAAATGAGCAGCAGAGCCGTCAGGCGTGCCTGCTGGCCAGTACGCTGGCGCAGGCGAAAATTGTGGGTAAGCCGGTGCAGTTTGACGACCGCACCGGTTATGACGCGCTGCTGCTGCAGGGACGCTATCCGCAAAAGCACATGAAAAACCGCACCGGACGTGAACTCTGCCTCTACCATCGTCAGAGCGGTAAAGCCGTCGTCAGCGAAGCCGATCAGCTGCGGGTCGCAAAATAAATCATCCCTCAGGCACCCGGCTCGCTGCTGCCCAGTAGCTGCGCCAGCAGCGTCCGGTAGCTCTGCAGACGCTGCTCATCGCCCTCAAACTCCAGCTTCTCAATGACCCGCGCAACAACCGCTTTACTGGTCGCAGGCTGCCCCTCGGCCATCAGTTCCCGCATAATAGCTGCCAGCAGATCGCTCTCATGCGGCAGGTGCCAGGCAGGCGTGTTGAAATAGTCGGTAATCGCCCGACTGGCGCTGTCAGGATAGGTTCTCATGGCTGACCTCCGCAGAGACAACACGGCGTGCCGCCAGAGGGCGGCAGCAACAGAACCTGAACGGCATGCCCGCAAACGTGGCCGCGCGTCTGGTTATTTTTTAAACATAGTTGCGCGCCTTAAGCTTGTCAGCAACGTTTCGTCATATTTTTTCACATTTGCCGATCGTCCTGATGCAGCGTCAGCGTCATCTGCCAGCGCTGCTGCGTCAGCAGGAATTCCGGGCTGACGCTCGGGCTCCAGGAGTCATCGCCGCCAACTCCCATATGAAAACCATCAAGATGCAGCCAGCAGCCTGTTTCCGGTTGCAGCAGATGACGATGTGACGTATCGCGCAGCTGCTCAAGACTGTAGCGACTGAGTGAAAAGGCGAAATCACCGCTGATTTGCCAGCTGCCGCTGTCGAGCTGCCGGGTACCGCAGCGCAAGCCGTTTTCACCGGGGAAAACATAGTCGGTGGTAAGATCGGCAAGCGGCAGCTGCCAGCGGGAGAACTGCGCTGCCAGCTGGCGATCCGGATAGTTTTCGTGAGGACCCAGACCCAGCCAGCTGACCTGCTCCGGCGAGCGCGCCAGCTGGCAGCGCCAGCCGATACGCGCCGGCGGCGGTAATCCGGCGGCCTGCTCCACCGTCAGGGAAAGCGTAACCTCACCGCGGGCGCTGATAAAGTAGCGCTGGTGCGTGGTAAAGCAGACCTGCTCCTGCACGCGCCACTGATGCCAGCTTTCAATCTGTACCCCGTGCGCCAGGCTGTCGGCCTGCATTGCCAGCAGCACCGGTTCAAGCTCTTCGTAGCCGGCGCGCCGCCAGCGTTCGACCCAGGCGTTGGGATCCACGCTGGCTGCTTCACTGGTGCCGATATCGTTGTCAATCGGCGCGCGGACAAAGCAGGGCTGCAGCGGCGTCAGCAGGGTCTGCTGCTCACCCACCAGCCACGCGGTCAGCTCACCGCTGAGGCGCGAGAAGCGCCAGCGCTGCTGCGCGATCGCCACTTCAATCTCCTCCGGCTGCATAAGCAGCTGCGGCGCACTGTCGCCAATCGCCGGCAGGCGCAGCGGCAGCGCGGCAGGCAGCTGCCACTGATCCCACGCCACGCGGGCGTCAGCGTCGGACCAGGCGGTAGCGTCCGGCTGATGCACCGCAACATTCAGCCACGCGGCACCCTGCAGGCCTGACGGCAGCGCAATCTCAATCTGCTGACTGCCCTGCGGCGCAATATCGAGCGGCACCGTGCCGGTCGCGACCGGCACGCCGTCCTGCTCAATGCACCAGCGCAGCTGCTCGTTGTCGCTGTGCCGGAACAGATATTCACTGGTAACGGTGATGCGGCCCGGCTGCGTGGCGTCGTGGTCAAAGCGGAAAAACTGCTGCGCGCGCTGCGCCTCAAACAGGGCGGGGTGCGGCGAGCGGTCAGCATAGACCAGGCCATTCATGCAGAACTGACGATCGTTAGGGGTGTCGCCAAAATCGCCGCCGTACGCCTGCCAGGCATTACCGCTGCTGTCGTAGCGCGTCAGGCTCTGATCGGCCCAGTCCCAGACAAAGCCGCCCTGCAGACGCGGAAACTCACGGAACGCCTGCCAGTATCTGGCAAAGCCGCCAAAGCTGTTCCCCATTGCGTGCGCATATTCACACAGGATCAGCGGGCGCTGTTCACCCGGCAGGCCAATCCACTTTTTCAGCGACCACTTGGGCACGGCCGGGAAGGGTTGATCCTGATCGACCCGCGCATACATCGGGCAGATAATATCGGTTGCATTGCTGTCTGCGCCGCCTCCCTCATACTGCACCGGACGCGTTGTGTCGCTGCTTTTAACCCAGCGGTAGAGGGCGTCATGCGTGCTGCCATGTCCGGATTCATTGCCCAGCGACCAGATAATAATGCAAGCGTGGTTGCGGTCGCGCTGTACCATACGCGTAACCCGCTCGCTGAAGGCGGCAAACCAGCGCGGATCGTCAGAGAGCCGGTTCATCGGCTGCATACCGTGCGTTTCAATATTTGCCTCATCCATCACATAGAGACCGTAGCGATCGCACAGGCGATACCAGAGCGGATGGTTAGGATAGTGGGCGCAGCGCACCGCATTGAAGTTATGCCGCTTCATCAGCACGATATCGCGGCGCATGCTGGCCTCATCCACTACCTGACCGCGTTCCGGATGGTGTTCATGGCGGTTAACGCCGCGGATCAGCAGCGGCTGGCCATTCAGGCAGAGCTGGCCCTGCTCAATGCTGACGCGCCGGAACCCGACATCATACGCTTCCGCTTCCAGTACCTGCTGCTGCGCATCCAGCAGTGTGACCACCGCGCGGTAAAGGTGGGGCGTCTCCGCGCTCCAGAGCCGTGGCTGACTCACCGGCAGCCGCAGCGTGGCCCGCTCCGGATAGCGTCCGCGCTCATCAATAATGGCGCTGCCGGGCGCCTGCTCCTGCGTGCCGATGCAGGTATCGCCCAGCCACAAAGAGACGCGAATACGGCAGCCTGCCAGCGCGGTCTGGCTGGCATCAAGCTTGACGCTGACGCGCAAGTCACCCTGCGAATACTCCGGGCTGAGCACGGTTTCAAGCTGGATATCCGCGAAGCGGACGTCCGGTTTATGCAGCAGCGTCACATCGCGGAAAATGCCGCTCATGCGCCACATATCCTGATCTTCCAGATAGCTGCCGTCACACCAGCGCAGCACCATCACGGCCAGGCGATTTTCGCCTGCCTGCAGCGCGGCGCTAAGGTCAAATTCCGCCGGCAAACGGCTGTCCTGAGAGTAGCCAAGCCAGTGTCCGTTACACCACACAAAGCAGGCCGAATTAACACCGTCAAAAATAATGCGCGTCTGGCCCCGCTGTAGCCACCGATCATCAACGGTAAATGTGAGCGAATAGCATCCGGTAGGGTTGGCCTGCGGCACAAACGGCGGATTAACCGGAATAGGGTACTGCACATTGGTATAAACTGGCGCATCATAACCGTACAGCTGCCAGTTAGCCGGTACCGGAAGCGCCGTAGCATCCGGCAGATCCTGCTGCAGCCAGCTCTCTGGCACCGCTTCAGGCTGGGTAAAATAGCTGAACTGCCACTCACCGTTCAGCGACTGCAGGGAAGGCGACGGGCGATCCTCGCGGGCGGCCTGTTCATCGCGCCAGCTGGCAAAGGGCGGATGGGTATCGAGACGGTGCAGGCTGGTGATAACCGGATTTTCCCAGTCGCGACGCGCCAGAATAGCCGCTAAGGAGAGCGCAGAAGTCATGATGATATCTCTGAAATTGTAATGCGCTCACATTGATGGAAATAGCATCAGCTGTAAAGCGGTCTTTGCTGAAACCGTGACAAAAAAGCAGGATCTGCAGCAGGCTGCCTGCAGCAGCAAAACGTTTCGCCATTAGATGTTGAATTGTTACGCTTTTTTAAGGCTTATTTATTCACAAAAGTGAGGAAAAGCGCTTGTTGTTTTCTTCTGCTCAGTGCTAACGTCAGCACTCCTTTCCTTATCGAGTTCATTGCATGAAAAATCTGATTGCAGAACTCCTGCTCAGGCTGGCGGAGAAAGAAGAGGCGTCCAAAGATCTGGTGGTACAGATCGAGGCGCTGGAGATAGTACTGACTGCCATGCTGCGCCAGCTGGATGCGGAACAGCACCATCAAATCGCCAGCGCGATTAAAAACGCGATGCCGCCCGCCGCGCCGGTTGCTGAGAGCGCTAATGCGGTGCTGCTGCGAAATTACATCGAAAAATTACTCAAATACCCTCGCCAGTAAGCGCGCGTAAGCGATTTGCCGCTGTTTTACTGATTTTCGTGCCAGACTGATAAAGCCCCCCTACACGGAGATCCCGGCAATGAAAAATTCGTTACTGATTCTGACTGGCGCTGCGCTGCTGTTTACCGTCGGCAGCGCCAGCGCTGCAGAAAAAACGCCGCAGCAGGAGAAGATGGCGCGCTGTAATCAGCTCGCCGCCACGCAAAATCTGAAAGGCGATGAGCGCAAAACGTTTATGAGCGACTGCCTGAAAAAAGAGAGCAAGCTCGGCAATATGACGCCGCAGCAGCTGAAAATGAAAAGCTGCAACAGTGCAGCCGGGGAAAAAGATCTCTCGGGCGATGCGCGCAAAACCTTTATGAGCACCTGCCTGAAAAAAAGCGCCTGATGATAAAAGCGGCATCTGATTAATGACTTAGCTGCCGCTTGCTTTATTTTTCCTGCCAGTTTCCCACGCTTTGCCACACTTACTCTTTGCAGGGGGTTGTCATCCCGCATCCGAAAATAATAAAGGAGCAAGGTGTGAGCTATCAATCTATCACAGAGCTTAACGCGCTGGCGCAGCAGCAGCCCGTGCCGTTCAGCGTGGGCGAGACCGACATTATTTTGATCCGCGATGGCGATCAGGTGCAGGCGTTTCAGGCCAAATGCCCGCACGCCGGCGCGCCGCTGGCGGAAGGGGCCGTCTGTGACGGCAAACTGATCTGCCCGTGGCACAAAGCGGTATTTCAGCTGCAGGATGGCAAAATGTGTGAACCGCTGGCGCTGGCCAACCTGACGCGTTATCCGGTGCGGATCGAGCAGGGCAAGGTGCTGGTCAGTGAGCAGCCGCTTTCTGAGGCATCCGCACCCGCTGCGGCAGAGCGCGCGCCAGTCTATGTCATTCTCGGCAGCGGAGCGGCGGGCGCCGCGGCGATCTGGACGCTGCGCGATGAGGGATTCAGCGGACAGATTATTCGCATCGAGCGGGAGGCCACGGCCCCGTATGACCGTACCGCGCTCAGCAAGTTTGTGCCGTCGGGCAAAATGGCTATTGAGGATGTCCCTGCGCTGCTGGAGCAGGATGTGCTGGGGCCGGTCGCACTGCTGCAGGACGAAGTGGTGCAGCTGCAGGCGCGTGCAAAGACGTTAACGCTGAAGAGCGGAGAACAGGTGAGGTTTGATCGGCTGCTGGTGGCTACCGGCGGCGTACCGCAGGCGCCGGATATTCCGGGCCGGGATCTGGCCGGTGTTCACCTGCTGCGTTCTCGCGATCAGGCTGAGGCGCTGCTGAAAGATGTCGATGAAACGCAGGAGCTGGTGATTGTCGGCAACAGTTTTATCGGTATGGAAGTTGCCGGAGCGCTGCGCAGTCGTGACGTAAAGGTCACCGTGGTTGCCCGCCAGCGTCTGCCGTTTGTAAAACAGTTTGGCAAAGAGATAGCGGAGCATTTTTATGCGCTGCACCGCAGCAACGGCATTATCTTTGAGCAGGGTGAGCCGGAGGCGCTGGAGGGAGAGCGTGAAGTCACTGCGGTACGCCTGAAAGGAGGCAAAACGCTGCCCGCGCGGCGGGTGCTGCTCGGCACCGGCGTCAGACCTGCAACCGGGTTTGTGCATGACTTAACGCTGCAGGAGGATGGCAGCCTGCTGACCGATCGTCAGCTGCGGGTAACAGATAGCGTCTGGGTCGCCGGCGATATCGCCACCTATCCCACCGCTGATGGCGAACAGCGCATTGAGCACTATCGCGTGGCTCACCAGCAGGGGCGCATTGCCGCGCTGAATATGCTGGATAAGCAGATTGAGTACGACCGCGTACCTTTTTTCTGGACGGCGCACTACGGCACCCGTTACGAATATCTCGGGCATGCCGAAGAGTGGGATGAATATCGTCTGCTGGGATCGCTGGATGACCAGACGTTTATTGCGTTCTACTGCCAGCAGGGGAGAATTGCAGCGGTCTGCTCGGCCGGATTGTACACGCTTACCGCCGCGCTAATCGAACAGATGCAGCAGCCGCTGACGCTGGCGCAGGGCGTGGCGCTGTATGAGCAGTACACCGCGTAACTGCCCGGCTTAATTCCGGTCCTCAGTTCAGGAAAGAGGACCGGATCGCCGGCAGAAGAGGGCTGCGATTACGCTTTGCTCAGCGCCTCTGACTTCGCCATGCAGCGCTGCATGGCGTTCATCACCGCCGCGCGAAAACCATTCTCTTCCAGCGCTTTTACCGCCTCAATCGTCGTGCCGCCGGGCGAGCAGACCTGATCTTTCAGCTCAGCAGGATGTGTGCCCGTCTCGATGACCATCTGCGCGGCACCTTTCACCGCCTGCGCGGCAAACTCATACGCCTGCGCGCGCGGCATGCCGCCCAGCACGGCTGCATCGGCCATCGCTTCAATAAACATAAATACATATGCCGGAGCAGAGCCGCTGACGCCCACAACCGCGTGGATCAGATACTCATTGACCACGGCGGCTTTCCCGAAACTTTCAAAAATAGCGACGATATCGTCCACTTCCTGCGGCTCCACCAGCACGTTAGGTGTCACCGAGGTCATGCCCTCATTGACCAGCGCTGGCGTATTGGGCATCACCCGCACAATTTTGCGATCGTGACCCAGCACGCCGGCCAGCGAATCCAGCGTCACGCCTGCGGCAATCGAGACCACCAGCGCATCCTTCTTCATCACGCCCGCCAGATCGCTGAGCACTTTCAGAATCACATTAGGTTTGACCGCGCCAAACAGGATATCCGCCTCGCGCGCCAGTGCTTCTGCGCTCTCCGCCGCGCTGATCCCGTACTGCTGCGCCATCTGCTGGTTAGTTTCCGCTTTGCGGTCCCATACCAGAATATTGGCCGGGGCGATAAGCCCGCTGTTGACCAGGCCGCTGATAATCGCCCGGGCCATATTGCCGCAGCCGATAAAGCCGATTTTTTTCTCCAGCATCGCTCTCTCCTTAATCGTATTGATTTCGCTGCGGGTTAGCTTACGTCAGCGGTCGTGAATAACAAGTGCCGGCAAAATATCGATTGCCTTTCCTGACCAGCGCGGCAAGATCGCGCCTGTGATTCATTACAGAGAAACCATTATGTCAATCTGGGTCGATGCTGACGCCTGTCCGGTGGTCATTAAAGAGGTACTTTACCGCGCTGCCGAACGGACAAAAGTGACGGTGACCTTTGTCGCTAACCAGCCGCTGCGCGTGCCGCCTTCACCCTTTCTGAAGACGCTGCAGGTCGCGGCCGGTTTTGACGTGGCGGACAATGAAATTGTGAAGCGCGTGCAGCCCGGAGAGCTGGTGATCACCGGCGACATTCCGCTGGCGGCGGAAGTGCTGGAAAAAGGGGCTGCCGCGCTGAATCCGCGCGGCGAGCGTTACTCGCCTGATACCATCCGGCAGCGCCTGACCATGCGCGATTTTATGGAGACGATGCGCGCCAGCGGCATTCAGAGCGGCGGCCCGGCGGCGCTGAGCCCGCGTGACCGCCAGCTGTTTGCCAACGAACTCGACAAGTGGCTGCGTCAGCGCTGATCAGACAAAGCTGTCATCATCATCAAAGCCGCCGTTGTCAAAATCATTCAGATCGCTGTTGTCGGCAAAGCTGTTGTCATTCCAGCTGCTGTTGTCACTGAGAAACGCATTGCTGCTGTCGTTGCCGTTGAACGTATCCAGGTTCTCATCCACCTGCGGCAGCGCCGGTTCGTTGATAATATTCACGATCTCTTCCGGCTGCGAGTGATGAAACAGGCTGGTGAGCATATCCGCCATCACCACGCCACCTGCCACGCCCACAGCCGTCTGCAGCGCGCCGCCGAGAAAGCCTGTGCCGCGGGCCGGTGCGGCTGGCTGCTGCGCATACTGCGGGGGCGGGCTGTTCCAGCCAGGCTGCTGCTGCGGTTGCTGCTGACGCGAACCGCCGCCAAATAAACCGGAAAGAAAGCCGCCGCTCTGCTGCGGAGCCTGCTGCTGTGCCTGGTTATTTTCCAGCTCGGTGATGCGGGCATTCAGCTTTTTCAGCGCAGCTTCCTGAATCAGAATCGCCTGAGCCATGTAGTAGGGCGCGTCGGGCTGGTTCTGCAGATGCTGACGGATAAGCTGTTCCGCGCCCGCATCGCGCGGGCCACTCTGCTCACCGGCCTGTTTTAACCGGCTAAAGAGATTTTCAATGAGTTGCTGTTCCTGATTTTGCATGGTGAACCTCCGTTGGCGTTAAGGCTATCTATATGCGGGCAGGGGGCGCGAAAGTAAATCACTGACGTGGTAAGCAAATGTTGCCCGCGTACACCGCCCGGGTAATGCACAAAATGCGCATGATTTTTCGCTGTAAATTCAGTGAGCTAATTATAGCAGCCGCCAGAGTGCGCGTATTTTGTGCTTCGAAACTGGCTGCTGAAATAAAATCCGGATATTATGCGACGCATTATTGACCTGATCGCCTGCCGGCGCGGCAGAGCACGGCGGAGAATAAGCCCGGATGTCATTACCCATCTATCTTATCGGCGCACGCGGATGCGGCAAAACCACTATCGGCCAGGTGCTGGCGCGCATGCTGAATTACACCTTCTTTGATACCGACCACTACCTGCAGCAGGCCGCGCAGCGCAGCGTGGCTGAAATTGTTGCCAGTGAAGGCTGGGAGAGCTTCCGCGCGCGCGAAACTGAGGCGCTGCGCGCCGTCACCACGCCAGCAGCGGTGATAGCCACCGGCGGCGGGATGGTGCTGGCTGAAGTGAACCGCCGCTTTATGCGCGAGCGGGGGCATGCGATCTGGCTCAGCGCACCGGCGGAAGCGCTGGCGAACCGGCTGCAGCAGCAGCCTGAAACCGCGCAGCGGCCCACGCTTACCGGCCAGCCAATTGCCGAGGAGATGGATGAGATCCTGCGCCTGCGCGCGCCGCTCTATCAGCAGGCGGCCCACTATCAGGTTGATGCCATGCAGCCGCCAGAGCAGGTTGCAGAACAGATAATACGTTCGCTCGCGCTGGCCCGCGCCAGCTGATTTTTATCAGAAAACTCCCGCTTTGCTGGCATCAATGCATGCTGGTCTATACTCAGTCACAGGCAGCGGATCGCCACTGCCGTGTGGAACACTGATAAGAGAGGGAAAACGATGCCATCCAGACCACCCTATCCGCGTGAAGCCCGTGTCGTGGCCGTCGAAAAAGGGCCCGAAGGTAAAAAAGTTACCTGGTATGAACTGCGTGCCGATCATCCTAAAGAGAACTCCCTGATCAGCGAGCATGAATCTGAGCAGGAAGCGCAGGACGCGAAAGATCGCTACGAAGATGTGGAAAAAGAATAAGCCGCACTGGCAGGGACGCCAGTGAATTCTCCGCACTCTCCTGAATTTTCCTGCCGCTGCGCCAGCAGCGATTTATTTGCGTGACACCCTGAGGGCTTCCCTTGTAATCTGCTGATAACCTTCATGTGCTGCGAGGAAAAAGCATGCTCAATGTCAGTGATTATTTCGACGGAAAAGTGAAATCGATCGGGTTCAACAGCGTGACCATCGGCCGCGCCAGCGTAGGCGTTATGGCTGAAGGCGAGTACACCTTTGGCACCGGCCAGCCGGAAGAGATGACGGTGGTGAGCGGCGCACTGAAAGTGCTTCTGCCGGGTGAGGCGGAGTGGAAGTGGTATGAGGCGGGCAGCACATTTAATGTCCCTGGCCACAGTGAGTTTCATTTGCAGGTAGCTGAGCCTACCTCCTATCTCTGCCGCTACCTGTAAACGGCGCCAGAGAGACAGAGCTGCAACCTTCAGGCTGCAGCTTTTTTTATGCCTGATTAGCGTGGTGCTTCGCCGCCGAGTGCGTCGGTCAGGCTGGCGATCAGCGCAGCGAGTTCGCCGGTCATCAGCGTAAAGTCAGCGTCAAAGCGCAGAGCGAAATCCTCGCGATCGATATCATCATTCTGTTCACGCAGCGTATCGCTGAATTTCAGGCGCTTTACTGAACCATCATCAGCAATCACAAACTGAATTCGCTCCTGCCAGTCGAGCGCCAGTCTGGTCACCACTTTGCCCGCTTCAATGTGGTTGGCGATCTCATCGGAGATCAGATCCTGCTTCTTGCAGCGGATCACGCCGCCATCTTCCAGCAGCGCTTTCAGCTCCGCCTCATCCATCAGGGCGTAGCCTGCGGGCAGGTCGCCGCCGCGCACCCACTCCGTCAGCGTCAGCTCAATCGGCTTCTCCATGGTCAGCGGCACGACCGGCAGCGAGCCGAGACTTTTGCGCAGCAGCGCCAGCGTATCTTCCGCTTTTTTGGCGCTGGCGCAGTCAACAGCGATCAGGTTATTGACCGTATCGATCCACATAAAGGTCTGGCTGAAACGGCTGAAAGCGCGTGGCAGCAGGCTGTGCAGCACTTCATCTTTCAGCGAATCTTTTTCGGTTTTCTTCAGCTTACGGCTCTGCTCCGCCTCCAGCTTCTCAATTTTGGCATCCAGCGCCTGCTTCACGACCGGTGAAGGCAGAATTTTCTGCTCGGTGCGGGCACAGATCACTATCTGTCCGTTGACCTCGTGGGCCAGCGCTTCCCCGCGGTTACCCATCGGCGATACCCAGCCGGTCTGGGCCATATCCTGACTTCCGCACGGTGAGAACGTAAATGCATCAAGCTGTTTTTCCAGATCGTCTGCGGACAGCGGAAGGTCACGATTCAGACGATAAACCATCATATTTTTAAACCACAACATCGGGATTCCTTACCGTGGGTGCGATCGGGCGCACAAGTCTCAAACAGGGAGCGCGCATGATAGCGAAACCTGCGCCGGGTTTCATTGCCTTTCCCGAATCGCCCCTCTACTGTATCTCCACCCCATGTGAATAATGAGGAATAACCCGTGCGTATCGGTATCGATTTAGGCGGCACCAAGACAGAGGTTATTGCTTTATCGGATGACGGCACGCAGCTGTTCCGTCATCGCGTGAATACCCCGCGCAACGACTACGCTGCTACGGTCGGCGTGATGGCGGATCTGGTTCGTCTGGCCGAAGCGCAGACCGGAGAGCGGGGCAGCGTCGGGGTCGGTATTCCCGGCTCGATTTCGCCCTATGCGCAGCGGGTTAAAAATGCCAACTCCACCTGGCTGAACGGACAGCCGCTGGATAAAGATCTGGCGCAGGCGCTGAGCCGGGAGGTGCGTATTGCCAATGATGCAAACTGTCTGGCGGTCTCTGAAGCCACCGACGGCGCCGGCGCCGGTCAGCCGCTGGTGTTTGCGGTGATCATCGGCACCGGATCCGGCGCGGGGATCGCCATGAACGGCGTGTCGCGTATCGGGCTCAATGGCAACGCCGGCGAGTGGGGGCACAATCCGCTGCCGTGGATGGATGCCGATGAGCAGCGCTTTCAGCAGGAGGTGCCGTGCTACTGCGGCTTACGGGGATGTATTGAAACCTTTGTCTCCGGAACCGGTTTTGCCACTGATTACCAGCGATTAAGCGGGCAGGCGCTCAGCGGTGCGGAGATTATGCAGCTGATTGCGCAGCAGGATCCGCTGGCGGAGCAGGCGATGAACCGCTACGAACAGCGGCTGGCGAAAGCGCTGGCGCAGGTGGTGAATCTGCTCGATCCCGACGTAATTGTGCTGGGCGGCGGAATGAGCAATGTGGACCGTCTGTACCAGACGCTGCCCGGCCTGATGCAACCCTGGGTGTTTGGCCGAGAGTGTGAAACGCCGGTGCGTAAAGCGCTGCACGGTGATTCCAGCGGCGTTCGCGGCGCAGCGTGGCTCTGGCCGCTGGAGGGACAGGCGACGTTATGACTTACGCGGTGCAAAGCCAAACCACGCCGGCTGGGTGCGATCGGGCGGCGGCGGTAGCGCGGCGGACTGGCCAACCAGCTGCCAGGCGCGCAGGCACAGCGCCTCATCTCCCTGCGTCTGGGTAACGGCAAAGCGCCCGCTGGCCTGCCACTCCAGCCGCAGCCAGCACTGTTGTCCGGCGTAGTGCGCCGCATCGCGAAACTGCTGGTTAAGCTGATGCTGAACGCTGCGCGTCCAGTGGCAGGAGGCGCTTTCCGGTGCCACATCCGGCTCGCACAGGTTGCTTAAGGCGGCTGGCGGCGTGGCAGGCGGACGGGCGCAGCCAGTCAGCGTCAGCGCTGCCAGCAGCAGACCGGCTGCGGCGGCGATCAAATTTATTCTCATAACACAACCTGAAAAACGGGAGCCAGCCGCTGAGTCTACCGCGCGCCGGGCGGAAAGCTATGGCATTCCTCTGACTCTCTGCAGAACCAGAATCAGTCGCAGGTTACTCCCCCGGCAGCTGCAGCTTGCTGTATCCCAGACCATTCATTTTCCGCACCCGGATCTGAACCGGGATACGCTCTTTCATCGCCTCAACGTGGCTGATCACGCCGATGGTTTTCCCGCTGGCGTTAAGCGCATCCAGCGCGTCGAGTGCGGTATCGAGCGTCTCAGCATCCAGCGTGCCAAACCCTTCATCAAGGAACAGAGATTCGATGCGGGTTTTGTGGCTGACCAGATCGGAGAGCGCCAGCGCCAGCGCCAGACTCACCAGAAAACTCTCACCGCCCGAAAGCGTCCGGGTATCGCGGGTTGCGTCCGCCTGCCAGGTATCCACCACCTCAAGCTCCAGCTCATCGCTGAGGCGTCGCTGCAGCAGATAGCGACCATGCAGGCGATCGAGCTGACGATTCGCCAGCCAGACCAGATGATCCAGCGTTAACCCCTGCGCAAACCGGCGGAACTTGTCACCTTTGGCTGAACCGATCAGATCGTTGAGGCGGCTTAGCTGCACCAGCTCAGCTTCATCGGCGGCGATCTCTGCCAGCAGCGCCTGCTGCTGCTGACGCAGGTGTGCATCACTCTGCAGCTGCTGCTGCGCTTCTCCCTGCTGGCGCGCGTTATCACGCAGCGCCAGGCGTAATGTCTCCAGCTGCTGGCTGAGATCGGCAGCCTGTTCATCATTGAAGCCAGCGGGACGCTGCTGCTGATGCTGCGCCAGCCGCTGCTCCAGCTGTTCATAAAGAGCAATCTGCTGCAAACGCTGCTGCTCCAGCTGCTGCAGACGGGCGCGCAGCGGCAGCAGCACCTCTTCCGGCAGCAGCGCCGCGTGCAGTGCTGCTTCATCAGCAAATTCGCTCTGCCGCAGCGCCTGGCTGAACTGCTGTTGCGCCTGCTGCAGACGCTCCGTCAGGGCGGCCTGCTGGCTGTACGTCTGCGCCAGCTGACCCTGCAGGCTGTGCAGTCCGCTTTGCGCCTGCTGCCACTGCTGCAGCGACCCTGCCAGCGCCTGCTCCAGCTGCTGCAGTAGCGTGTGCTGCTGCCGGCGCGCCTCCGTTACGCTGCGCGTGCCAAACAGCTGGCTGCGCTGCTGCTGCAGATCCTGCTGCTGCTGCTGCATCAGCGTCAGAGCGTGCTGCAGGCTCGCCTGCTGCTGCTGTTCACGCTGCAGCGTCTGCTGCAGGCTATGCTGCTCGCTCCCCGCTCTGGCAATCTGCGGCTGCAGAGAAGTCAGTAACTGCTCACTCTCTTGCCAGCGCTGCCAGCGCTGCTGCTGTGCAGCGAACCAGCTGGCGCGTCCGGCGGGTTCCGGCAGGCGAAGCTGATGGGCCGCGAGCTGCTCTGTCAGCCGCGCCGCAGCGTGCTGCAGCGCCTGCTGTTCATCTCTGAAACGCTGCTCCAGATCGGCCAGCTGCTGCTGTGCGCTCTCCCGCTGCTGCTGTGCAAGCTGCTGCTCCTGCAGATGCTGCTGCCACCGCTGCTGCTGCTGCAGATGGGCATCTTTAGCCTGCTGCAGCACTGCTGCCGCCTCTTCACGCGCCTGCAGCTGCTGTTGCTCCGTCAGCTCCTGCGCCTCCAGCTGCTGCTGCCAGGCGGTGAACTCTGCATGCTGCGCCGGCGTAAAGTGCAGCCCCAGCGGGGTGCACAGCGCCTGCCACCTGGTATCGATGGTGGCCAGCTGGCGATCCAGTTCAGCCAGCTCCTCTTCCAGCGCCTGCTGCTGCTGCAGAGAGAGTTTCTGCTGTTCGCCCTGTGCCGTGCCTGCCTCTTTCAGCTGCGCCACTGCCGTCTCCAGCGCGGTAAGCCGCTGCTGATTCTCATCCGGCCGGAGCTGCTGATAGTCCGCTACCGCCGGGTGCTGACAGGAACCACACAGCGGGCAGGGGGCGTCAGGCTGTAGTCTGGCGCGCTCATCAGAGAGCCGGGCAATGGTCCGTTCCAGTTCGCACAGGCGACGCAGATCGAGCAGCGCCTGATGCTCGCGCTTCCAGCTGTCGCGCAGTTTCTGCAGTGTCTCTTCACCCTGCAGGTAACTCTGCTGCAGCTGCGTCAGCCGGGCAGCCCGCTGTACGCGATGCGGTTGCAGCGATTGCCACTGCGCGGCCAGCAGCGTCAGCTGCTGACGCGGGGCGCGCTGCTGCTGATAGCGCGCAAGAGCATTGCGCAGATCGGCGCTGCGCTGCTGATTTTCCAGAGAGGTCAGCGCCTGCTCAGCCTGTTCGCGCTGCTGGCGGCTCTCCGTCTCCGCCTGCGCTAATGGCTTAGCCGCCTGTTCACGCGCTGCCAGCGTCTGCTGTAGCTGCGCCAGCTGCTGCTGCTGCCGCTGCTGCTGTCCGGCAAGCTGCGTCGCCGCCTGTTCACGCTCCTCAAGGTGTCCGATATCAGCCTGCCAGCGCGCCAGCTCCGGCCCCCAGCCGGCGGTAGCCGCTTCGCGCGTGCGCCACGCCTGCTGTTCAGCCAGCTGTAGCTGTAAGCGTTCACTCACCTGTTGCTGCTGCTGCAGCGCCTGTTCACTGCGGGCGACCGCCTGCTGCTGCTGCGTCAGCTGCTGCTGCTGTTCACTCAGCTGCTGCGCGGTGCGCGCTATCTGCTGATCGAGCGGCAGCACCTGCTCAGTCAGCAGCGTTTCGAGCTGCTGTCCGGCTTCCACCGCCTCATCGCGCTTCTGCAGCGCCTGCTGATAATCGCGTTCCGCCTGCTGCAGCGTGGTTTCAGCCTGCTGCTGCTGCGCCTGTAGCTGCCGGACCAGCTGCTGCTGTGCATCACTGTCCTGCTGCAGCTGTTCACGCAGCTGCAGTCCGGCGCGCAGCTTCTCTGCCGGCTCG
Organism: Pantoea sp. UBA7232; assembly: GCF_002473195.1. NCBI lineage: Bacteria > Pseudomonadati > Pseudomonadota > Gammaproteobacteria > Enterobacterales > Erwiniaceae > Pantoea > Pantoea sp. UBA7232. The sequence continues at coordinate 31,109 of NZ_DKTK01000006.1, forward strand.
GCGCGCGCCAGCTGCTGGCGCTCTGCGGACGCCTGCTGCCACGCCTGCTCCGCTGCCTGGCGCGCTGCGTCAGCGTCCTGCTGCTCCTGCGTCAGCTGCTGTGCCTGCGCCAGCCACTGCTGCTGCGTCTGCACCTGCGTAAGCTGTGCATTCAGCGCGCGCTCCTCCGCGCTTAAGGTCTCCAGCTGCTGTGTGAGCGACGCCCGCTGCGCCTCATCCAGCAGCGCGATGCCGCCGGCACGGGCGCGCAGCGTCTCAAGCGCGCCGCGCGCCGCGCGCCAGCGTTCAAAGATATGGATGGAGATATCGCCATAAATTTCGGTACCGGTCAGCTCCTCCAGCAGTTCGGCACGCTCGCCGGGCCGGGCGTTGAGAAACGCGGCAAACTGACCCTGTGACAGCATCATTGAGCGGGTGAAGCGGGCAAAATCGAGCCCGGAGAGCGACTCTATGGCTTTCAGCTTATCGCCGACTTTATCCGCCACGATCTGATTATCAGCGACCCGCGCCAGCTCCACGCGCGGCGCCTGCAGCTTGCCGTCAGCCTGACCGCGCGCCCGGTTCTGGCTCCAGAAGGCGCGCCAGGCTTCACCTTTGATTTCAAACTCGACTTCAGCCAGACACTCGGCGGTGTCGCGCGTCATCAGCTGATTCTCACTCTGCGACAGCCCGCCAAGGCGCGGCGTCTGGTGATAGAGCGCCAGGCAGATCGCATCCAGCAGCGTGGTTTTGCCGGCGCCGGTAGCGCCCGTGATGGCAAACAGACCGTTGCTGGCGAACGGCTCCTGGCGGAAGTCGATCAGCCATTCACCGCGCAGCGCGTTGAGATTTTTAAAACGTAGCGTCAGAATTTTCATGCGTGCGGATCCTCCAGGGCGGCCAGCGCGCTGCGAAACAGGCGGGTCAGTCCGTCACTCTGCTGCGCGTCCAGCTCTGACTCCTGTGCCAGGCGACGGGCAAAAACCTCTTCGACTTTCAGTTCGCTCAGCGTCTCATTTGTCAGCCGTTCCAGACTGCGCTGACGCAGCGCGCGGCTGCGGCGCACCAGCAGCACCTCTACCGGCAGCGTGGCCGTGAGCTGTTCAATACGCCGCTGCAGATCGGTGAGGTACTCCTGCGTGGTGATCTCGATATCCAGCCATACCGGCAGCGATCCCTCATAGCGGGCAAACTGTGCCAGCTGCGCCTCAATCTCTGCCATCGAACCTTTTAGCATCTGCATCGGTTGAAAGGCGGGTATGGTCAGCGCGGTTACGCTCTCCAGCGTGCGGCCAAAATCGAGTAGCCAGACGCTTTTATCACGTCCGCTCTCATCAAAACTGAGCGGGATCGGTGAGCCGCTGTAGCGAATATGTTCCGTGCCGGCAATCCGCTGCGCGCGGTGAATATGGCCGAGTGCAATGTAGTCTGCGGGCGGAAACGCCTGCGCCGGAAACGCATCCAGCGTGCCGATATAGATATCGCGTACCGCGTCGCTTTTGGTCACGCCCACGGTAGTGAGGTGGCCGGTGGCGACGATTGGCAGCGGCTCATCCAGCCGTTCTCTTTCTGCCACGGCGGCGCTATAGCAGTGCTGGTAATGCTGCTCGATCGCCTGCAGCAGCGATAACTGCTTGTCGCGACCGGACTGACCGGCCCGACTGCGCAGAATATCGCGCGGGCGCAGATAGGGGATGGCGCACAGCAGCGCGCCCGGCGATCCGTCGCGCTGCGTCAGCGTCAGCACCTGCTGTTCACCGCCGGGGGTAGCGCTGGTGATCACCCGGGTGTTAAGGCAGGCCAGCAGTTCGCGCGACTCATTCAGCGTGGCGACTGAATCGTGATTGCCCGCCAGCACAACCAGCTGACAGCCGCTGGGCTGCAGCGCGACCACAAACCGGTTAAACATTTCACGGGCGTAACTGGGGGGCGAACCGGTATCAAACAGATCGCCTGCCACGATCAGTGCATCAACCTGATGCTCAGCAATTTGCCGGAGCAGCCAGTCAAGAAAAGCCTGGTGTTCGGCGGCGCGACTCTTGCTGTAAAAAAACTGACCGAGGTGCCAGTCTGCGGTATGAATAATGCGCATGGGGTGTCCTGCCTGAAAGCTGGCGGCCAGTATAACGGCTTCGGACACAAAGGAAAAAAGACGTTTTTGCCGGTGCGAGGGTGGTTTTTATCTCTTGCTTACCGGCCGGGTTTTTCATAAAAGTGTCATAAAACTGACGCATAATGACGCCGCATATCCTAGTGACATCCCGTCACACTCGCAGGAGCAATAATGGCCAAGCGCATTTTGGTTGTGGAAGATGAAGCGCCCATCCGGGAAATGTTATGTTTTGTGCTGGAACAGAACGACTATCAGCCTATTGAAGCGGAAGATTATGACAGCGCGATTAGCCGGCTGATTGAACCCTGGCCCGATCTGATCCTGCTGGACTGGATGTTGCCCGGCGGCAGCGGCATCCAGTTTATTAAGCATCTGAAGCGCGAAGCCATGACGCGCGATATCCCGGTCATGATGCTGACCGCGCGCGGTGAGGAAGAGGATCGCGTGCGCGGACTGGAAGTGGGCGCAGATGATTACATCACCAAGCCGTTCTCACCGAAAGAGCTGATGGCGCGTATCAAAGCCGTCATGCGGCGCATCTCCCCGATGGCGGTCGAAGAGGTGATTGAGATGCAGGGGCTGAGTCTCGATCCCTCCTCACACCGCGTGATGTCGGAGACCACGCCGCTGGAGATGGGGCCAACCGAATATAAGCTGCTGCATTTCTTTATGACGCATCCGGAGCGGGTCTACAGCCGCGAACAGCTGCTGAACCACGTCTGGGGCACCAACGTCTATGTCGAAGATCGCACCGTAGATGTGCATATTCGTCGCCTGCGTAAAGCACTGGAAATCTCCGGCCACGATCGTATGGTGCAAACCGTACGCGGAACAGGGTATCGTTTCTCTGCCCGCTACTAAACGGAGCCTGCTACCGTGCTGGAACGCCTCTCCTGGAAGCGATTACTGACCGAGCTGGCGCTGGCCTGTCTGCCTGCGCTGCTGTTCGGCCTGCTGTTTGGTTATCTGCCGTGGTGGCTGCTGGCAGCCGTCTCAGGCGTTCTGGCCTGGCACTTTACTAATCTGATGCGGCTCTCCCACTGGCTGTGGGTCGACCGCTCAATGACGCCGCCCACCGGGCGCGGCAGCTGGGAACCGCTGTTTTATGGCCTCTACCAGATGCAGTTGCGTAACCGCCGTCGCCGCCGCGAGCTGGGAAACCTGATCAGGCGTTTTCGCAGCGGCGCGGAGTCGCTGCCGGATGCCGTGGTGCTCACCACCGAAGAGGGCACCATTTTCTGGTGCAACGGCCTCGCTCAGCAGCATCTGGGGCTGCGCTGGCCGGAGGATAACGGCCAGAATATTCTCAACCTGCTGCGCTATCCTGAATTCTCCCGCTATATCCGCCAGCGCGACTTTGCCCGGCCGCTGACGGTGGTGCTGAATAATCAGCGGCACATGGAGTTCCGCGTGATGCCTTACAGCGAGGGGCAGTGGCTGATGGTGGCGCGTGATGTGACCCAGATGCATCAGCTGGAGGGCGCCCGCCGCAACTTTTTTGCCAACGTCAGTCATGAACTGCGTACGCCGCTCACGGTGCTGCAGGGCTATCTGGAGATGATGGACGATGAGGCGATGAATGCGCGCACGCGCAGCAAAGCGCTGGGCACGATGCAGGAGCAGACCCGACGCATGGACAGCCTGGTGAGGCAGCTGCTGACGCTGTCGCGCATCGAGGCGGCCCCGGCGCTCGATCTCAAAGAGCGGGTTGATGTACCGGCCATGCTGCATCTGCTGCAGCGCGAAGCGGAAACGCTGAGCCAGGGGCGCCATGTTATTCACTTCCATACCGATCCTCATCTGCGCGTACTGGGTAACGACGAGCAGCTGCGCAGCGCTATCTCGAACCTGGTCTATAACGCGGTTAACCACACGCCGGAAGGCACGCATATTCATATCAGCTGGCTGCGCACGCGGCAGGGAGCGGAGTTTAAAGTCTGCGATAACGGTCCCGGCATCAGCGAAGAGCATCTGCCGCGCCTGACGGAGCGCTTTTACCGCGTTGATAAAGCGCGGTCGCGCGCCACCGGGGGCAGCGGACTGGGGCTGGCGATCGTCAAGCATGCGCTGAGCCATCACGGTGCGCGGCTGGAGATCAGCAGCTGGCCGCATCAGGAGACCTGCTTTCGCTTTCTGCTGCCGTCGCGTCTGATTGTGGAAGAGGCCGCGCAGGAGCGGGCGGGGTAATCTGCATTGCGCCGTTTTCGCAGGCTTGCCACAATAGCGCTCTTTTTCTCTCTGACGGCGGCTCCATGCTGAAATCTCTGCTGTTCACACTTCTGCTGCTCTTCTCTGTGCTGGCGCAGGCGCAAAAAGCGATGCTGACCGGCAACCTCAGCAGCGCCGGGTCAGATACGCTGGGTTATCTGATGACGCTGTGGGGGGAAGATTTCAGCCTGCAGGCGCCCGGCGTCAACGTTCAGGTACAGGCGGCGGGCTCTTCGACCGCGCCAACGGCGCTGGCGGCAGGAGCCGCACAGCTGGGCGCGATGAGCCGGCCGATGCAGAACGATGAGCGACAGCTGTTTATTGCCCGCTACGGCTATCCGCCGCTCGCCGTACCGGTCGCCATGGATGCGCTGGTCGTGGTGGTGAACCAGGCTAATCCGCTGCAGCGTATCAGCCAGCCGCAGCTTGATGCGCTCTATTCTGTTACCCGGCTGTGCGGCGGCACGCAGGTTCCGCAGCGCTGGGGCGATACGGGCGTGACAGATGATAAGTGGGCGCAGCGGCGCATCCAGCGCTTTGGCCGCAACTCTGCCTCCGGCACCTGGGGGTTCTTCAAGCAGCAGGCGCTTTGCCGCGGCGATTTTCGCGCTGACGTGGCGGAGTTTCCCGGTTCGGCTGCCGTGGTGCAGGCGGTTGCGACCACGCCAGAGAGTATCGGCTACGCCAGCTTTGGCTTTCATCTCAGCGGTGTGAAGATCGTGCCGATTGTCACCCGGACCGGCGAAAGCATCATGCCCGATGCCGATACCATCCGCAGCGGCCGCTATCCCTGGTCCCGGCCGCTCTATATTTACGTGAACAAACCACCGGGCAAGCCGCTGCCGCCGCTGGTGGCGGCATTTCTGCATCAGGTACTGTCGTCGCAGGGACAGCGGCGGGTGGCGGAAGCGGGCTATTTACCTCTCTCCGATGCGCAAATCTCCGCTGCGCGGGCGGCCATTGAATAAGCAGCAAGCGCGTGCTCAGGAAAATGAATTTTCTTCATGTCTGCTGAAAATTCTTCCGTTGCCCCGCGCGCTGAAGCGTGGCACTCTTTGGACATATAGCCATCCAGATGGCTAAAATAACCAGAAGAAATTATACCTGACCGCAACTACCGGTCTGCAAGGAGAATCTATGCCCGCTCAGCACGCCCCGTTCCGCGCCGATACCGTCGGCAGTTTTCTGCGTCCCGCTGCGATCAAACAGGCGCGCGAACAGCATGCCCGTGGTGAGATTAGCGCTGAGCAGCTGCGCGAAGTGGAAGACCAGGCTATTCGCGAGGTTGTCGCGCAGCAGCGTGCCAATGGCCTGCAGGTTGTCACTGACGGCGAGTTCCGTCGCGCGTGGTGGCACTTCGATTTCTTTGGCGATCTGAATGGCGTAGAGCTGTTCGAAGCGGAGCAGGGGATCCAGTTCAACGGCGTACAGACCAAAGCGCACGGTGTAAAAGTCACCGGTAAAGTCTCGTTTAATCCGGCGCATCCGATGCTGGAACACTTCCGCTTTCTGCAGAGTATCGCCGGCGACGCGGTCGCTAAAATGACGATTCCCAGCCCGAGCGTGCTGCATTTCCGCGGCGGCCGCAAGGTTATCGACGCCACGGTTTACCCCGATCTGGATGCCTACTTTGCCGATCTGGCGCAGACCTATAAAGACGCCATTGCCGCGTTTTATGCTGCCGGCTGCCGCTATCTGCAGCTGGACGATACCGTCTGGGCCTATCTCTGCTCCGGGGAGCAGCAGGAGCAGATCCGCGCACGCGGCGACGATCCGCAGGCGCTGGCCCGCACTTATGCCCAGGTGCTGAACGCGGCGCTGGCAGATAAACCGGCCGATCTCACCGTCGGGCTGCACGTGTGCCGCGGTAACTTTCGCTCGACCTGGATATCAGAAGGCGGCTATGAGCCGGTAGCGGAGATCCTGTTTGGCGGCGTGAATATCGACGCCTTTTTCCTGGAGTATGACAACGAACGCTCCGGCGGATTTGAGCCGCTGCGCTTTATTAAGCCAGGTCATCAGAAAGCGGTACTCGGCCTTATCACGACCAAAACCGGCGCGCTGGAAGATCCTGAACAGGTTAAAGCGCGGCTGCAGGAAGCGGCGCAGTACGTCAGCCTCGATCAGATCTGCCTCAGCCCGCAGTGCGGCTTTGCTTCCACCGAAGAGGGTAATAGCCTGAGCGAAGCGGAGCAGTGGCAGAAGATCCGTCTGGTGGTGGATATCGCTAAACAGGTGTGGTGAGAGTGTAAAGTTGTGCAGACAGGCGCGTAAATCGCGCCTTTTGTGCATCCTGAACCGCACTTATGCAAGAACAACTTTCGCTTTGTCTGAATTTTAAACAAATCATCTGGGGTGTTTAGCGGCTATTTCGCCCATATTCACTGCCTGCATACGCTTATGCGCGATATCCTTCTGGTTTTCCGATCCTGTATTGTCTTTCTCCGCTATAAACGTTTTAATTTGCGCCGTTGTCGATTCATCCCTCTGTGAACAGAAGAAAAGCAGATTAAATCACCTGCGCTGTCTCGATTCGGCCCACATTTCGCACTGGGTAATCCAGCTAAGCCATTGTTATCGCGCAATCAGGGGACAACACAAACTCAACTTCCACCGCAACATCAGCTACAGGCACGACAGAAGTTATGACATACCGTTTAACCTCGAGGGACATCCTTGCGCTGGGCTTTATGACCTTTGCCCTGTTCGTTGGCGCAGGCAACATTATCTTTCCACCGATGGTGGGAATTCAGTCTGGTGAACACGTCTGGGTCGCCGCACTCGGCTTCCTCGCGACCGCGGTCGGCCTGCCGGTCATGACCGTGATCGCGCTGGCGCGCGTTGGCGGTGGCATCGATGCGCTCAGTTCGCCAATCGGTAAAGCAGCGGGTCTGCTGCTGGCGACGGTCTGCTATCTGGCCGTGGGACCGCTGTTTGCGACGCCGCGTACCGCGACCGTTTCGTTTGAAGTCGGTATCGCTCCGCTGACCGGTGACGGCCCGCTGCCGCTGTTTATCTATAGCCTTATTTACTTTGCGCTGGTTATCGGGATCTCCCTCTATCCGGGCAAGCTGCTGGATACCGTCGGGCACGTGCTGGCGCCGCTGAAAATTGTCGCGCTGACCATACTCGGCGTTGCCGCGCTGGTCTGGCCGGCGGGCGGTATTGCGCCTGCGACGGCAGACTATCAGCGCGCGGCGTTCTCTACCGGTTTTGTAAATGGCTATCTCACCATGGATACGCTGGGCGCCCTGGTGTTTGGTATCGTGATTGTGAATGCGGCGCGTTCGCGCGGCGTTGAAGATGCGAAACTGCTGACGCGCTACACCATGCTGGCTGGCCTGATCGCCGGTGTCGGACTGACGCTGGTCTACCTGAGCCTGTTCAAGCTTGGCTCCGGCAGCGCCGGTCTGGTTGACCAGAATGCAAACGGCGCCGCTATTCTGCACGCTTATGTACAGCAGACGTTTGGCAGCATGGGCAGCTTCTTCCTCGCGGCGCTGATCTTTATCGCCTGCATGGTAACGGCCGTTGGCCTGACCTGCGCCTGCGCTGAGTTCTTTGCACAGTATCTGCCGCTCTCGTACAAAGCGCTGGTGTTTATTCTGGGCCTGTTCTCGATGGTGGTGTCAAATCTGGGGCTGAGCCATCTGATTCAGATCTCCATCCCGGTGCTGACAGCAATTTATCCGCCCTGTATCGTGCTGATAGTGCTAAGCTTCACCCTCAACTGGTGGAACCGCAGCGCGCGTATTATTGCGCCAACCATGCTGGTCAGCCTGCTGTTTGGCATTGTGGATGCAATCAAAACCACCAGCTTTAAAGAGATACTGCCGCTGTTCAGCCAGCATCTGCCGCTGGCCGATCAGGGACTCGCCTGGCTGCCGCCTTCGCTGGCAATGATGGTGATTGCTGCCGTCGTGGATCGCGTTAAAGGACCACAGCAGGTAGTCGTCCGGCAGTAAACGACACGGCTGTTCATTCCGACCACGGGCTTGCCCGTGGTTTTTTCATTTTCACAGGACCTGTTTGTTATGCAAGAAACCAACACGCTCAAACGCGGACTGAGCACGCGCCATATTCGCTTTATGGCGCTGGGATCGGCAATCGGTACCGGGCTGTTTTACGGCTCGGCGGATGCTATCAGGATGGCGGGGCCCAGCGTTTTACTGGCCTATATTATTGGTGGCGCGGTGGCCTATATCATCATGCGTGCGCTGGGGGAGATGTCGGTTAACAATCCGCAATCAAGCTCCTTTTCGCGCTATGCGCAGGATTATCTCGGTCCGCTGGCGGGCTATATCACCGGCTGGACCTACTGCTTTGAGATCCTGATTGTGGCGATCGCGGATGTCACCGCATTTGGCATCTATATGGGCGTCTGGTTTCCGGATGTACCGCACTGGATCTGGGTGCTGTCAGTAGTGCTGATTATCGGCGCCATCAACCTGATGAGCGTGAAGGTGTTTGGCGAAGTAGAGTTCTGGTTCTCTTTCTTTAAGGTCGCCACCATTATCATCATGATTGTGGCGGGCTTTGGCATGATTTTCTGGGGCATCGGCAACGGCGGAACGCCGACCGGGATCCATAATCTCTGGAGCAACGGCGGCTTCTTCGCCCACGGTATTGTGGGTATGCTGCTCTCGCTGCAGATGGTGATGTTTGCCTATGGCGGGATCGAAATCATCGGTATTACCGCCGGTGAAGCGGATGAGCCCGCCAAATCGATTCCGCGCGCGATCAATTCGGTGCCGCTGCGTATCCTGGTGTTTTATGTGGGTACGCTTTTTGTCATCATGTCGATCTACCCGTGGAATCAGGTCGGTACCGAGGGCAGCCCCTTTGTGCTGACGTTCCAGCATCTGGGTATCGCTGCGGCGGCGTCAATTCTTAACTTTGTGGTGCTGACCGCTTCGCTATCTGCCATCAACAGCGATGTGTTTGGCGTGGGGCGTATGCTGCACGGTATGGCGCAGCAGGGCCATGCGCCTAAAGTGTTCCAGAAAGTCTCTTCGCGCGGCATCCCGTGGGTGACGGTGGTGGTGATGATGTTTGCGATGCTTATCGCCGTTTATCTGAACTACCTGATGCCGGAAAAAGTCTTCCTGGTGATCGCCTCGCTGGCGACCTTTGCCACGGTCTGGGTATGGATCATGATCCTGCTGTCGCAGATCGCATTCCGGCGCAAAATTGGCAAGGCGCAGGCGGCGCAGCTGCAGTTTGCCGTACCGGGCGGCAGTGCCACCACCTGGGCAGGCGTGCTGTTTCTCGCCTTTATCATTGCGCTGATTGGCTATTTCCCTGATACGCGAATTTCACTCTACGTGGGCTTTGCCTGGATTGTGCTGCTGCTGCTGGCGTGGCCGCTGGTGAAAAAGCAGAAACGCTGAGCGTCAGGCTAAAAAGAAAAGAGTCGCCCTGTGTGGCGACTTTTTTTATGGGAAAAAAAGTATTCGGCGCATCCTGTCGCCGAAAAATAGAACCAAAACGGAAAAATAGGTCAAAACTAAGGGATGATTGACGCACTCAGAATACGCTAAATTTCATAGCGTTATGTCACAGCGGACAAATATAGAATTATCGCAATTCAGCCATAAAAACGCTTCAGCAGAACGAAGAGGCGGCCGGGAAACTGATAAGCCCGCATGGCGGGCTGAACAAAGGTGCAACTGACTCAGGGAGCCCATGTGACGGGGGCGAGGGCGCTGCTGTCGACTCCCTGCCTGAGCTGAGCCAGCGTCGATTGATAAGGACAGAGCGTGCCGATGGCGCTGTCGTGACAGTCTGGCTGATGCCACTCTGCCTGCAGTAAAGGGTGCTGCCGATCCACCGGCGCGAGCTGGCGCAGCGCATCCAGACTCTGCGCCTGAAAGTAAATGCGCAGCCGGCGGCTGTTGTCACGCGTATCGCGCCAGCGCTCAAACACCAGGCTGCTGCCCGGCGGGATATTACCGCGCGCGTAGCCCGGCAGCTGCCAGCTGAAATTCATCAGGGTGCGCACCATTGCGATATTGGTATCGTGGGCTACCAGCAGCAGCCAGCGGGTATCGGGCGAGCCGGGACGATCTTCGAGCGCCGCGATCGCCGTATTGAGCAATATTGAGCCGCGCTTTTGTGCCAGATAAGGGACATCGTTACTCAGATCGTAATTTGCGGTGAGCAGTGGCAGCAGCGCCGTAATCTGCTGCGCGCTGTTCAGGCGCCCCTGCGCCAGCGCCTCTGGTGGCAGATTTTCACTCCAGCCGAGACGCAGCGTTTCCACCATGCTCGCCATGACGCTTAATCCCTGGATATAGCTGTGGCCGCTCCGGGTCTGCTTCAGCTGCCACGGGCGCGAAAAAAAGCGGCAATCGCCGTCACAGACCGCCGCATTTAGCTGCCGGATCGCCGGCTGCAGCCGCTGCTGCAGCGCAGCAAGGTCGCCAGCCCGTGCGGCAATCGCTGCCTGCTCGCGGGCAGGATCGGTCCGGGCAAATGGAAATTTATCGCTCTGAAACAGGGGATCCGCCCCATCGGCAACAACGTGCACCGGCACACCGCAGCCGGGAAACGCGCCGTCAGTCAGCGCCTGTGCCGTGGCCCGCGTGCGCTGCAGCGGGCTGGCGCGCACATAAATTTGCCGGCTGTCAGGGCAGCCCGCGTGGAGCAGGCCCGCCTGACGGTAGTAGTTACCCTGCCAGCGTCCTTTATTGACCACCGCGCTGTAGCCGTGACCGGTAAGCTCGCCATCCGCCGTGCTCCAGCGCGGCCAGGGGTGCTGCGTGGCCGCTTCAATCTCTGCCCGGTTAGCCGCCGTCGGAGGACGTACGCCGTGCCGGCCGATCTCTACCACCTTTTCCAGCTGCCAGCGATCGGCTGCGGTGGCGAGCAGCGGCAGCAGCAGCAATATCAGCAGCGATTTCACGTCAGCGGCTCCGCCAGCAGCGCATTGATCTGCGGCCAGAGCGTGGCGTTAGCCAGCAGCACCGGATTGCCCTGCGTCAGGCCATTATTCTGCTCATAACGGTTGGTCTCTCCACCCGCTTCCCGCATCAGTACGATGCCTGGCAGGCCGTCCCACGGCTGCATGCGCGCTTCGTAATAGCCGGTCAGCCGCCCGGCCGCCGCCCACGCGCTCATCAGCGCCCCGGAACCGTTGCGGATAAACATGCCGCCCTGCAGCAGCAGCGCGCTGATAAAGTCGAGCAGTGGAGCCGCAGGCTGACTGGTGGAGCAGCCCAGACCAAACAGCCCCTGGCTCAGCTGGCCGGCGCTGTGTGCCCGGATACGCTGCTCGTTCATCCATGCGCCTTTGCCCCGGCAGGCGTGAAAGATCTCATGATGATTGGGATCGCATACCACGCCAATAACCGGTTCGCCTTCACACACAATCGCCAGCGCCACGCACCAGTTGTGCAGCCCGCTGAGAAAGTTGCTGGTGCCATCAATCGGATCAACTACCCAGATAAAGCGTGCCTGTCCGGCGTCTCCGCCGCTCTCCTCACCGATAACTGCGTCTTCAGGAAAGCGTTCCAGGATAAGGTGCCGGATTAACTCCTCAACGTTGCGGTCAGCCTCACTGACCAGATCCTGTAAATCCTTCTTATATTCTGCAACCAGCTGGTTACGCTGCTGATACCACGACATGGCGCGACTGCCAGCGGCTCTGGCGACCTCGCAGGCAAACTGATAGCGCGCCTCTAATTCAGTTAACGTAGCTGATGACATGTTTCCCTCTTATCATTTTCTGGCTGGTGTAGTAACCAGACGTGCCTGAACAGGCGGAATGGTGGTGTGGCCGGGTCTGGTAAAGTTAAGAAAGGCTTCATTAAGCCGCAGATATATGCGGCTGGCAAGAGGGGAGAAGAGGTATTGGCGCGGATTACGGATTCAGAGGCGCTGCGCGCGAGCGTCTGCCATCAGGCGCGGATAGAAAGCAAAAAACAGCGCTTCCAGCGCGTCATAGTGATCAACAAAATCCTGATAGGAGTCGCGCAGCGCCGCAAGACGGGGACGGCGATACGCCATGCCGCGCAGCACCCGCTCCAGCCGCGCCGGTTCGGCGTAGTGTTCAAACCAGCGTTCGCGCCACATCACCGCGTTGAGCTCAATAAAGCTTTCTGGCGTTCCCGCCAGCTGCGGCACAATATGCTGCTGCGCAGCCTCACTAAAGGCGGCGAGTGAGATATCGGGCTGGAACTGCTGCCAGTGGCGCGCAAGAAAATGATCCCAGATCACATCAAGCGTAATCGGGGCTACGCGCCGCGTTTCCGGACGAAACCACTGCCGGGCGGTACGCACTTCAGGCAGGTTGTCCGTCAGCACATCGATACGGCGGTGCAGGGCGATCCCCGCTGCAACCGGTGCCGGCCACTGCGCCTGAACGTTGCCGCGCACAAAGTCGGCCAGCAGGTTGCCCAGCAGCGAGCTTTCTGCCAGCGTGGCAAGATGAAGGTGAGCAAGAAAATTCATGCGCTATTATAGGCAGAATCGCGTCTCTGCAGCCAGTTGTTCAGAATTTCCCACTTTTCCGCTAAACTATGCCGCCTGTTTTTGAGTCCGGAAAAGTTATACATGCGTGTCGCCGATTTTAGCTTTGAGTTGCCCGAATCCCTGATTGCCCACTATCCCCAGGCGCAGCGCAGCGGATGCCGTCTGCTGTCCCTTGATGGCCCGAGCGGCGCCCTGACGCACGGTGTCTTTACCGATGTGCTGGAGAAGCTTAATCCCGGCGATCTGCTGGTGTTCAATAATACGCGGGTGATCCCGGCGCGCGTCTATGGACGTAAAGCCAGCGGCGGCCGGATTGAAATGCTGGTAGAGCGTATGCTGGATGATAAGCGGGTGCTGGCGCACGTGCGTGCCTCAAAGGCGCCAAAGCCGGGCACTGAGCTGCTGCTGGGCGACGATGAGAGCGTAAAAGCGACCATGGTGGCGCGGCACGATGCGCTGTTTGAGATCGCCTTTACCGATGAACGCGCGGTGCTCGATATTCTCAATAGCGTAGGCCATATGCCGCTGCCGCCCTATATCGATCGCCCGGATGAAGAGGCCGATCGCGAGCTTTACCAGACGGTATACAGCGCCCGTCCTGGCGCGGTGGCAGCACCAACCGCCGGGCTGCACTTTGATGAACCGCTGCTGGAGGCGCTGAAAGCCAAAGGGGTGGAGATGGCGTTTGTGACGCTGCACGTCGGGGCCGGTACCTTCCAGCCGGTGCGCGTTGAAAATATCAATGACCATATCATGCACTCGGAATATGCAGAGGTGCCGCAGGATGTGGTTGACGCGGTGCTGGCCTGTAAAGCACGCGGCAATAAAGTTGTCGCGGTAGGGACCACGTCGGTGCGCTCGCTGGAGAGCGCCGCTCAGGCGAGTCAGGATGCGCCGCTGGCGCCTTTCTTTGATGACACGCAGATCTTTATCTATCCTGGCTATCGCTACCAGATTATCGATGCGCTCATTACCAACTTCCATCTGCCGGAATCGACGCTGATTATGCTGGTTTCTGCGTTTGCCGGCTATAAAAACACCATGGCGGCGTACCAGAGCGCGGTGGCCGAACAGTACCGTTTCTTTAGCTACGGGGATGCGATGTACATCACCCGTAATCCGCACGCTCCTGACGAACCTGTCGGAAGCACACACCCTTAATGTTCCGGTGCCGCCTGCGGGTGGCACGGCTACAGTCGGGTAAATCAGACTGTTTCTCTGATGAGGTTAATGTGAAATTTGAATTAGATACAACAGACGGACGCGCGCGTCGCGGACGTCTGGTTTTCGATCGCGGCGTGGTTGAAACCCCGGCATTTATGCCGGTGGGCACGTATGGCACCGTTAAAGGCATGACGCCGGAAGAAGTGAAAGAGACCGGTGCGCAGATCCTGCTGGGCAATACCTTCCACCTCTGGCTGCGTCCGGGGCAGGAGATCATGAAGCTGCACGGCGATCTGCATGACTTTATGAACTGGCAGGGACCGATTCTGACCGATTCGGGCGGCTTCCAGGTATTCAGCCTGGGTGATATCCGTAAGATCACCGAAGCGGGCGTGCATTTCCGCAACCCCATCAACGGCGATCCGATCTTCCTCGATCCGGAAAAATCGATGGAGATCCAGTACGATCTCGGCTCCGATATCGTGATGATTTTCGATGAGTGCACGCCATATCCGGCTGACTGGGATTATGCAAAACGTTCGATGGAGATGTCGCTGCGCTGGGCACAACGCAGCCGCGATCGCTTCGATTCGCTCGGTAATAAAAATGCGCTGTTCGGGATTATCCAGGGTGGTGTTTACGAAGATTTACGAGATGTCTCCGTCAAAGGTCTGGTAGAGATTGGCTTTGATGGGTACGCTGTGGGCGGCCTCGCGGTGGGTGAGCCGAAAGAGGATATGCACCGTATTCTGGAACATGTCTGTCCGCAAATTCCGCAGGATAAACCGCGCTATCTGATGGGCGTCGGAAAGCCAGAAGATCTGGTGGAAGGCGTACGCCGCGGTATCGATATGTTTGACTGCGTCATGCCTACCCGCAACGCGCGCAACGGTCATCTGTTTGTTACCGACGGCGTGGTGAAAATCCGCAACGCGAAGTATAAAGATGACACCGCGCCGCTGGATGCGGAGTGTGATTGTTACACCTGTCGCAATTACAGTCGCGCCTACTTGCACCATCTTGATCGCTGTAACGAAATACTGGGCGCACGCCTGAATACGATTCACAATCTGCGCTATTACCAGCGTCTGATGGCGGGTTTACGCCAGGCTATCGAAGAGGGTAAATTAGAGCACTTTGTTAGCGAGTTCTACCTACGGACGGGCAAAGCGGTTCCACCGTTAAACGTCTGATTATTCTATCAATGAGGGAAATTAAATGAGCTTTTTCATTTCTGACGCCGTCGCAGCAGCGGGCGCTCCGTCACAGGGAAGTCCGTATTCTCTGGTGATCATGCTGGTGGTTTTTGGTCTGATTTTCTACTTCATGATCCTGCGTCCGCAGCAGAAGCGCGCCAAAGATCATAAAAAGCTGATGGACTCCATCTCGAAAGGGGATGAAGTGCTGACCAACGGCGGCCTGGTGGGTCGTGTCACTAAAGTTGCTGATACCGGTTATATCGCTATCGCCCTGAACGACACCACTGAAGTAGTGATTAAACGTGATTTCGTGGCCGCCGTCCTGCCGAAAGGGTCGATGAAGGCGCTGTAATTTTATCTTCCCGAAGGGAACTGCCGTGTTAAACCGTTATCCTTTGTGGAAGTACATCATGCTGGTCGCCGTTATTCTTATCGGCCTGCTGTATGCGCTTCCTAACCTTTATGGTGAGGATCCGGCCGTTCAGATCACTGGTGCGCGCGGAAGCGCCGCCAGTGAGCAGACGTTGGATCAGATCCAGAACGTACTCAAACAAGACAACATTCAGAGCAAATCCCTCGCACTGGAAAATGGCGCTATTCTGGCGCGTTTCGCTAACACCGATGTGCAGCTGCGCGCGCGCGAAGCGCTTACAACTGCGCTGGGTGACGATTTCGTGGTAGCCCTCAATCTCGCACCGGCCACGCCGCGCTGGCTCACTCTGCTGGCAGCGGAACCGATGAAACTCGGTCTGGACCTGCGGGGCGGGGTGCACTTCCTGATGGAAGTGGATATGGATACCGCGCTGGGCAAGCTGCAGGAGCAGAATGCAGACGGCCTGCGCAGCGATCTGCGTGAAAAGAATATTCCTTATACCAACGTCAGCAAACTCGCTAACTACGGTGTGGAAGTGCGTTTCCGCGACGCCAAAAGCCGCGATGACGCGATCGGCTACCTGACGCCACGCCACCGCGATATGGTATTCACCAGTGCGGGCAGCGATGCAATGCGCGCGGTGATGACCGATGCGCGCCTGAGTGAAGCGCGGGAATATGCGGTACAGCAGAATATTAATATCCTGCGCAACCGTGTTAACCAGCTGGGCGTTGCTGAGCCGCTGGTGCAGCGTCAGGGTGCCGACCGCATCGTGGTTGAGCTGCCGGGTATCCAGGATACCGCGCGGGCAAAAGAGATCCTTGGTGCCACCGCGACGCTGGAGTTCCGTCTGGTTAATACCAGCGTAGATCCGGGTGCTGCGGCAAATGGACGCGTGCCGGGTGACTCAGAAGTGAAGAAAACGCGGGAAGGGCAGCCGGTTGTGCTCTATAAGCGTGTCATTCTTACCGGCGATCACATCACCGATTCCACGTCCAGCATGGATGAGTACAACCAGCCGCAGGTGAATATTTCACTGGATGGCGCGGGCGGTAACATCATGTCGAACTTCACCAAGGACAACATCGGCAAGCCGATGGCGACCCTGTTTGTGGAGTACAAGGACAGCGGCAAGAAAGATGCCAACGGCAGAGCGATTCTGGCGAAGCAGGAAGAAGTGATCAACGTGGCGAACATTCAGTCACGGCTGGGTAATAGCTTCCGCATCACCGGTATCAGCAACCCGAACGAAGCGCGTCAGCTGTCGCTGCTGCTGCGTGCCGGTGCGCTGATTGCGCCGATTCAGATTGTCGAAGAGCGTACCATTGGCCCGACTATGGGTCAGCAGAACATCACCCAGGGTCTGGAAGCCTGCCTGTGGGGTCTGATCGCTTCGATCATCTTTATGGTGGTGTTCTACAAAAAGTTTGGTCTGATTGCGACCAGCGCGCTGCTGTGTAACCTGGTGCTGATTGTCGGCATCATGTCGCTGCTGCCAGGCGCCACGCTCACCATGCCGGGCATTGCCGGTATCGTGCTGACGCTGGCGGTTGCCGTAGATGCCAACGTGTTGATTAACGAACGTATTAAAGAAGAGCTGCGTAACGGACGCTCGGTACAGCAGGCGATTCATGAGGGCTACAAAGGCGCCTTCTCCAGTATCGTCGACGCCAACGTCACCACGCTGATTAAAGTCATCATTCTTTATGCGGTGGGTACCGGCTCCATCAAAGGCTTTGCAATCACCACCGCTATCGGTATTGCAACCTCGATGTTTACCGCTATCGTCGGCACCCGTGCCATCGTTAACCTGGTGTACGGCGGCAAACGCATCAACAAGCTGTCTATCTGAGGAGTGCGTTGTGGCACAGGAATATAGTATTGAACAGCTGAACCACGGGCGTAAGGTCGTAGACTTTATGCGCTGGGATACGCTGGCGTTTATCATCTCGGGTCTGCTGATCGTGGCGTCAATCGCCATTATCGGCGTGCGCGGGTTTAACTGGGGACTCGATTTCACCGGCGGTACGGTGATTGAGATTAACCTGGAGAAACCTGCAGATCTCGATGCGCTGCGCGAAGGTCTGGTAAAAGCGGGCTTTGACGAGCCGCTGGTGCAGAACTTCGGCAGCAGCCGCGACGTGATGGTGCGGATGCCACCTGCGACCGGCAATGCGGGTCAGGAGCTGGGCAACAAGGTGTTGTCCTCTATCAACCAGACCACGCAGCAGAACGCGACGGTAAAACGCATTGAGTTTGTCGGACCAAGCGTAGGTAGCGACCTGGCGCAGGCGGGGGCGATGGCGCTGCTCTCTGCGCTGATCGCTATTCTTATCTACATCGGGTTTCGCTTTGAATGGCGTCTGGCGCTGGGCACCGTGCTGGCGCTGGCGCATGACGTTATCATCACCTGCGGCCTGCTGGCGCTATTCAGCATTGAAATCGATCTGACCATCGTTGCCTCGCTGATGTCGGTGATTGGTTACTCGCTTAACGATAAGATTGTGGTTTCTGACCGTATTCGTGAGAACTTCCGTAAGATCCGTCGCGGTTCTTCTTACGATATCACCAACGTGTCGCTGACCCAGACGCTGAGCCGTACCCTGATCACTTCTATCACCACGCTGGCGATGATCCTGATCCTGTTCATCTTTGGCGGCGCGCTGCTGAAAGGCTTCTCGCTCACGATGCTGATTGGTGTGACGATCGGTACGATCTCATCCATCTACGTCTCTTCAGCGCTGGCGCTGAAGCTGGGGATGAAGCGTGAGCATATGCTGGTGCAGAAAGTGGAAAAAGAGGGCGCCGATCAGCCTTCTATTCTGCCGTAAGCCCGGCGCTGACCGATGCAAAAAGGCCCTTCTCCGGAAGGGCCTTTTTTTATGGCGCGGCGTCTGCCGTTACCTCATGTACGCGCACATAGCCGAGCCGATCCGGTGTCAGGCCACTCAGGTGCAGCGGCACTGTTACCGTGCTGCGCGGCATCAGGCTGGCGGGCACGCTGATGCGCTGACTCAGGCTGTCGGCGGCCAGCGGCTGACCACTGGCGGGATCGCTTTCACCCCACACCACGGTCGCGCTCAGCGCGGGTACCGGCTTGTCATCAGCAGAGCGGATAACCAGGCTGGCCTGGCTGCCGTTTGCTTCTGCACTCACGTTCAGCAGTGCGAGACGCAGCGTACCCAGCTGCGTCTCCAGATCAACCGGCGTCGCGGAACCAGGTACCAGCCATGCGCCCTGAGTGGAGCGGCTGTTAAGCTGGCCCTGCTGCTCCAGCGCGCCGGCGCGGCGGGTGAGATGACGCATCTGCTGATTGAGCTGGCTCACCTCCTGATGCAGCTCTCTGACCTGCGGGGCAGGAGGCGGAGTGCTGCAGCTGCTCAGCAGCAGCAGCGACAGCACCGCCGGAACCGGTAAGCTCCTGAGTCTCATGCTCTCTCCCGCACCTTATTCCGGAATACGCAGTACCTGGCCCGGATAGATTTTGTCCGGATGGCTCAGCATCGGCTTATTAGCTTCGAAGATTTTGTTGTACTGATTCGGATCGCCGTAGACCTGTTTGGAAATAGCGCTCAGGGTGTCGCCTTTTTTCACTGTGTAGAGGTTGGCTTCGCGTGCGGTGTCGCTGACGGTGACTTTATCATCCACTTTAGTGATGCCGGCAACGTTACCGGCTGCCACCAGAATCTTCTCTTTGAGCTCCTGTGAGATGCCGTCGCCGCTGACGGTTACGGTATCACCCTGCACATTGACGTTGACTTTATCGCTGTCTGGCAGGCCGAGCTTGTTGATGTGATCCTGCAGCTTTTTGCTGGAGTCATCACCGCCTGTCACGCTGTCCCACAGTTTCTCTCCTGCTTCTTTGACGAAGTTAAACAGACCCATAGTTCCTCCTGTGATTGTGCCGGATTGGCTCTTTAAGCGTAGTGCGTTTTTGACATTTGCTGGCAGAAGCGGTTATGAGCGCTGAAAAAACCGCCAGGCAGGCGGCCTCTGTTTTGTTAAATGTGAGTTCGCGTTACACTGTGTGGCCCAAAATGTCGCGACAGGAAACGTCATGCATTGCCCATTCTGTTCCGCTGTGGATACCAAAGTGATCGACTCACGCCTGGTCAGTGAAGGTTCCTCGGTGCGCCGCCGCCGTCAGTGTCTGGTCTGCCATGAGCGCTTTACCACGTTTGAGATGGCGGAGCTGGTGATGCCGCGCGTGGTAAAAAGCAACGACGTGCGTGAGCCTTTTAACGAAGATAAGCTGACCAGCGGCATGATGAAGGCGCTGGAGAAGCGTCCCGTCAGTGCTGATGCGGTCGATAGCGCAGTCAATCACATTAAAACCCAGCTGCGTGCGACCGGCGAACGTGAGATTGCCAGCAAGCTGATTGGCAATCTGGTGATGGAAGAGCTAAAAAAACTGGATAAGGTCGCCTATATCCGCTTCGCCTCGGTCTACCGCAGCTTTGAAGATATCCGCGACTTTGGCGAAGAGATCGCCCGCTTACAGGACTGAATCATGACCGATGCTCGCTATATGGCGCGCGCGCTGGAACTGGCGCGACGCGGTCGTTTCACCACCACGCCAAACCCCAACGTCGGCTGCGTGATCGTGCGTGACGGCACAATTGTCGGCGAAGGCTGGCATCAGCGCGCGGGTGAACCGCATGCTGAAGTGCATGCGCTGCGCATGGCCGGAGAGCAGGCGCGCGGTGCAACCGCCTACGTTACGCTGGAGCCGTGCAGCCATCATGGCCGGACGCCACCCTGCTGCGATGCGCTGATTGCTGCTGGCGTCAGCCGCGTGGTGGTCGCCATGCAGGATCCTAACCCGCAGGTCGCAGGGCGCGGTCTCTGGCGCCTGCAGCAGGCGGGAATTGAAGTCAGTCACGGGCTGATGATGGCGGAAGCGGAAGCGCTCAATCGCGGGTTTCTCAAGCGTATGCGCACCGGGTTTCCCTGGATACAGCTCAAGCTTGGCGCTTCACTGGATGGCCGCACAGCGATGGCGAGCGGTGAGAGCAAGTGGATCACCTCGGCGGCCGCCCGCCGGGATGTGCAGCAGTTCCGCGCGCAGAGTTCCGCCATTCTTACCAGCAGTGCCACCGTGCTGGCCGACGATCCGTCACTCACGGTACGCGCAGATGAACTCAGCGACAGCGTTCTCCAGCAGCTGGATACGCAGACTCTGCGGCAGCCGGTGCGGGTGGTGGTTGACAGCCAGCAGCGCGTGACGCCGCAGCACCGGCTGATTCATCAGCCGGGTGAGAGCTGGCTGATGCGTACCGCTCCCGATGACGCCGCGTGGCCGGAGAGCGTAACGCAGATTGCGGTGCCGCCGCGCGGCGAACAGCTTGATCTGGTCGCGATGATGATGCTGCTCGGTCAGCGTCAGATTAACAGCGTCTGGGTCGAGGCGGGAGCGGGCCTGGCGGGCGCGCTGATTCAGGCCGGACTGGTGGATGAGCTGATTGTTTATATCGCACCGGTGCTGCTTGGCGACGCCGGACGCGGGCTCTGTACGCTCCCCGGGCTGGAGGCGTTGAGCGCCGCGCCGCGCCTCGATTTTCGTGATGTGCGCAAAGTGGGTGACGATCTGCGTCTTACCCTGACCCTGCGTTAAGCATGCACGGAAAAGCCTGAGCGCCGGGCTAAAGAGTATGATAGAATCCGCCCCCTTCTGCGGGGGCTATAAAACACACACCCAAAGGATATGTATGAACGTTATCGAAGCTGCTGTTGCCACGCCTGATGCTAAAATTGCCATCGTGATTGCGCGTTTTAACAACTTTATCAATGACAGTCTGCTGGATGGCGCGGTCGATGCGCTGAAGCGTATCGGTCAGGTTAAAGCTGAAAACATCACCGTGGTCTGGGTGCCGGGCGCCTATGAGCTGCCGCTGGCCGCGCGCGCGCTGGCGAATACCGGTAAGCACGACGCGATTGTTGCGCTGGGCACGGTGATCCGTGGCGGCACTGCCCATTTCGAATATGTGGCAGGTGAAGCGAGCTCCGGTATCGCTAACGTGGCAATGAGCTGCGAAATCCCGGTCACCTTCGGCGTTCTGACCACCGAAAATATCGAGCAGGCGATTGAACGCGCCGGCACGAAAGCGGGTAACAAAGGCGCAGAAGCCGCGCTGACCGCACTTGAAATGATCAACGTATTGAAAGCCATTAAAGCCTGATTTTTGTAAGGGGAATTTTGTGAAACCTGCTGCTCGTCGTCGCGCCCGTGAGTGCGCTGTCCAGGCGCTCTACTCCTGGCAGTTGTCCAACAACGACATTGCCGATGTGGAATACCAGTTTCTGGCGGAACAAGACGTCAAAGACGTCGATATTAGCTATTTCCGCGAATTGCTGGCCGGTGTGGCGACCAACAGCGCGTACCTGGATGGCCTGATGAAACCCTGGCTGTCACGCCAGCTTGAAGAGCTGGGTCAGGTAGAAAAAGCGATCCTGCGCCTCTCGCTCTATGAGCTGAGCAAGCGTGCGGATGTGCCTTATAAAGTCGCCATCAACGAAGGTATTGAGCTGGCAAAAGTGTTTGGCGCTGAAGACAGCCATAAGTTTGTCAACGGCGTGCTGGATAAAGCCGCTCCGCAAATACGACCAAACAGAAAGTAGTGCAGAAGGCCGGGTGACCGGCCTTTTTTCATTGAGACCTGATTTATGTCCTGTGGTGAATTTGAACTGATCGCACGCTATTTCAACCGTGTAACCAGCTCCCGTCGCGACGTGGAGAAGGGCATTGGTGATGACTGTGCGTTACTGAACGTTCCTGACAAACAGACCCTCGCTATCAGCACCGATACGCTGGTAGCAGGCGTCCATTTCTTACGCGATATCCATCCGGCCGATCTCGGCTACAAAGCGCTGGCGGTAAACCTCAGCGATTTAGCTGCGATGGGCGCCGATCCGGCATGGCTGACGCTGGCACTGACGCTGCCTGAGGTCGATGAGACCTGGCTGGCGGGCTTCAGCGACAGCCTGTTTGAGCTGCTCGACTACTACGATATGCAGCTGATTGGCGGCGACACCACGCGCGGTCCGCTCAGCCTGACGCTGGGTATTCATGGGCTGGTGCCTGTCGGGCGCGCGCTGAAGCGCTCCGGTGCAAAGCCGGGTGACTGGATCTACGTTACCGGCACGCTGGGTGACAGCGCGGCGGGACTGTCGCTGCTGCAGCATCATCATCGTCTTGACGATCCGGCGGTGCACGAGGTGCTGATCAAGCGTCATCTGCGTCCGATGCCGCGCGTGCTGCAGGGCCAGGCGCTGCGCAGCCTTGCTACCTCGGCGATCGATATCTCTGATGGCCTGATTTCCGATCTTGGCCATATTCTGACGGCCAGCCGGGTTGGCGCACGCCTGAATCTCGACGCGCTGCCGCTCTCCGCTACGCTGCGCGATCATTTTGCGCCGGAGCAGGTGCTGCGCTGGGCGCTGAGCGGCGGTGAAGATTATGAACTCTGCTTCACGGTGCCTGAAGTTAACCGCGGCGCGCTGGATGTGGCGCTGGGCCGGCTTGGCGCACCTTATACCTGTATCGGACAGATCGCCCCGGAAGTGGAAGGGCTGACGCTGCTGGAGCACGGTAAGCCGCGCCGCTTTAACCATAAAGGATTTGACCATTTTGACGCGCGATAAAGATGTAGCGAAAAGTCGCCTGCGGATGCGCAATCCCTGGCATCTGCTGGCAACCGGTTTTGGCAGCGGATTAAGCCCTTTTATGCCGGGTACCGTAGGCTCGGTGGCCGCGATCCCGTTCTGGTGGCTGATGACGTTTCTGCCGCTGCAGCTCTATTCGCTGGTGGTGCTGGTGGGTATCAGCGTGGGCGTCTATCTCTGTCATCGCACCGCGCGTGACATGGGCGTACACGATCACGGCAGCATCGTCTGGGATGAGTTTGTCGGCATGTGGATCACGCTAATGGCGATCCCGGTGCTTAACGGCTGGTGGGTACTGGCTGGTTTTGTCATCTTCCGGATTTTTGATATCTGGAAACCGTGGCCTATTCGCTGGTTCGATAAGAACGTTCATGGCGGAATGGGCATTATGGTCGACGATATCATCGCCGGCGTAGTCTCCGCAGCCGTATTATACGGCGCCGGCCTGCTGCTGTAAGGGCGGCCAGGGGCGCATTAATGCGCCCCCTACGCGCGGTGTCCCGCCGCGTAATTATTACCGTAGGGGCGGCATTTATGCCGCCCTGGTTTCAGGTATATGATTCGGCCAGGGGCGCATGAATGCGTATAACCGTGGTGCATGATTCGGCCAGGGGCGCATAAATGCGCCCCCTACGCCGGAATTACCGTAGGGGCGGCATTTATGCCGCCCTGGTTTATGCGGATATCAATTGCTTACTCATACCCTACAGCCGGATGCGGCTGATAGACCATCTCCAGCTCGGCGATATCTTCCGCACTCAATTCAACGTCAACTGCTTTAACCAATTCGACAAACTGCTGCTCACGTGACGCGCCGATAATAGGGGCGGTCACGGCGGGTTTATGCAGCAGCCATGCCAGTGCGACCTGCGCGCGCGTCACCTTTTTCTCCGCGGCAATGGTGGCCAGTCGCTCCGCAATCGCGGCGTCGTTCTCTTCTGTACCGGTATACAACTTCTCCATCACATTATCAGAGACCGAGCGTGCGGTAGTTTCCCCCCAGGGGCGCGTCAGTTTGCCGCGCGCCAGCGGGCTCCACGGCAGCACGGCGATGCCCTCACGCTGACAGAGCGGGTGCATCTCCTTTTCCTCTTCGCGCTGGATCAGATTGTATTGATCCTGCATGCTGACAAAGCGCGCCCAGCCATGATCTTGCTGCAGCTGCAGTGCCTGAGCAAACTGAGAGGCGTGCATGGAAGAGGCGCCGATATAACGCGCCTTACCCGCTTTCACGACCTCATCCAGCGCCTGCAGCGTCTCTTCAACGGGCGTTGCATAGTCCCAGCGGTGGATCTGCAGCAGATCCACATGATCCATGCCGAGTCGCATCAGGCTGTCATCGATCGACTGCAGAATATTCTGCCGCGACAGGCCCTGCGACAGGTTGCTGAGCGGGAAGTAAACTTTGGTCGCGACCACCACGTCATCGCGCCGCGCGAAATCTTTCAGCGCGCGTCCGAGGATCTCTTCGCTGCTGCCGTCAGAATAGCTGTTGGCGGTATCAAAAAAGTTGATCCCCGCGTCCAGCGCCTGTTTGATCAGCGGCCGGCTGCTCTCTTCCGGCAGCGTCCAGGCGTGGTTGCCGCGCATCGGATCGCCATAAGTCATGCAGCCTAAGCAGAGTCGGGATACCTGGAGATCGGTCTGGCCTAAACGAACGGTTTTCATTGAGAGCTCCTGCTCTTATGCGTGGGAAAAGGATTCCGTAAGCATAGCAGCAGGAGCGAAGAGGGGAGTTATTGCGCGAGCCAGGCAGCGATCTGCTGCTGAATGCCGGCGGCATCCAGTTGATAGTCGTGACGCACCTCTTCCTGAGTACCCTGTGGAATAAACTCATCTGGCAGGCCAAGGTTGAGCACCGGCACGGCCAGGCGTTTCGCCATCACAAACTCATTTACGCCGCTGCCGGCGCCACCCATGATGGCACCTTCTTCCAGCGTCACCAGCGCATCATGGCTCTGCGCCAGCTCGCAAATCAGGGTTTCATCCAGCGGTTTCACAAAGCGCATATCTACCAGCGTGGCGTTCAGTGCTTCAGCCGCGGCCTGCGCATCCGGCAGCAGCGTGCCGAAATTGAGGATCGCCAGCTTTTCACCCTGACGCTTCACCACCCCTTTGCCCAGCGGCAGACTGGTAAGCGGCTCAAGCGTGGCACCGGTACCGGTACCGCGCGGATAGCGCACCGCGCTCGGACCCGCCTGATAGTGATAGCCGGTGTAGAGCATCAGGCGACACTCATTCTCGTCGCTTGGCGTCATAATCACCATGCCGGGCACGCAGCGCAGATAGGCGATATCAAATGCGCCCTGATGCGTCTGACCATCCGCGCCGACAATACCGCCGCGGTCGATAGCAAACAGCACCGGCAGCTGCTGAATCGCCACATCGTGGATCACCTGATCGTAAGCGCGCTGCAGGAAGGTGGAGTAAATCGCCACGACCGGCTTGTAACCGCCAATCGCCATGCCGGCAGCAAAGGTCACGGCGTGCTGTTCAGCAATCGCCACGTCAAAATATTGCTGCGGATAGGCGCGCGAATAACTCACCATGCCAGAGCCTTCACGCATCGCCGGCGTGACCGCCATCATGCGCGGATCGTCAGCGGCGATCTCGCTCAGCCAGTCGCCAAAAATCTTCGAGTAGCTCGGCAGACCGGGTACGCTTTTCGGCAGTGCGCCGCTGGCCGGGTCAAACTTCGGCACGGCATGCCAGGCGATAGGATCCTGCTCTGCAGGCGCATAGCCTTTGCCTTTTTTGGTCATGATATGCAGGAACTGCGGACCTTTAAGATCGCGCATATTCTTCAGCGTGCTGACCAGCGTCAGTACATCATGGCCGTCAACCGGACCGATGTAGTTAAAGCCCAGCTCCTCGAACAGCGTGCCGGGCACCACCATGCCTTTCAGATGCTCTTCGGTGCGCTTCACCAGCTCTTTAATCGGCGGCAGACCGTCCAGCACGCGCTTGCTGCCTTCGCGCAGGCGCGAATAGGTTTTACCGGAGAGGATCTGCGCCAGGCGGTTATTCAGCGCGCCAACGTTCTCCGAGATCGACATCTCATTGTCGTTGAGGATCACCAGCATATCGGGCTTGATATCGCCAGCATGGTTCATCGCCTCAAACGCCATTCCGGCGGTAATTGCGCCGTCGCCAATGATACAGGCGGTGCGGCGACCTTTACCTTCCCGCTCGGCGGCGACCGCCATGCCGAGACCAGCGCTGATGGAGGTAGAAGAGTGTCCGACGCTCAGGACGTCATATTCGCTCTCACCGCGCCACGGAAACGGGTGCAGGCCGTTTTTCTGCCGGATGGTGCCGATGCGATCGCGGCGTCCGGTCAGAATTTTATGCGGATAAGCCTGATGGCCTACGTCCCAGACCAGATGGTCAAACGGAGTATTGTAGACGTAATGCAATGCGACGGTCAGCTCGACAACGCCCAGACCCGACGCAAAGTGGCCGGATGAGCGGCTGACGCTATCCAGCAGATAC
Organism: Pantoea sp. UBA7232; assembly: GCF_002473195.1. NCBI lineage: Bacteria > Pseudomonadati > Pseudomonadota > Gammaproteobacteria > Enterobacterales > Erwiniaceae > Pantoea > Pantoea sp. UBA7232. The sequence goes on from NZ_DKTK01000006.1 coordinate 57,771, forward strand.
TGACGCAGCTCGTCGCACAGGGCCGGAAGTTTCTCTTTCGGCAGTAAACGTAATTCCTGCACCGTGCCTGCTAACGCCAGTGTCGGGTATTTTGCAATATCAAAACTCATCAGAGACTCATTATGAAAGTTATTTATCGCGTTCAATTATGAAGCTTGCCAGCGCTTGTAATACGCTTGTGTCATAGCCCTGGCCGGCGAGGATCTCCAGCGCCCCCAAAGCTTCCTGATAGAGCGCCTGCGCTTTTGTACGCGCGCCCTCTAGCCCTAACAGGGCAGGGTAGGTACTTTTGCCCAGCGCCTGATCGGCGCCCTGCGTTTTGCCCAGCACGGCGGTATCGCCGGTGACATCCAGAATGTCATCCTGCACCTGAAACGCCAGGCCGATAGCATCAGCATAGGTGTCCAGCAGCGGCAGCGCCAGGCGAGCCGGCTCGCCTGCAGCCAGCGCACCCAGACGCACGGCAAGACGGATCAGTGCGCCGGTTTTATGGCGATGGATCTGCTCAAGCTGCGCCAGATCGATCTGTCTGCCTTCGGCCGCTAAATCCAGCGCCTGGCCGCCGCACATACCGGCAACGCCGCTGGCCTGCGCCAGTTCAGAGATCATTCTCACGCGCGTTGCCGCGCTGACGCCCGGCATCGGTTCATCAGCCAGAATAGAGAAGGCCAGCGTTTGCAGCGCATCGCCCGCCAGAATGGCCGTATCTTCACCATAACGAATATGACAGGTAGGCTGTCCGCGGCGCAGCGCGTCATCATCCATCGCCGGCAGATCGTCATGGATCAGCGAATAGGCGTGGATACACTCTGTGGCGGCGGCAGGCGCATCAAGGCTGGCTGCGTCGGCGTTAAGCATTTCACCGGTGGCATAGACCAGAAAAGGACGCAGACGCTTACCTCCTAATAGTGCCCCATAATGCATGGCATTCACCAGCGGGGAACTCTGAAAAGGCAGTGGATCTATTAAACGTGTCAGCGCCTGATTTACGCGCTCATGATAGGTTTGCTGTAGCTGGACAAAATCCATTAGTCGTTATCCGGCGTAAAAGGGGTAAGGTCGGCCGTTTTATCATCGCTCAGCAGGATCTGTACGCGCTGTTCAGCCTGCTGCAGCGTCTGCTGACCGCTGCGCGCCAGCTGCACACCGCGCTCAAACTCATTCAGCGCCTCTTCCAGCGGCAGCTCGCCGCTTTCCAGCCGGCTCACAATCTGCTCCAGCTGCTGCAGGGCGGTTTCAAAACTCACGGGCGCTTCGGCTTTTTTCGGCATAATCAGTGTCGACTCACAGTTTGGGACATCTTCGTGCAATCGGTCATGGTAGCCGACGGGGAATAATAAGCAAAATGTTGAATGTGATTGCGGTAGCAGAAGCAGTCACGCAGTAAAGGTGGTATACTTTTGCGCCTCGGATGCGGACGCTCTCGCGATCCCCGCAATATTATGATCTTACCAGCTAAGTGCTGATGATTTTAGCACTTATTTGCCCAACGAAGCTGTGTCGCCATGAAGTTTATCATCAAGCTCTTCCCTGAAATCACCATCAAAAGTCAGTCGGTGCGGCTGCGCTTTATCAAAATTCTTACCGGCAATATCCGCAATACCCTGCGTTCTCTGAATGAGGATATCAAGGTGGTGCGCCACTGGGATCACATTGAAGTACGCGCCAAAAACGAAGCGCTGCGTGAAACCATAGTGGATGAGCTGACGCGTATTCCTGGTATCCACCACGTGCTCGCCGTTGAAGATCGTGCTTACACAGATATGCACGATATCTTTGAGCAGACGCTGGCGCTGAATCGTGAGCGCCTGGAAAATAAAAGCTTCAGCGTGCGCGTAAAACGTCGCGGCACCCACAGCTTCAGTTCACAGGATGTGGAACGCTATGTAGGCGGCGGCCTGAATCAGCATATCGCCAGCGCGCGAGTGCAGCTGAAGCAGCCGGATGAGACAGTTAATCTGGAGATTGAAGACGATCGTCTGCTGCTGATTACCGGTCGCTTTGAAGGGCTGGGCGGCTTTCCAATCGGCACGCAGGAAGATGTGATGTCGCTGATCTCCGGTGGCTTTGATTCCGGTGTCTCCAGTTACATGCTGATGCGACGCGGCTGCCGCGTGCACTACTGCTTCTTTAACCTTGGCGGCGCGGCACATGAGATTGGCGTGCGTCAGGTAGCACACTATCTGTGGAATCGTTTTGGCCGCTCACACCGCGTGCGCTTTGTCGCCATCAATTTTGAGCCGGTCGTCGGCGAGATTCTGGAAAACGTTGATGACGGGCAGATGGGCGTGGTGCTGAAGCGCATGATGGTTCGCGCTGCGTCAATGATTGCCGAGCGCTACGGTGTACAGGCGCTGGTGACCGGCGAAGCGCTGGGGCAGGTATCGAGCCAGACGCTGACCAACCTGCGCCTGATCGATAACGCATCCGATACGCTGATCCTGCGTCCGCTGATTTCACACGATAAAGAGCATATTATTAACGTGGCGCGGCAGATCGGTACGGAAGATTTCGCCCGCACCATGCCGGAATACTGCGGCGTTATCTCAAAGAGCCCGACGGTTAAAGCGGTGAAAGGCAAAATTGAAGCGGAAGAGCAGAATTTCAACTTCGATATTCTTCAGCGCGTGGTGCAGGAAGCGACTAATCTCGATATCCGCGAGATTGCTGAACAGACCGAAGAAGAAGTGGTGGAAGTAGAGACCGTGGACTCTTTTGGCACTAACGATGTGGTGCTCGATATCCGTGCCGCTGACGAGCAGGACGCTTCCCCGCTGGATCTCAGCGGCGTGGAGGTGAAGTCGCTGCCGTTCTATAAGCTCAGCACGCAGTTTGGCGATTTGGATCAGAATCGGACCTGGCTGCTCTATTGCGATCGTGGCGTGATGAGCAAACTGCAGGCGCTTTATCTGCACGAGCAGGGTTTTACAAACGTGAAAGTTTATCGCCCATAGCACGTCAGGGGCGCCACCGGGATTATCCGCCGGGATATCACCGGAATTTGTTGGGGCGCATTAATGCGCCCCCTACGTCTGGCTTCGTAGGGGCGCCATTAATGGCGCCCTGGTTTATGTGCGGCATCCGATTCGGCCCAGGGGCGCATTAATGCACCCCCTACGGGGATACCGGAATTAATTTCGCGCAACGGAATTCGCAGAGGCGCACTTTATTCGCGCTCGTCGAACTCCTGATAATTATAAATGCCTGCCGCCAGCACCAGCTGTGAGGCGACTTCGCGTGCGGTCTCTTTATCCTGCAGCAGATCCACCAGCTTTAATGCAAAATCAAACGCTGTACCCGGTCCCTGGCTGGTGAGCAGATTGACGCGCGGATCCCATACCACGCGGCGCTCCATCCATTTCGCATCCGGAATTGTCTTTTTCAGGCCCGGAAAGCCGGTCATATTCCCGACCGGAAAAAGATCGTGCGGCACCAGTACCGTGCCTGGCGCTGCGCAAATAGCCGCCACAATTTTGCCTGTCAGATGAAACTGGCGCACCGTTTCCACCAGCAGCGGGCTGTCGCGGAACGTCTCCGCACCTTTCAGACCACCGGGCAGAACAACGGCGTCAAAATCGTTATCTGCCACTTCTGCCAGAGGGGCATCAGCCAGCAGGCGCACGCCGCGCGAGCATATAATTTCCCGTGTGCCGTCACTCTCTGCGCTGGCGGTAGTGACAGTGATGCCGCCGCGCACCAGCACGTCGATGGTGGTGACCGCTTCGGTCTCTTCACTGCCATGAGCGAGGCATACCAGTACGGATGGGCTGGCGTTCATATTGTGACTCCTTACGTTTTACCAGATCATAAAGGCGGCTATTCTCCGGCAGCGTAATGCCCTGACTGCGCGCGCGGCGCAGCAGATAGCCGGTAATATAATCAATTTCAGTTTGTCGCTGTGTACGGATATCCTGCAGCATAGAAGAGACATTGGCGGCAGTCGTGTCGATAACGTCATAAATAATGGCGCGTAACGTCTCCACGTCCATATGCTGTCCTTCACGCGTCAGCAGCAGCGCCAGCTCGTCGCACAGCGTATCGATCTGCTCCGGCCAGGCGCGCAGCGCGCCGTTCAGGCACTCATGCTCTACCGTTAGCGGATTGATAACGCAGTTCACCGCCAGCTTGCGCCAGCAGGCGGAGGCAATATCATCATGCCAGGCAACGTCAGGTAATGCCTGATGCAGCAGATCCGCGAGATGGCTCAACGGCGCGGCGTCACGGCTGACCGGTCCGATATGCGTGATGCCAGCCGCCACGTGGCGGATCACTGTCCCGTCATGCATCGCCGCATGGGTGGTGATGCCGCGCAGCAGCGGCTGCGTCAAATCGCGCAGCTCCTCCAGCGTTCCCATACCGTTATGCAGCAGCAAAACCGGCATGTCCGCGCGCAGCACGCTCTGAAGATTTTTAATCGCTGGCGAAACCTGTGGCGCTTTCAGGGTAACCAGCAACAGGTCGCTGCGCGCCAGAAACAGCGGATCGTTGGCGATAAAGGTGTGATTGCTCACTTCGCCCTGCAGATCGGTGACGTTAACGGAACAGTAGGGCTGCGGCACGCGCAGCCAGCCCTGTACGTCGTGACCCTGACGGGCCAGCGCAGTCAGCCAGACCTGCCCCAGCGCGCCGCAACCCAGCACGGTAATTTTCATTCTGCCTCCTGCTGGCGGGGTATTTTCACATCACATACTCAGTATAGCTTTGAGCTGCCGCGTGTTTTATTAGCGCAGCAAGACGCGTATTATGCATGTCACTTTAGTATCAGGAGAAGAAAAGATGCCATCTTTCGATATCGTTTCCGAAGTCGAGCTGCAGGAAGTCCGCAACGCGGTAGAAAATACCAACCGTGAACTCTCAACCCGCTTCGACTTTCGTAACGTCACAGCCAGCGTTGAGCTGAATGAGAAGAACGAGACGATTAAAATCACCACCGAGTCCGATTTTCAGGTGAAGCAGATTGTCGATATTCTGCGTGAAAAGCTACTGAAGCGCGGTATTGAAAACGCTGCGATTGAGGTGCCGGAAGAGATTGAACACAGCGGTAAAAGCTGGAGCGTAGAAGCCAAACTGAAAAAAGGCATTGAAAGCGACGTTGCCAAAAAGCTGGTGAAGCTGATCAAAGACAGCAAGCTTAAGGTGCAGACGCAGATTCAGGGCGACGAACTGCGCGTGACCGGCAAATCGCGCGACGATCTGCAGGGCGCGATGGCGCTGGTGCGCGGTGGCAACCTCGGCCAGCCATTCCAGTTCAAAAACTTCCGCGATTAATCCTCTCTGGCGCACGCCGTACCGCGATAGATCGACAGCGCACCATGCCGGATAGATCGCTGTAAAAAAAGCCCGACGCAGTGGTCGGGCTTCAGATTCAGCAGCTGGCGAGCAGCGCCTCTATCTCAACGCGGCTCGTGACTTTGCTGTCGATTTTGATATACGCGCTTTTCTCTTCCGGCACGATAAATACGGATGCCACGCCAGGCTGAGCTTTCAGACGTTTTTCCAGATTCGGCACGGCCAGCACGGCGTCGCTCAGTACCAGCCGCAGGCTGCTGACGTAAGGCGGCTCCTGCATCGACATCGCAACAAACAGCCAGGCCGCAGCGATAATCGCTCCGATGAGAAATACCGTCTGCGCATCAATATGACCAAAAATCCAGCCGCCGAGGCTGCCGCCAATCGCCACTCCAAGAAACTGGCTGGTGGAGTAGATACCCATGGCGGTGCCCTTATAACCAGCCGGTGACTCTTTGCTGATCAGCGAGGGCAGAATGGCCTCCATTACGTTAAACGCGAGGAAAAAGAGCTGCACGCCAGCCACCAGCGTCCAGAAGTGGCCTTCTGCTCCCCAGAGAACGATTTCCGCAATGATAATCAGCGCCACGCAGCTGACAAAAACCCGCTTCATACGGCGCTTTACTTCGGCGTAGATAATGACCGGCACTACGGCGACAAAGGCAACCAGCATGGTCACCAGATAGATTTTCCAGTGCTCAGCTGCCGGGAGGCCTGCCAGTTCAAACTGGCCGGGCAGGGCGACAAAGCTCGACATCAGCAGCACGTGCAGACAGAGAATGCCGATATTAAGCTTCAGCAGTCTGGGATTGGCCAGCACGGCGCGAATGCTGCCTTTTACCATCCCGGACTCGCGGTTAAGCACGTGACCGCGCGCATTCGGCACGACCAGCAGCGTGATAACGATACCCAGCGTTGCCAGCAGCGCAATCATCCAGAACAGCGCATGCAGCCCCAGCGCGTGCGTGACAATGGGTCCGGCCACCATGGCAATCGCAAAGGTCACGCCAAAACTGATACCGATAAATGCCATCGCTTTAGTGCGGTTCTGCTCACGGGTGAGATCGGACAGCAGCGCCATTACGGCGGCGGCAATAGCGCCGGAGCCTTGTAAGGCGCGACCAAGAATAATGCCCCAGATTGAGGTTGTCGTGGCGGCGATCACGCTGCCAAGGACAAACAGCAGCAGGCCGCCGACAATCAGCGGCTTGCGTCCGATACGATCGGAAAGCAGCCCGAAGGGGATCTGAAAAATGGCCTGTGCCAGACCATAAATACCAATTGCCAGACCAATCAGGGTTTCGCTGGCACCCTGCAACGCCATGCCGTAAGTAGTAAGTACCGGCAGAACCATAAACATTCCGAGCATACGCAGGGAAAAAACGGTACCTAAACCCCATGTAGCGCGCAGCTCTACCGGCGTCATTTTATTGTCGTTCATTCCAACCTCTGTAAGTGTCTGCCTGTCATGCACCATGCTGCAGCAGCCAGTAACACCCTGTTGCTGCAAATCGATTTATTTCGGGCATTTAGCACCCATTTTAGGGAGCAGGGGAGGGCGGGTAAAACATTTGTTTTTAAGCAGTGGTAACAAAAAGAAAGGGCGCGAAAATCGCGCCCTTTCTCAGAGTGACGGTGCCCGCTTACCAGACGTAAGTGAGCAGGTCTTTGGATGCGGGAGCCATGAAGTCAACTGACATCATGACGCTCAGCGCGGTGATGGCGATGATAGAGAACACAAACAGTTTACGCGCCCAGACTTTATCGTTTGAGGTTTTGTAACCTGAGAGTGCCATACCCAGCCACCAGACGCTGACCGCCGCAGCCACGATCAGATATTTGTAGCCCGCATAACCACCCAGTGAGAGCATCAGCGTGGCAATCATAAACGCCAGAATGTAGAGCGTAATATGATTTTTCGCCACAGAGATGCCTTTCACAACCGGCAGAACCGGAATGTTGGCGGCCTGGTAATCTTTAAAGCGGAAGATGGCAATCGCGTAGGAGTGCGGCATCTGCCACAGGCTAAAGATAGCCAGTAAAATTAATGCGCCAGCATCAAACTCGTTAGTGACTGCGCAGTAGCCAATTACCGGTGGCGCAGCACCGGAGAGGCTGCCGATCAGCGTTCCGTAGACCGAATGACGCTTCATATAGAGGCTGTAAACGCCAACATAGACCACGAAGCCCATGACCGCCAGCCACATGGCCAGCGGGTTGGCGCCGAAATACAGCAACGCAAAGCCAGCAATACCCAACGCAGTGGCATAAACCAGGCTTACTTTCGCCGAGATCAGGCCTTTGACCAGAACCCGGTTCCGCGTTCTCTCCATTTTGATGTCGATATCGCGGTCAATCACATTGTTGAATACACAACCCGATGCGACCACCAGCGATACGCCAGCCAGCGCGGTGAGAAACAGGGGATAATCGATGCTGCCTTTAGAGGCCAGCAGAAATCCACCGATGACAGAAATTAAATTTCCGAAAATAATTCCTGGTTTTGTTACTTGCAGGTATTGCTTAATCATTACGCGTGACTCTTTAGTGGGCCATCATGTTGTAGTTGAGGTTCCACATAATCCACAGTGAACCGATCACAACAATCAGAATGATGATTGCTGAGAAGACAATGGCCACCATGTTCCAGCCACCCTCTGATTTGCTGTCCAGATGCAGGAAGTAGACCAGGTGCACCAGCACCTGAACCACTGCACACACCAGAACCACACCCAGGATGGTGCCGTGTGAGGCACTGCCATCCATTACCATCCAGAACGGGATCGCCGTCAGGATGATAGAGAGGATGAAGCCGATCATGTAAGACTTCACGCTACCGTGTGATGCACCATGTTCGTTTACAGAATGACTCATTACATGGCTCCCATCAGATAGACAACGGTGAATACGCAGATCCACACCACATCCAGGAAGTGCCAGAACAGGCTCAGGCACATGATACGGGTACGGTTGCTCTCAGTCAGACCACGTTTAGCGATCTGGAACATCAGAACCGCCATCCAGATCAGACCAGAGGTAACGTGCAGACCGTGCGTACCAACCAGAGTAAAGAAGCCAGAAAGGAAGCCACTACGGTTTGGACCGAAGCCTTCCGCAATCAGGTGATGGAATTCATAGATTTCCATCCCGATAAATCCGGCACCGAACAGGAAGGTCAGGGCCAGCCAGCCAATGACCGAACCTTTGTTCTGGTTGTTCATCGCAATCACTGCCATTCCATAAGTAATGGAGCTCAGCAGCAGCAGCGCGGTTTCAACCAGCACAAACGGCAGTTCGAAAATATCTTTACCTGCCGGGCCACCGGCAGTGTTGTTGACCATTACTGCATAGGTCGCAAACAGCGTTGCGAAGATAATGCAGTCACTCATCAGGTAGATCCAGAAGCCAAAGACTTTATTGGCTCCTGCATCGTGATGCCCATGCTCCGCATGGGCGTCGTGGTGGTGTTTTACGGTTTGAGTCGACATTATTTCAGACCTGCTTTGCTGATGTCATCAAAGTGCTTCTTCTCGATCTGCTCGATTTCAGCAACCGGAACGTAGTAATCCACGTCCTCATCGAAGCTCTTCACAATCCAGGTCACGATAGTGCCCAGGAAAGTGAGACCCGCCAGCCACCAGATATGCCAGATCATGGCGAAACCGAAGACTGTTACGAATGCAGCGATAACAATGGCCGCGCCGCTGTTTTTCGGCATATGAATTTCTTCATATTTTTCTGGCTGCTTGTACGCTTCGCCTTTCTCTTTCATTTCCCAGAACGCATCACGCTCGTGGATATGAGGGATAACAGCAAAGTTGTAGAACGGTGGTGGTGAAGAAGTTGCCCACTCCAGCGTACGACCGCCCCACGGGTCACCAGTCAGATCGCGGTTCTGATCGCGGTCACGTACCGATACCCAGAACTGAACCAGCTGGCACAGAATACCGCAGGCAATCAGCGCCGCACCGCCAGCTGCAACAACCAGCAGCGAGTGGAACTGTGGATCGATATCCTGGCTCAGACGACGGGTCATACCCATGAAGCCCAGTGCGTACAGCGGCATAAAGGCAACAAAGAAGCCGATGATCCAGAACCAGAAAGCGCGTTTACCCCAGGTTTCGTTCAGCGTGAAGCCAAATGCTTTCGGGAACCAGTAAGTCACACCGGCCATGCAACCGAAGACAACACCACCGATAATAACGTTATGGAAGTGTGCAATCAGGAACAGGCTGTTGTGCAGGACAAAGTCTGCGCCCGGTACGGCCAGCAGTACGCCGGTCATACCACCGACTGAGAAGGTCACCAGGAAGCCGATGGTCCACAGCATCGCTGAGTTAAACTCAATACGACCCTGATACATGGTGAACAGCCAGTTAAAGATTTTCACCCCGGTCGGAATCGCGATGATCATCGTCATGATACCGAAGAAGGCGTTAACGTTAGCGCCCGCACCCATGGTGAAGAAGTGGTGCAGCCAGACGATGAACGACAGTACGGTAATGGCGATGGTTGCCCACACCAGTGAGGTGTAACCAAACAGACGCTTTTTCGAGAACGTCGCGGTAACTTCAGAGAAGACACCAAAGACCGGCAGAACGAGGATGTACACTTCCGGGTGACCCCAGACCCAGATCAGGTTGACGTACATCATCATGTTACCGCCCATATCATTAGTAAAGAAATGGAAGCCGAGGTAACGATCAAGCGTCAACAGTGCCAGCGTCACGGTCAGAACCGGGAACGCAGCGATGATCAGGACGTTGGTGCAGAGTGATGCCCAGGTAAAGACCGGCATTTTGAACAGGTCCATGCCCGGCGCACGCATCTTCAGAATGGTCACGAAGAAGTTGATACCGGTCAGCGTGGTCCCGATCCCTGAGAGCTGGAGACTCCAGATCCAGTAGTCGACCCCGACGCCAGGACTATACTCCGCGCCAGAAAGCGGCGGATAAGCCAGCCAGCCAGTCTGTGCGAACTCGCCCACACCCAGAGAGATGTTCACCAGGATCACACCGACCGCGGTAAACCAGAAGCTCAGGTTGTTCAGGAACGGGAACGCAACGTCACGGGCACCGATTTGCAGCGGAACCGCGATGTTCATCAGACCTACAACGAATGGCATTGCCACGAAGAAGATCATAATCACGCCGTGAGCAGTGAAGATCTGATCGTAGTGGTGCGGAGGCAGAATGCCCGCCTCACCGGCAGAAGCCATAACCTGTTGGGTACGCATCATTACTGCATCGGCAAAGCCGCGCAGCAGCATGACGAATGCCATGATGATATACATGATACCCAGTTTTTTGTGGTCAACGGAGGTAAGCCATTCTGACCACAGATACTTCCACTTACCAAAATAGGTGAGGGCGGCAACCAGCGCCAGACCACCAATGATGATAGCGGCGACCGTAACCATGATAATAGGCTCATGGTACGGCACTGCATCCAGTGTTAATTTTCCGAACATCGTATTATTCCCCGGTTCCCGCAGCAGCGGCGTGATTCATGTCCATGCCTTCGTGTGACATGTCCATTTTCCCGTGGCTCATCTTGAACTTATCAATAATCTGCTTGAAAAGTTCAGGATTCGCAGTTGAGAAATATTCCACCGGATGATTCTCACTTGGCGAAGCCAGTTTCTCAAACTCATCCATGGTGGTCAGCGTGTTAGGTGCCGCTTTAACTTTGGCAACCCACTGCTGGAATTCCGCATCATCTTTAGTTGCAATGGCCTTGAACTTCATGCCAGAGAAACCGCGACCACTGAAGTTTGATGAGATACCGTCAAACGTTCCTGGCTCATTGGCGATCAGGTGCAGTTTGGTCTGCATGCCCGCCATGGCGTAGATCTGGCTGCCGAGCGTAGGAATAAAGAACGAGTTCATCACGGAGTTAGAGGTGATTTTGAAGTTAACTGGCGTATTTGCCGGGAAGGCAATCTGGTTAACGGTGGCAATACCCTGTTCCGGGTAAATGAACAGCCATTTCCAGTCCAGTGCAACCACATCGATCTCAACAGGCTTAACGTCAGAGACCAGCGGTTTAGCCGGCTCCAGCGCATGCGTTGATTTCCAGGTCAGCACGCCGAGGAAGATGATGATCAGGATCGGAATGGTCCAGACCACGGCTTCCACTTTGTTAGAGTGTGACCAGTTAGGGCTGTACTTCGCTTCGGTATTGGTCGCCCGATATTTCCAGGCAAACACAACAGCCATTAAGACTGCCGGAATAACGACAATCATCATCAAGCCAAAGGCTGTCAGAATCAGTGAACGTTGCTCCATTGCAATCTGTCCCTTGGGATTTAACAACGCACTATCGCAGCCGCTGAGTAATACAGCGCCTGCGATTAATGACAAAATCCCCAAACATTTATTGTATTTCATGAGTCTCATTTAACGACCTCAATGACAAGGGCTCTATTGTCGTTTAAGTGTGCGCGCATTTTACGGTAAGGTTTATGCAGTGTAAACCAGCTTAAGGATGTGTCAGAAGGGTGTTGACACCTTTTGCTAAGGGAGTCACAGATGTTACGCAGAGTGACAAATTATTAACCGCGACAAGCAGTTGGCGGCAATATAACAAAAAGCAATGACAGAAACCGCAGAAAAAACAGGGAAAGCATAAACCGTACTTTTAATGCTCACTTATTTAACAATTATGCATCATTTGAGCGATAATTTTTCCACAAACTGATTGCTCACCGGATTTAAATATCGCCCGATGTTGTTAAATTAATGTTTTTATTTCGCGATGAAAAAAATGCTATTTGCGCTAATTCGCAGGTGCTATTTTTAAACAAAATAAATAGCGCCTGCAAATAGTGTCTGGCTATCGCTCAGCGAGCCGGTGGGTTTTTCTCAGAGCCAGACAGTCGAGTACCACGCCCAGCATAACGGCCAGAACGGCAATGCCGATGCCCGCCTCAAACAGTGGCGTCAGCAGCGCAGTCAGCGATTCTGCGCCTGCAGCTGTTAGCGCCAGCGTCAGCAGCCAGCAGCCCAGTAACGCGCAGCCTGCGGTGAACAGGCGGACAATCCAGCGATAGCCCACAGGCCAGCTGGTACGCGGAATAAACGTGCCGCTCTGCTGCATCTGAAGAAGCGTGGTGCGGCTAAGCCACAGCAGCAGCAGTCCCGGTAGCGCAGCCACAACGGTAAACGCATAGAAAGCTGACCAGCCCCATAGCTCAACCAGCCAGCCGGCGGCCGGACCCACATAAACGCGGCCAACAGCAGCCAGCGCTGAGAGCAGAGCGAACTGGGTGGCAGAGAACGCTTTATTACACATGGTCATCAGCAGCGCCACAAAGGCTGCTGTTCCCATGCCACCACACAGATTTTCAATAAACACCGCGCTGGCCATGCTCCAGAGGTGGGGCGGGGTAACCGCCAGCAGCCAGTAAGCGGCGTTCGATACGGCCTGCAGAATGCCAAACAGCATCAGAGCGCGAAACAGGCTCAGACGCTGCATCAGCACGCCGCCATAGAGTGCGCCGATAATCGTCGCCAGCAGCCCCAGCGTTTTATTCACCAGGCCAACATCGCCCGCGCTGAAGCCGACGCCGCGGATAAGAAAGGTTGTTGTCAGCGACGCCGCGAAGGCATCTCCCAGCTTATAAAGGATGATCAGGGTGATAAGCAGCCAGGCATTGTTACGCTGAAAAAAATCCGCCAGAGGAAACGTAACGGCCTGGCGCAGCGTATGCGGCTCGCGTTTAGCCGCAGCGGGTTCACGAGCCAGCAGCGTGGCAATCAGCCCCGGGATCATCAGCAGCGCCATCAGCCAGTAGGTTGCGCGCCAGCCCAGATAGCGATCGGCAAGCCAGAGTGCCAGCCCGCCGGAGATAAGCATCGCCAGGCGATAGCCCAGCACCGTAATCGCTGCGCCGCTGCCGCGCTCTTCCGGCGGCAGGATATCCGTTTTCCACGCATCAAAAACGATATCCTGAGAGGCGGAACAGAATGCGACCAGCACGGCGATGGCCGCCAGCAGCGTTAAATCCTGAGCCGGATGCATAAAACCGAGCGCAACAATACCGGCAATCAGCGCCAGCTGAGTCAGCAGTAACCAGCCCCGGCGACGTCCCAGAAATGGCGGCGTATAGCGGTCCATCACCGGCGACCAGAGAAATTTGAAAACGTAAGCCTGTCCTACCAGAGAAAAGAAGCCAATAGTTTTGAGGTCGACATTCTCTACGGTCATCCATGCCTGCAGCGTGCCCGCGGTCAGCGCCAGCGGCAAGCCGGAAGCAAAGCCAAGCAGCAGCAGTACCGCCGCGTTACGTTGGGTAAATATTCGCAGATAGTGAGAGGTCATAGCCAGCCTGAGGTAGTGCCCGGCACAGACGGCCGGGCAGATGACAGCGGAGCGGTTAGCGTGCGTTCTGTTTAATAAAGTTGTTTACACTGGTGTCCTGCGCCATATCGGCGATCACATCGCTCAGCGTCGCATTCACAGCGTTGGTGATCTTGTCATTGGTGGCATTGAAAGCGCCTTCAATGCTGTAGGTTTGACGGTAGTTTTTCACCTGCTTATTGCCGTTTTTCGCCGTGGCAATAATAGAGATATCCGCTTTCGTGGTGATGCTGTAGCGCACGTTACCCTGCGTGACGTCAGCGTAGAGGCCATTCACCACAATCTGCAGATCCACTGCGCCGTTCGGACCAATCATATATCCGCGGGAGGTCATCTGCTTCTCCAGCACTTCCTGCAGCAGAAAACGCAGGTCGCGTGATGGCGTCAGCGTAACCAGCTGTCCATCGCGGTTAACCTTTGCCAGCGCCTGATCGCTGCGCTGATCGGCACCGTTTACGCTGACGGTAACGCCCATCAGGCTCGGATCCTGTTGTGGCAGCTGGATCTTTGGCTGAATGTTCAGGGTTGTACTGTTGCTGGCACAGCCGGCTAAAACAAAAGCAGCCAGCAGAGGGAATAACAGTTTTTTCAACATACTCATTCTCATTAGCGTTAGGTTGGGAGATAAATCCGGCGTCATCATAGCATTGCAGCGAGGTGAAAAAAGCCCCAGCCACCGGGAAATTGATTGTAAAGGCTTTTTTCAGCCCGGAGGAAAACCCGCAGGTTGACCCGCCCGGATTGCCGGTTATGATGCGCTGCAGAGCGGGAATATTTTCTGATTTTTACCGGGCAGTAATGCAAAACCTACTAATATTTAAACAGATGGGGCACAGCGCTCGCCGGAGAGGGTGTAAACAATGATTCGCGAACAAATAGAAGAAAAGCTGCGCAACGCTTTCACACCTGCACACCTCGAAGTGCATGATGAAAGCTATCGTCATAACGTGCCTGCCGGTTCTGAAAGTCACTTTAAAGTGGTGATTGTCAGCGATCACTTTACCGGTCAGCGCTTTTTACAGCGGCATCGCGCCATCTATGGCGAACTGTCTGCGGAACTGGCAGGCAGCGTACACGCGCTGGCGCTGCATACCTACACGCAAAAAGAGTGGCACGGGCTGCAGGATACTGTCCTGGCTTCGCCTAACTGCCGGGGTGCCGGTACGCTTGCCTGATGCTGGCATCTTCAACCTTTCCTGAAACGGCCTGCGGGCCGTTTTTTCGTTTCTCAGACGCTAAACGCGATCTGCGGCGCAAAAAAGCAGCAAAGTCGTTAAAAAGTGGTGAGTTTGCAGCCTCGACTCATTCCGGCGATGCCGCTATAATGCGGCGTCTATTTTTCCGGAATGTCTTCGGGACGCTTCTGGTGACAGGGATGTGGTTCTGCCCGCAGAGGCCGTCCCGGTTATTGGATACGGCGCATTAATTGTGTGGTGTCTGAAGTTGACCGAGCACGTGATTTTTTGAGGTAACAAAATGACAGTTTCAGTAGAAACCACCCAGGGTCTGGGCCGCCGCATTTCGATTACTATTCCAGCTGACAGCATTGACGCTGCAGTCAAGAAAGAACTGATTGAAGTGGCTAAGAAAGTCCGTATCGATGGTTTCCGTAAAGGTAAAGTGCCATCGCATATCATCAATCAGCGCTACGGCGCCTCTGTTCGCCAGGATGTGCTGGGCGAGCTGATGACGCGTAACTTTGTTGACGCCATCATCAAAGAGAAAATCAATCCAGCAGGCGCGCCTGACTACGTGCCGGGTGAGTATAAAGAAGGCGAAGACTTTACCTATGCGGTTGAGTTTGAAGTCTACCCGGAAGTGGAATTACAGGGTCTGGACGCAATCGAAGTTGAAAAACCGGTTGTTGAAGTGACCGATGCAGACGTTGACGCGATGTTGGATACCCTGCAGAAGCAGCAGGCTACCTGGAAAGAGACTGACGCAGCGGCTACCGCTGAAGATCGCGCTACCATCGATTTCAACGGTTCTGTTGATGGCGAAGAGTTTGAAGGCGGTAAAGCGTCTGACTTCGTACTGGCGATGGGTCAGGGTCGTATGATCCCTGGTTTTGAAGAAGGCATCACCGGTAAGAAAGCGGGTGACACCTTTACTATCGACGTTAAATTCCCGGACGATTACCACGCAGAAAACCTGAAAGGGAAAGATGCGAAGTTTGATATCGTTCTGAAGAAAGTTGAAACCCGTGAACTGCCAGAACTGACCGCTGATTTCATCAAACGTTTCGGCGTAGAAGATGGTTCAGTTGATGGCCTGCGTGCAGAAGTGCGTAAAAACATGGAGCGCGAGCTCAAAGGCGCTATCCGTAACCGCGTGAAGTCTCAGGTTCTGGATGGTCTGGTTGAAGCGAACAACATCGACGTGCCAGCCGCTCTGATTGATGGCGAAATCGACGTGCTGCGTCGTCAGGCTGCTCAGCGCTTTGGTGGCAATGAGAAGCAGGCGCTGGAACTGCCACGTGAGCTGTTCGAAGAGCAGGCAAAACGTCGCGTTGTTGTAGGTCTGCTGCTGGGCGAAGTGATCCGCATCAACGAGCTGAAAGCGGATGAAGATCGCGTTAAGACGCTGATCGAAGAGATGGCTTCTGCGTATGAAGATCCGCAGGAAGTTATCGAGTTCTACAGCAAGAACAGCGAGCTGATGAACAACATGCGCAACGTTGCGCTGGAAGAGCAGGCGGTCGAGGCTCTGCTGGCGAAAGCCAAAGTCGCCGACAAAGCGACCTCTTTCCAGGAGCTGATGAACCAGACCTCTGCGGCCTGATTAATCACTTAACGGAATGTGCTCAGCCCGCGACCTCCTGTCGCGGGCTTTTTTATATTTATGATAAAAACCCCCTTCCTGCACTGCTATTTGACTAATTAAGCGGCAAATTATCCGTTATGCTCTTTTTCCAGGTTAGCGAATAGAGAAAAGGTTGTTATGCTTGAAACAACCGGGCAGCATCCCCAGATAGAGGAAGAATGCGAGAGAACCGTGAGGCTGGCTGATTAACCGTCCTGAAATGTCGGAACGAGGCGGCTGTGCATAGTTTTCGCAGCGCGTCTCACGTAGAATCGGTACAGAATGTTGCCAATGAAATTTATCAGGAGACGGTAATGTCATACAGTGGCGATCGTGAATTTACTGCACCAACTAATGCGCTGGTGCCAATGGTGGTCGAACAAACCTCGCGCGGCGAGCGTTCTTACGACATCTATTCCCGCCTGCTTAAAGAGCGCGTTATCTTTCTGACCGGTCAGGTTGAAGATCACATGGCGAACCTGATTGTGGCGCAGATGCTGTTTCTGGAAGCAGAGAATCCGGAAAAAGATATCTATCTCTACATCAACTCACCGGGTGGCGTGATTACGGCTGGTATGTCGATCTACGACACCATGAAATTTATTAAGCCGGACGTCAGCACCATCTGTATGGGCCAGGCGTGCTCAATGGGCGCGTTTTTGCTGACGGCAGGAACCAAGGGTAAACGCTTCTGCCTGCCTAACTCCCGCGTGATGATTCACCAGCCGCTGGGCGGCTATCAGGGACAGGCAACGGATATTGAAATTCACGCGCGTGAAATTCTGAAAGTAAAACAGCGCATGAATGAGCTGATGGCTGAGCATACCGGCAAATCGCTGGAGCAGATTGAGCGCGATACCGAACGCGATCGTTTCCTCTCTGCCAGTGAAGCGGTAGAGTATGGCCTGGTTGACTCTATCCTGACACACCGTCAATAAGACGCACCTGCCTGGCCCTTACGCTATAGTTAACGGGGGGCAGGCAGATGAGTTGCATGCATACCGGCCGTTGTTGTACGGCCAGTGCCGTACACCAGAGTAGGTCTGAGAACGAAAAGAGGTTAGCTGATGACAGATAAGCGCAAAGACGGTTCAGGTAAGTTGCTGTACTGCTCTTTCTGCGGCAAAAGCCAGCATGAAGTCCGTAAGCTGATTGCCGGGCCGTCAGTCTATATTTGCGACGAATGTGTCGATTTATGTAATGACATCATTCGTGAAGAGATCAAAGAGGTTGCGCCCCATCGCGAGCGTAGCGCTCTGCCAACGCCACATGAAATTCGTCACCATCTCGATGACTATGTTATTGGTCAGGAAAAGGCGAAAAAAGTGCTGGCGGTTGCCGTTTACAACCACTACAAACGTCTGCGCAATGGCGATACCAGCAACGGTATTGAGCTGGGCAAAAGTAACATCCTGCTGATCGGCCCAACCGGTAGCGGTAAGACACTGCTGGCAGAGACGCTGGCGCGCCTGCTGGATGTGCCTTTTACCATGGCGGACGCCACTACGCTGACCGAAGCGGGCTACGTGGGCGAAGATGTAGAAAACATCATCCAGAAGCTGCTGCAGAAGTGCGACTATGATGTGCAGAAGGCGCAGCGCGGTATCGTCTACATCGATGAGATCGATAAAATCTCCCGTAAGTCTGATAACCCTTCTATTACGCGTGATGTGTCAGGCGAAGGCGTACAGCAGGCCCTGCTGAAGCTGATCGAAGGCACCGTTGCCGCTGTCCCGCCTCAGGGTGGCCGCAAACATCCGCAGCAGGAGTTCCTGCAGGTTGATACATCGAAAATCCTGTTTATCTGCGGCGGCGCATTTGCCGGCCTTGATAAGGTGATTTCGCAGCGTGTAGAAACCGGATCGGGTATCGGCTTTGGCGCGACAGTAAAAGGCAAATCGCAAAAAGCCAGCGAAGGCGAACTGCTGTCACAGGTAGAACCGGAAGATTTGATCAAATTTGGTCTGATTCCGGAATTTATCGGTCGTCTGCCAGTGGTTGCCACGCTGAACGAGCTGAGCGAAGAAGCCCTGATTCAGATCCTGCGCGAGCCGAAAAATGCGCTCACCAAGCAGTATCAGGCGCTGTTTAACCTGGAAGGCGTTGAGCTGGAGTTCCGCGACGAAGCGCTGACGGCTATCGCTAAAAAGGCGATGTCGCGTAAAACCGGTGCGCGCGGTCTGCGTTCTATCGTTGAGGCGGCGCTGCTGGAAACCATGTATGACCTGCCTTCAATGGAAGATGTCGAGAAAGTGGTTATCGATGATTCGGTGATTGATGGCGAGTCCGATCCAATGCTGATTTATGGTAAGCATGAAGCACAAGCTTCTGGCGAATAAATAAGCAGCCAAATCACGTTGTTATCTTAAAAAAGGGGAATTTTATTCCCCTTTTACTTTTCTCACCGCTGTGACATTGAATGTCGGACAAGCATCCCCATATACTCATAATCCTGTGGGTTTAACTGCATACAGCCTGTATTACGCGGTACCCATCACCTGGCGGACATTAAACTAAGAGAGAGCTCTATGAATCCTGAGCGTTCTGAACGCATTGAAATCCCCGTGTTGCCGCTGCGCGACGTGGTGGTTTATCCGCACATGGTAATTCCGTTGTTTGTTGGTCGGGAAAAATCGATTCGTTGCCTGGAAGCAGCAATGGATCATGACAAGAAGATCATGCTGGTTGCCCAGAAAGAGGCTTCAACGGATGAACCTGGAATTAACGATCTCTTTGCCGTAGGGACAGTGGCGTCCGTACTGCAGATGCTGAAGCTGCCTGATGGCACGGTTAAGGTGCTGGTGGAGGGCCTGCAGCGTGCCCGCATTACCACGCTATCTGACAATGGCGATCATTTTGTCGCTCAGGCTGAATATCTGACTTCGCCAGAAATTGAAGAGCGCGAGCAGGAAGTGCTGGTGCGCACCGCGATTAATCAGTTTGAAGGCTATATCAAGCTGAACAAAAAGATCCCGCCTGAAGTGCTGACGTCGCTGAACAGCATTGATGACGCGGCGCGCCTGGCCGATACCGTGGCGGCGCATATGCCCCTTAAGCTGGCGGATAAACAGTCCGTGCTGGAGATGTCCGACGTTAACGAGCGTCTGGAATATCTGATGGCGATGATGGAATCGGAAATCGACCTGCTGCAGGTTGAAAAACGTATTCGCAATCGCGTCAAAAAGCAGATGGAAAAAAGCCAGCGCGAATATTATCTGAACGAACAGATGAAGGCGATTCAGAAAGAGCTGGGCGAGATGGATGATGCGCCAGACGAGTATGAAGCGCTGAAGCGTAAAATCGACGCGGCTAAAATGCCGGCTGAAGCGCGTGAAAAAGCGGAAGCTGAGCTGCAGAAGCTGAAGATGATGTCGCCGATGTCGGCGGAAGCGACAGTGGTACGCGGCTATATCGACTGGATGGTGCAGGTTCCATGGAACGCGCGCAGTAAGGTGAAGAAAGATCTGCGCAAAGCGCAGGAGACGCTTGATACCGATCACTTTGGTCTTGAGCGCGTCAAAGATCGCATCCTTGAGTATCTTGCGGTGCAGAGTCGCGTCAGCAAAATCAAAGGCCCAATCCTCTGTCTGGTTGGCCCGCCGGGTGTGGGTAAAACCTCTCTGGGACAGTCGATTGCGAAAGCGACCGGACGTAAATATGTGCGTATGGCGCTGGGCGGCGTACGCGATGAAGCAGAAATTCGCGGACATCGTCGTACCTATATCGGTTCAATGCCGGGCAAGCTGATCCAGAAAATGGCAAAAGTCGGGGTGAAAAACCCGCTGTTCCTGCTGGATGAGATTGATAAAATGTCGTCTGATATGCGCGGCGATCCCGCTTCGGCGCTGCTGGAAGTGCTGGATCCGGAACAGAACATCGCGTTTAACGATCACTACCTGGAAGTCGACTACGATCTGTCTGACGTGATGTTTGTCGCGACCTCCAACTCCATGAATATTCCGGCACCGCTGCTGGATCGTATGGAAGTGATCCGCCTGTCGGGCTATACCGAAGATGAAAAACTCAATATTGCGAAGCAGCATCTGCTGCCAAAACAGATTGAGCGCAATGCGCTGAAAGAGAAAGAGATCAGCGTTGACGATAGCGCAATCATCGGCATCATCCGCTATTACACGCGTGAAGCAGGCGTGCGTAGCCTGGAACGTGAGCTCTCTAAGTTATGCCGTAAAGCGGTCAAAGCGCTGCTGATGGATAAAACTCAGAAGAGCATCACAATTAATGGCGACAACCTGAAAGATTTCCTTGGCGTACAGCGTTTTGATTACGGTCGCGCTGACAGCGAAAACCGCGTAGGACAGGTGACCGGCCTGGCGTGGACAGAAGTGGGCGGCGATCTGCTGACCATCGAAACCGCATGTGTGCCAGGTAAAGGCAAGCTGACCTATACCGGTTCTCTCGGCGAGGTTATGCAGGAGTCGATTCAGGCTGCATTAACCGTGGTTCGCGCCCGGGCAGAAAAACTGGGTATTAACGGCGACTTCTACGAGAAGCGCGATATCCACGTGCACGTGCCGGAAGGGGCTACGCCGAAGGATGGTCCGAGTGCCGGTATTGCGATGTGTACGGCGCTGGTCTCCTGTCTGACCGGTAACCCGGTCCGTTCCGATGTGGCGATGACCGGCGAGATCACGCTGCGCGGTCAGGTACTGCCTATCGGCGGTCTGAAAGAGAAACTGCTGGCAGCACACCGTGGCGGGATTAAAACTGTACTGATCCCGGATGAAAACAAGCGCGATCTGGAAGAGATCCCGGCAAACGTGATTGCTGACCTCAGCATTCATCCGGTTAAACGCATTGAAGAGGTGCTGAATCTGGCCCTGGAAAATGCGCCATCCGGTATGCAGGTTGTGACGGCAAAATAGCGCTGAGCAGTAAACGCGGCTAAAAAGCGAAGCTGGCAGGCCAAATCAGGCTTGCCAGCTTTTTTTTGCCTGTTAAGTTAGAGGGCTGCTGGATCGGCGATTAAGATGAATACCGTTGTTTCAGCACCACAGGCTTGTTATAACTGGCTGCGCGTTTGCTCCGGCGTAAAGAGACGGGGCAAAGTGAATAATAAAAGAGGGGATGAAGAGAGTGAATAAGTCACAGTTGATCGACAAAATCGCTGCAGAAGCGGACATTTCAAAAGCAGCAGCCGGACGTGTACTGGAGGCCTTTACCGAATCTGTTTCTGGCGCACTGAAAGAGGGCGACGAAGTAGCCCTGGTGGGTTTCGGTACTTTCTCTGTGCGCGAGCGCGCTGAGCGTGCCGGCCGTAATCCGCAGACCGGTAAAGAGATCACCATCCCGGCTGGCAAAGTACCGGGATTCCGCGCCGGTAAAGCGCTGAAAGACGCCGTTAATTAAGCCAGTCAGGATTAACCAGTGAAGCATTTTCTTCTCTGGATTGAGGACGAAAAAGCCGTTCTCATGTAACATACGGGCACATCATTATTGATGTGCCCTTTTTTATTTGATGCGCAGCTTAAGCCAGTGGCTTCAGTCTCCGCATGGTTGCCAGCTGCCAGCCTGAACTGCAGCTGCACGATGATGGCATCGTGTCTGAGCTTTACATTCACACTACAGCGGAGTGTTGTCATACCATGATGGACAATTTACGCGCGGCGTCGAATCATGTCGTGCTCAAGGTTATTCTGGGATTGATTATCCTGTCCTTTGTGCTTACCGGGGTGGGCAACTACCTGATAGGTGGCAATGGCGATTACGCTGCGAAAGTTAACGGCCACGAAATCAGCCGGGCTGAGCTGGAGCAGGCGTTTAACAGCGAGCGCAATCGTCAGCAGCAGATGCTGGGCGATCAGTTCTCGCAGCTGGCGAGCAATGATGGGTATATCCAGCAGATGCGCCAGCAGGCGCTGTCACAGCTGGTGGATCAGGCGCTGCTGGATCAGTACATCAGCGAGCTGCATCTTGGCATCAGTGATGAGCAGGTAAAGCAGGCCATTTTTAACCAGAAAGCGTTTCAGACCAACGGCAAATTTGATAATGCCAAATATAACGGTCTGATCACCAGCATGGGCTTCTCAGCCGATCAATATGCAGAAGCGCTGCGCAAGCAGTTGCTTAATCAGCAGCTGATCAACGCCATCGCTAACACTGATTTTATGCTGAAAGATGAAACCACAAAGCTGACCGATTTAGTCTCGCAGCAGCGGGAAATTCGTCAGGCGGTGATTAACGTGGATGCGCTGGCAGCGAAGCAGACGGTTAATGACGATGAGATCGCGCAGTATTATCAGCAGCATCAGAACAGTTTTATGGCTCCGGAGCAGTTCCGCGTCAGCTACATCAAAATGGATGCAGCAGCGATGCAGCAGCCGGTCAGCGAAGCGGACATTCAGAGCTGGTACGATCAACACAAAGCGGACTATTCACAGCCCCAGCGCAGCCGTTACAGCATCATACAGACCAAAACTGAGGCGGAAGCCCGATCGGTACTGGATGCGCTGAAGCAGGGCGGGGACTTTGCCAGCCTGGCGAAAAGCAAATCTGCCGATCCTATCTCCGCGCGTAAAGGCGGTGATATGGGCTGGCTGGAGCCTGCAACCACGCCGGACGAGCTGAAAAACGCCGGCCTGACGCAGAAAGGCCAGCTTTCAGACGTGATCAAGTCCTCAGTAGGTTTCCTGGTGGTACGTCTGGATGATATCCAGCCGGAGCAGGTGAAGCCGCTGGCGCAGGTGCATGACGTTATTGCAGATAAAGTTAAGCAGGAGAAAGCGCTTGACGCCTTCTATAAGCTGCAGCAGAAAGTCAGTGAAGCCGCCAGCAATGACAATGAATCGCTGGCGGGTGCAGCCCAGGCATCGGGTCTTAAAGTCAGTGAAACAGGCTGGTTTACCCGTGATGATATGCCTGCCGACCTCGACTTTGACGCGGTTAAACAGGCGGTCTTCAGCGGCGGCTTAATTGGGCAGAACGGCGCGCCGGGCAACAATTCCGATATTATCAGCGTGGATGGCGATCGCGCGTTTGTGCTGCGCATCAGCGAACACAAACCGGAAGCGGTAAAACCGCTTGACCAGGTGAAGGTACAGGTGACCGACCGCATCAAACACGATAAGGCGACGCAGCAGGCTAAAGCACAGGCAGATAAACTGCTGGCCGATCTGAAAGCGGGCAAGAGTGAGGCGCTGAGCGCGGCAGGACTGACGCTGAGCAGCAGCAAAGTGGTTGATCGTAACGCACAGGATCCGGTCGCCCAGACCGCATTTTCACTGCCGCAGCCGGCAGAGAATAAACCGTCCTGGGGCGTAAGCGAAGATATGCAGGGCAACGTCGTGCTGGTCGCGCTGGATAAAGTCTCTGCCGGCAGCCTGCCGCAGAACCAGGTCGATGAGATGATCAAAGGCGTGACGCAGAACAATGCGCAGATCGCGTTTGAAGCGCTGCTTGAAAACCTGCGTAAAGAGGCGAAGATCAAATATGGGGCAGCGGCACAAACCCAGTAAGCCTCACAAAAACAGGTAATTCTCTGCAACAATCAAAGGCCGCTTCTGCGGCCTTTTCCATCTCTGCGCTTCGCCTTTTGCCGGACATCCTCTGCTGTGACACGCTGCTGATGCTGTCAAACACAAGGAGAAAAACAGCATGAACAAATCTACTTTTCACGCATTTTGTCTGACACTGGCGCTGGGCGGCGCACTCTGCGGCAGCACTCTTGCGCATGCGGCGGGAGAGCCTGCGGAAGCGCAGGCGAAGCCGCCCGCATCGCTGACGGCCGGACCGGTCAGCATCAACGACGCTACCGCGGAGCAGCTGGCGAGCGCCATGAATGGCATCGGATTGAAAAAAGCGCAGGCGATCGTCAGCTATCGCGAAGAGTATGGGCGCTTCACCGCGCTGGATCAGCTCAAAGAGGTACCCGGTATCGGCAGTGCGCTGGTAGAACGTAACAGCGATCGACTCAAACTGTGAAGCACTTCGCGATGCTGAAGTATCAGTAAGTCCAGGCAACAGGCTGTGCTATGCTCAACAGGTCCAACCAGTTAGCAATTTCAGCCTGTTCAGGAGCGTTGATGCAAACCACAATAAAAGTGCGCGGCTATCATCTGGATGTCTATCAGCACGTTAATAATGCGCGCTATCTCGAATTCCTGGAGGAGGCGCGCTGGCAGTGGCTGGAAGAAGCGGACGCCTTTAACTGGCTGATGGCGCAAAAACTGGCGTTCGTGGTGGTAAACATCAATATCAACTATCGCCGGCCTGCGGTTCTGGGCGACCGTCTGGTTATTGAAAGTGACGTGTCACAGCTCAGCGGCCGCAGCGGGATCATTACACAGCGTGTGCTGCTTGCAGACGATCGCACTCTGGTGGCTGACGCTCTGCTGACGTTTGTCTGTATCGATTTACGGACGCAAAAAGCGGTGCCGCTGGAAGGAGAACTGCGCGAACGCCTGGCCGCTCTCATGGCCGGACGTTAAACCGTAGCGTCACTGCTGACGCCACGCCAGCGGCATGCTGACTCAGCGCAGGCCGCTTTTTTGCTTCATTGCCGTCATTATCGCGGCGGCATTGTCCTGATACTCCGCCAGCCCACGCGCACGTAAATGACAGGCGGCGCAGGTTCCGCAGCCATCTCCTTTAATGCCGTTATAGCAGGTCAGCGTCTCTGTCCGCACCAGCGGCAGCTGCTGCCAGTAATCAGCAAGCGCCCAGGTCTCTGCTTTATTCAGCCACATCAGCGGCGTCTCAAAACGTATCTCGCGAGCCATGCCAAGGCTGACCGCGTGATTTAACGCTTTAACAAACTCATCGCGGCAGTCGGGATAGCCGGAGAAGTCGGTCTCGCAGACGCCGGTAATAACAGCTTCAGCTTCTACCTGATACGCGTAGACAGAAGCGAGCGTCAGAAACAGAATATTACGGCCCGGGACAAAGGTGCTGGGTAATCCGCTGGCATCAGCCTCATAGGCCGGTACCGGAATGTTATCGCGCGTCAGGCTGCTTATCGCCAGTTCGTTAAGCAGGGTGACATCCAGTACTTTATGCGCGCGCGCGCCCAGTTTACGTGCCAGCTCCGCCGCCACTTCGATCTCTTCGCGGTGGCGCTGGCCATAATCGAAGGTGACGCAGTGAACTTCATCATAGTGCTGCAGAGCCTGAATCAGGCAGGTGGTGGAGTCTTGTCCACCACTAAAAACGACAACGGCGCGTTTCATTAACTTATCTCTCCTGGTGTGGTCTCTTATGGTACTGCGTCAGCGCCGGAGTGAACAGGGCTGAAGGCTGGCGGCGGGATCCACGCCCGGGTAAAGTCAAACCAGCCCAGTGAAGTCAGCCGCACACCTTCAACGCCCGCTGGTGCCAGTACCTGATAACGGTAGTTGAACAGCGGCAGCAGATAACCTTCGCTCATCAGCGTATGGAAAAGTTGCTGAACGGCGGACGAGCGTACGCTGTCGTCTGGCTCACGGGCGATCTGCTGAAGCGACTGACGAAAGCTGTCGCGCAGCGGCTGCCACAACCTGTCCTGCTCCAGCCAGTTCAGCAGGGTAAACTGCGGCGCGTCACCGATCAGCCGGTCGCCCATAATAATATCCGCTGCGGTGAGATCCTGCGCGTGGCCCCAGCTTTTTACCTCATGAAAGACGCAGCTCAGCTCACAGCCGTGTGAAGCCAGCAGCGTGACCAGCGCCTCCGCCATCACGTGCAGTTCAACCGGCAGATGGTAATGCAGGGTCAGTCGGGCGGGCAGGGCAACGGGGTCCGCCCCGGTCTGCGGAACCGGCCAGCCGGGCAGCAGCGAGTGACTCGGCGTAATCAATCCTTCTGCCAGCGGCAGCTGGCGGATCACATCGCTGCGCTGGATCAGCGCAATCAGCGTCCGGGCCTGAGCCGTACTGAAACGCAGCGAGGGGCGGGTCGCCAGATAGCAGAAGCCGCGGCTGATACTGCGGTCTACCGGCCGCAGCTGCTGCAGTTCGTCAGCATTGCCAATCGCAATCTGTACCGGATGCCGGCAGCTGTTGCCCTGTTCCGGCATAAACAGGGCAGGCGTGATCCAGTATTCAATACGCTGGATCAGCGCGCGCTGCAGATGCCAGCGCGCATAGCTCTCCAGCCGCAGCAGGGTCGGGGTAAACTGCACCAGCTGCCAGGGACCGCTGCCGGTTTGCGGGCTGTCGGGGTGCGGCAGCAGACAAAATTGATGAGCCAGCCGCTGCGGCAGCCAGTAGTCGGGCCGATGCAGCCGGATACGCAGCGTGAGCGGATGCGGCGCGTCAATCTGCGCCACGCTGGCAAGCAGCGCGCGGCCGTCGGGGCTGCGGATAATCTGCTGCAGGACCGCTGCCAGCTGCGCGGCATACAGCGGCTCGCCGTTATGCCAGCTGAGCTGCGGACGCAGCCAGAAGCTCCAGTTCAGTCCGCTGCTGTCATGCTGCCAGTGGTGCGCCAGATCGCCGCTGACGCGGTTGTTTTCTACGCGCGTCAGGCCAGAGAAAATCTGCCGGGCCAGATGCTGCTCAGCGCGACCGAGAGGCTGCAGGGGGGCCGGGAACGCGAGGGTACGATAATAAGGAATGCGCAGCACCGGCATACGATCCTGCCAGTGCCCGCCCATCAGTGGCTGCAGCAGCTGCAGCAGGCGTTCCGGCGGCAGATCAAGCGTCTGCAGCATCTGGATCGGTTCGCCCGCCAGTAGCTGGCGGTTAAGCAGCTGCTGGCGCAGCGTCTCCGGTGCGATCAGAAACTGCAGTTCACCCTGCTTACCGCGCCCCGGCTGGCTGCTCCAGCGGATCCAGCCCGCCTGCTGCCATTTTTTCAGCAGAGTACGCGCATGACGTTCGCTGCAGAAACAGCGCTGAGCCAGCATGGCAACGCTTAGTCGCTGCGTCTCTCCCTGGCTGGCGTGCCACAGCCGCTGAAACTGGCTGACACGATGAAGTTCACGCATAGTTAAACCCGGAACAGTTTTCAAAAAGTATTCACTATTCGTTCCGTAATTACCAGGCGATAGTAAAAGCATCCCCTGACAGGAGAACAGGCATGGCTCGTCTTGCAGCATTTGATATGGACGGCACGCTGCTGCTGCCCACGCATCAGTTAGGTAAAGAGACGCTGGAAACCCTGCATGCGCTGCAGCAGCGCAATGTGATTCTGGCTTTTGCCACCGGTCGCCATCTGCTGGATATGCAGGTGATCCGTACACAGATCACGCTGCCTGCCTGGCTGATAACCGGTAACGGCACGCGTATTCACGACCCGCAGGGCAACCAGCTGTATGGCTGCGATCTGCCAGCGGACGTCGCAGAGCAGGTCATGCGAACCCGCTGGGAAACGCCAGCCTCCATTCACCTGTTTACCGACGAGGGCTGGTTTACTGATAAGCCACTGCCTGGCGCGCTGGAGGCGCACTCGCTGAGCGGATTTAGCTATCAGCTGTGCGATCTGCAGCAGATGTCAGGAAATAACATCACCAAAATCTGTTTTATCGCACCCCACGAGATGCTGCTGGCGCTGCAGGAAGAGCTGCAGCAGGCGCTGGGCGCGCGTGCCACTATCTGTTTTTCCGCCTGGGACTGTCTTGAGGTTCTGCCGACAGGTTGCCATAAAGGCGCGGCGCTGGCGCGACTGTGCGAACATCTCGATCTGCCGCTGGCGGAGTGTATGGCCTTTGGTGATGCGATGAACGATCGCGAGATGCTGGAGCAGGTAGGTAAAGGCTTTGTTATGGGCAACGCGATGCATCAGCTTAAAGCCGCGCTGCCGCATTTGCCGGTTATCGGCCATTGCGAGACACAGGCGGTGTCTCACTATTTAAATCACTGGCTGACCACGCCCCACCTTGATTACTCCCCCCGGGGCTGAGTCTTGCCGTGAGCCGGACCGGATGTCCGGTTTTTTTATTGCAGCGCCTGCAGCCAGGGCTGAATATCGCCAATCTGCGCCGCAACCCACGCCGGGTTGTAATAGGTGTCAGGATAGCGTTCACCGCTGTCGCAGAGCAGCGTAACCAGCGCGCCCCGTTCACCGCTGGCGCGCATGCGTTTCGCCACCTGCATCATGCCCCAGAAGTTGGTGCCGGTTGAAGCGCCGGGGCGCCGCCCGAGGATCTGTTCCAGCCGCAGCATAGCCGCCAGCGTGGCGCCATCGGGGACTTTGATCATCTCATCAATCACGTCGGGCAGAAAAGAGGGTTCGACGCGCGGGCGACCGATTCCTTCAATCAGGCTGCCGCGTGCATTGCGCAAACTGCTGTCCCGGCTGTGCCAGTAGTCAAAAAATACCGAATGCTGCGGGTCAGTAACCAGCAGGCGGGTGGAGTAGCCCTGATAGCGAATATAGCGGCCCAGCGTGGCGGAAGTGCCGCCGGTGCCGGCGCTCATGATCAGCGTATGCGGCACCGGAAACGGCTCATGCGCCATCTGCCGGAAAATACTTTCAGCAATATTATTATTGCCGCGCCAGTCCGTCGCGCGCTCGGCATAGGTAAACTGATCCATAAAGTGGCCGTTGAGTTCACGCGCCAGCCGCTCAGACTCCGCGTAGAGCTGGCACGGATCAGCCACAAAATGGCACTCTCCGCCATAAAAACGGATCATCTCAATTTTGCGCTTTGCGGTACTGACCGGCATAACCGCGATAAACGGCAGGCCGAGCAGCCGGGCAAAGTAGGCTTCCGATACGGCAGTACTGCCGGATGACGCTTCAATAATCGGGGTTTTTTCACCGATCCAGCCATTAGCCAGTCCATACAGAAACAGCGAACGCGCAAGGCGATGTTTCAGGCTGCCGCTGGGGTGCGTGCTCTCATCTTTGAGATAGAAAAAGATGCCCGGGAAATCGTCCAGCGTAAAGCGGATCAGGTGTGTGTCAGCCGAGCGCTGGATATCAGCGTTGATCTCATTAATGGCGTGGCGGATCCAGGGGGTTTGCATGGCGATTCTCTCCGGTTTTCATTGCCGCCAGTGTACGGCACGGGCAGGAAAAAGAGGTTGCTAAAACCAGGGTATAATCGGCTTTTTAGAGAAAAATATTCTCCGGTGAGGCGTGATGATAGATAAAGTTGACCGTAAGCTGCTCGCCCTTTTGCAGAAGGATTGCACGCTATCGCTGCAGGCGCTGGCAGAGGCGGTCAATCTGACCACCACGCCCTGCTGGAAGCGCCTGAAAAAACTTGAAGATGACGGTATCATCCGGGCGCGCGTAGCGCTGCTGGATGGTGAAAAACTCGGTCTGTCACTGACCGCGTTTATGCTGATCAAAACGCAGCAGCACAGCAGCGAATGGTTCAGACAGTTTGTCGCCGTGGTTGAGCCAATGCCGGAAGTCATGGCGTTCTACCGTATGGCCGGTGAGTATGACTATCTGCTGCGAATACAGGTTGCGGATATGAAGAGCTACGACGCGTTTTATAAGCGGCTGGTGAATGGCGTGCCGGGCCTGATAGATGTCACCTCCAGCTTTGCGATGGAAGAGATTAAATATTCAACCGCGCTGCCCGTTGTGCCCTGAAGCGTAAATAAAGAGAGAGATTGTGCGATTATTCAGCCAGCTTAGTTGGTATTTCCTGCGTGAGTGGCGCCGCTATGCCGGTGCTGTCTGCCTGCTTATTATCATCGCTTTACTGCAGCTGATCCCGCCGCATCTGGTCGGCGTAATTGTCGATGGCGTCACGCAGCAGCGGCTCTCTGCCGGGCAGATTATGATGTGGATCGGCGTTATGTTGCTGACCGCCGTTATCGTTTATCTGCTGCGCTATGTCTGGCGCGTGCTGCTGTTTGGCGCCTCGTATCAGCTGGCGGTAGAGCTGCGCGAGGACTTTTATCGTCAGCTAAGCCGGCAGCATCCTGCGTTCTATCTGCGCCATCGCACCGGCGATCTCATCGCGCGCGCAACGAATGATGTCGACCGCGTTGTGTTTGCAGCGGGAGAGGGAGTGCTGACGCTGGTGGACTCCCTGGTCATGGGGCTGGTAGTGCTGGCGGTCATGAGTACGCAGATAAGCTGGCAGCTGACGCTGCTGGCGCTGATCCCGATGCCCTTTATGGCGCTGGCGATCCAGCGGGATGGTTCCCGGCTGCATCAGCGTTTTAAAGTTGCGCAGGCGGCGTTCTCCAGCCTTAACGATCAGACGCAGGAGAGCCTGACCAGCATCCGTATGATCAAAGCATTTGGACTGGAAGATCACCAGTCGCAGCAGTTTGCTGACATCGCCAGCGATACCGGGCGTAAAAATCTGCATGTTGCGCGGGTGGATGCGCGATTTGATCCCATTATTTACGTCGCCGTTGGCTTCTCCAACCTGCTGGCGATCGCAGGCGGCGGCTGGATGGTATGGCACGGTATCCTGACGCTGGGCCAGCTCACCAGTTTTGTGATGTATCTGGGGCTGATGATCTGGCCGATGCTGGCGCTGGCGTGGATGATCAACATCGTGGAGCGCGGCAGTGCGGCCTGGAGCCGTATTCGCGCGCTGCTGGCTGAAGCGCCAGCAGTGGCTGACGGCACCCTGACGTTACCGCCTGAGCCGGCTGTGCTGCAGCTCGCCATTGACGCCTTTCACTACCCGGGGACAGAAAATGCCGTACTGGAGGATATTCACGCGCAGCTGCAGCCAGGGCAGATGCTGGGATTATGTGGCCCGACCGGCTGCGGTAAAAGTACGCTGCTCAGTCTCATCCAGCGCCACTTCGATATCGATCGGGGAGAGATCCGCTACGGCGAGCTGCCGCTGGCGCAGCTGCAGCTGGACAGCTGGCGCAGCCGCCTGGCGGTAGTGAGCCAGACGCCGTTTCTGTTTTCTGACAGCGTGGCAAACAATCTGGCGCTGGGTCGTCCCGACGCCACGCAGCAGCAGATTGAGCAGGCGGCAAGAATGGCCTGCGTGCATGAGGATATTCTGCGCCTGCCGCAGGGCTATGAGACAGAGGTCGGAGAGCGTGGGGTCATGCTTTCGGGCGGACAGAAGCAGCGTATCGCGATTGCCCGTGCGCTGCTGCTGGAGGCGGAGATCCTGATTCTGGATGATGCGCTCTCTGCGGTAGATGGACGTACTGAACATGACATCCTGCATAACCTGCGCATCTGGGGAGAGAACCGTACGCTGATTATCAGCGCGCACCGTCTC
This sequence comes from Pantoea sp. UBA7232, assembly GCF_002473195.1. NCBI lineage: Bacteria > Pseudomonadati > Pseudomonadota > Gammaproteobacteria > Enterobacterales > Erwiniaceae > Pantoea > Pantoea sp. UBA7232. The sequence goes on from NZ_DKTK01000006.1 coordinate 89,317, forward strand.
TCGGCGTTAACGGAAGCGAGTGAAATTCTGGTGCTGCAGCAGGGGCGCGTTGCGCAGCGAGGCGATCATGACCAGCTGGCGGCGCAGCCGGGCTGGTACCGCGATATGTACCGCTATCAGCAGCTGGAAGCGGCGCTGGATGATGAGAGTGAAAACAAAGATGAAACCGCAACAGGAGCGCAGCATGGCTAAGTCGCAGCGGCTGTGGCCGACGCTGAAACGGCTGCTGGCATACGGAAAACCCTGGCGCCGCTCGCTGTGGCTGGCAACCGGTATGCTCTGGCTGGCGGCGGCGGCCGAGGTGACCGGCCCGGTGCTGGTCAGCTATTTTATCGATCGCCTGATCGCCAGACATCAGATGCCGTGGGGCATCGTGGCGGGATTACTGGTGAGTTTTATTCTGCTGCAGCTTATGGCGGCGGCGCTGCACTATTTTCAGGCGCTGCTGTTTAACCGTGCGGCAATCGGAGTGGTGCAGCAGCTGCGCGTTGATGTCATGAACGCGGCGCTGCGCCAGCCGCTGAGCGCGTTCGACACCCAGCCGGTGGGGCAGATTATTTCGCGCGTCACCAATGACACCGAGGTTATTAAAGATCTCTATGTCACCGTAGTCGCCACCGTGCTGCGCAGCGCCGCGCTGATTGGCGCGATGCTGGTCGCCATGTTTTCGCTCGACTGGCGTATGGCGCTGGTGGCGCTGGTTATTTTCCCGCTGGTGCTGACCGTGATGCTGATTTATCAGCGTTACAGTACCCCGATTGCCCGCCGGGTTCGCAGTTATCTGGCGGATATCAACAACGGCTTTAACGAAGTGATCAACGGCATGAGCGTGATCCAGCAGTTCCGGCAGCAGGCGCGTTTTGGGGCCCGCATGAGCGAAGCGAGTCGCGCCCATTATATGGCGCGCATGCAGACGCTGCGGCTGGACGGATTTCTGCTGCGTCCGCTGCTGAGCCTCTTTTCTGCACTGATTTTGTGCGGCCTGTTACTGCTATTCAGTTTTGCTTCACCCGGCGCATTTGAAGTCGGCGTGCTTTATGCCTTTATCACCTACCTGGGCCGGCTGAATGAGCCGCTGATCGAACTGACGACGCAGCAGTCGATGCTGCAGCAGGCGGTGGTATCGGGTGAGCGCATCTTTGAACTGGTTGATGCGCATCAGCAGGGGTATGGCAGCGAAAGTGCTCCGCTGCGTTCCGGAGAAATTGCGCTGCACGACGTCAGTTTCGCCTATCGCGACGATCGCGACGTGCTGAGCAATATCTCCTTTACCGTGCCGTCACGGGGCTTCGTTGCGCTGGTCGGGCATACCGGCAGCGGCAAGAGCACGCTGGCAAACCTGCTGATGGGTTACTATCCGGTAAAGCACGGATCGATTGTGCTGGACGGGCGTCCGGTCTCTTCGCTCTCGCACGATGCGCTGCGCACCGGCATTGCCATGGTGCAGCAGGATCCGGTGGTGCTGGCCGATACGCTGCTGGCTAACGTACAGCTGGGGCGGGCGATCCCTGAAGAGCGGGTGTGGCAGGCGCTGGAGAGCGTGCAGCTCGCTACGCTGGCCCGTGCGCTGCCGGACGGTATCCATACGCGACTGGGAGAGCAGGGCAATACGCTTTCGGTCGGGCAGAAACAGCTGCTGGCGCTGGCTCGCGTGCTGGTCGCGCCGCCGCAGATCCTGATCCTCGATGAAGCTACCGCGAACATCGATTCCGGCACCGAGCAGGCGATTCAGCAGGCGCTGCGCACCCTGCGCCAGCACAGCACGCTGGTGGTCATTGCGCACCGGCTCTCGACGATTATGGAGGCGGAACAAATCCTGGTGTTACATCGCGGCCATATTGCCGAGCGCGGTACGCATACAGAGCTACTGGCGCAGCAGGGGCGCTACTGGCAGATGTATCAGCTGCAGCAGGCTGGCGAGCAGCTGGCGGCCGGCGCATCCGCCTGAGTTGCACCTTTTTTGTTCATCCTGACCCGTTCTTTTCTCGCTTCTGCACCTCTTTGACGCCCTGAGCACCAAAGAGGTGCAGCCCCCCGTACCCTTCTTTCTCTCCGGCAATGCCGCCCCGCGCTGAGCCTGTACCGCCGCCGCGTTAAACCGCGTTTTGCACTTCTGGCACACCCTTTGCTTCAACCACTGCGTATACATCGCGCAGTTGTGTTTAATCCGGAGGGGACGTATGAAGCTGGTTACCGTGGTAATCAAACCATTCAAGCTGGAGGATGTCCGTGAGGCACTATCCTCCATTGGCATTCAGGGGCTGACGGTATCTGAAGTTAAAGGGTTCGGCCGTCAGAAAGGACATGCCGAACTCTATCGCGGGGCCGAGTACAGCGTTAACTTCCTGCCAAAAGTAAAAATCGATATCGCGATTGCAGATGACCAGCTGGATGAAGTGGTTGATGTCATCAGTAAAGCGGCCTACACCGGCAAAATTGGCGATGGCAAAATCTTCGTTGCTGAGCTGCAGCGGGTGATCCGTATCCGTACCGGTGAAACTGACGAAGCGGCGCTCTGATCCGGATTCTGACTTGAGATGGGATGAAAAAAATGAAAAAAATGATGATGAAACTGGGCCTTGCCAGCCTGGCGCTGTTACCCACTCTGACGCTGGCTGCTGCCCCTGCGGTCGCAGATAAAGCGGACAACGCCTTTATGATGATTTGTACCGCGCTGGTACTTTTTATGACAATTCCCGGCATCGCGCTGTTTTATGGCGGCCTGATCCGCGGTAAAAATGTCTTGTCCATGCTCACACAGGTTGCCGTAACCTTTGCCCTGGTCTGCGTATTGTGGGTTGTGTATGGCTACTCGTTAGCCTTTAGCGAAGGCAACGCCTTTTTCGGCAACTTCCAGTGGGTGATGCTGAAAAACATCGAGCTGAAAGCCGTTATGGGCAGCTTTTATCAATATATTCACGTCGCGTTCCAGGCGTCGTTTGCCTGTATTACCGTCGGATTGATCGTGGGCGCGCTGGCTGAGCGTATTCGCTTCTCAGCGGTGCTGATTTTCGTCGGCGTCTGGCTGACGCTCTCCTATCTGCCGATTGCGCATATGGTGTGGGGCGGCGGTTATCTGGCACAGGATGGCGCGCTGGACTTTGCCGGCGGCACCGTGGTGCATATCAACGCCGCTGTCGCGGGGCTGGTGGGCGCGTATCTGGTCGGAAAGCGTGCCGGTTTTGGCAAAGAGGCGTTTAAACCGCATAACCTGCCGATGGTGTTTCTCGGTACGGCCATTCTCTACGTCGGCTGGTTTGGCTTTAACGCCGGTTCAGCGTCATCGGCGAACGAAATTGCTGCGCTGGCGTTTGTGAACACCGTTGTCGCTACCGCCGGTGCGGTGCTCTCCTGGGTCTTTGGTGAGTGGGCGCTGCGCGGTAAGCCTTCGCTGCTGGGTGCCTGCTCCGGCTTTATCGCCGGCCTGGTCGCCATTACGCCAGCCTGTGGCTACGTGGGCGTTGGCGGCGCACTGATCATCGGTCTGGCGGGCGGACTCGCGGGCATCTGGGGCGTTACGACGCTGAAAAGATGGCTGCGCGTCGATGATCCCTGCGATGTGTTTGGCGTGCACGGCGTGTGCGGCATCCTCGGCTGCATCCTGACCGGCGTCTTCGCCTCCAGCTCACTGGGTGGCGTTGGCTATGCGGAAGGCGTCACTATGGGGCATCAGGTCTGGGTCCAGATATTCAGCTGTATCGTTACCGTAGTCTGGTCCGGCGTGGTGGCCTTTATCGGCTTCAAGCTGGCGGATGTGATTGTCGGCCTGCGCGTACCGGAAGAGCAGGAGCGTGAAGGTCTGGATGTAAACAGCCACGGCGAAAACGCATATAACCAGTAAGCTAAAAATGAAGAAAAGGGGCGACCAGGTCGCCCCTTTTTTTATGCGTCGCGCTGACGCATAACACCTTCCTGTACCGTGGTCGCCACCAGCGTACCCTCCTGCGTATAGAACTCGCCGCGTACAAAGCCGCGCGCGCCAGAGGCAGACGTGCTCACCACGCTGTAAAGCAGCCATTCTGAGAGATCGAACGGGCGGTGAAACCACATCGAGTGATCGATCGTGGCCACCTGCATATCCGCTTCCAGGAACCCTTTGCCGTGCGGCTGCAGCGCCACCGGCAAAAAGTTAAGGTCGGAGGCGTAGCCCAGCACATATTGATGGATGCGACGATCGGCAGGCATCTGGCCATTGGCGCGCACCCAGACCTGGCGCACCGGCTCAGCCACGTGGCCCTTAAGCGGGTTGTGGATCTGAACCGGGCGGATATCCAGCGGTCGCTCAGCGAGAAACTTCTCTTTGAGCTTCAGCGGCAGGTGCGCGGCGAGTTTTTGCGCCAGATCGCGTTCAGAGGGCAGTTCATCCGGACCCGGTATCGGGGGCATGCTGTTCTGATGCTCAAACCCGGTTTCAGGCGCCTGAAATGAGGCGGTCATATAGAAAATAGGCTGACCATTCTGGACTGCGCTGACGCGGCGCGCGCTGAAGCTTTTACCGTCGCGCAGCGTTTCAACATCGTAAATAATCGCTTTATGGCTGTCGCCGGGACGCAGAAAATAGCTATGAAATGAATGAATAATGCGATCTTCCGGCACCGTCTGTTTAGCAGCATAGAGCGCCTGGCCCACCACCTGACCGCCAAACACCTGACGCAGACCGAGATCTTCACTCTGCCCGCGGAACAGGCCTTCTTCCAGTTTTTCCAGATTTAATAGCGTAAGCAGGTTAGTCAGCGCCTGGCTCATAATCATGTCCTCATCAGCAGATATGGCGCAAGTGTGAAAGATCCGACCAGTTTGCGCAACGGATTTGCGCTGATTTCTGATGACGGGCGACGCGCCAGGCGCAATGCGGATTTCTGTGCCAGAATTAAGAGCAATCGGCGGTTGAAATGCCAGCTAAAAAATTAACCGCCGACAATCATAGTGTTCATAAGGAGACGACATCGATGAAACTTTGGCAGGTTATTAGCGGTATGACACTGGCGGCGGCGATTACAGGGTGTGCTGACCACAGCAAACCGGTTCCGACGCCTACGCTTGGCTCGGCGGTTGCCAGCCAGCAGTCGGCCATCAAGCAGCCTAACGTAAGCGGTTCTGTTTATATCCGTCAGCGCATCGCGCTGCCGCCGGATGCAGTACTGACCGTTACGCTGGCAGATGCGTCGCTGGCGGACGCGCCTTCTAAAGTGCTGGCACAGCGTGCCGTGCGTACCGAAGGCAAACAGTCACCGTTCCAGTTTATTCTGCCCTTTAATCCGGCAGACATTAAGCCAGACGCGCGCATTCTGCTGAGCGCAGCCATCACTATGGATGGCAAACTGGCGTTTGTTACGGACACGGTAAAGCCAGTGATCAATCAGGGCGGCACCAAAGCTGAACTGCTGCTGGTGCCAGTTGCCAATCGCGCAATGCCGACGCAGCCGGGTGCCGCTACCACGGTTCCGTCGACGTCGCCTACTCAGGTAACGCCATCGGCTTCAGTACCGGCGCCGACCAGCCTGTAATCTGCAGCATCAGCAGGCCCGCAACGGGCCTGCTGATTAAATTTCCCAGCGATAGCGTGCCATATCAATCCCGCCTTCCTCACTGACAACGACGCCTTCAGCCTCCAGCGCATCGCGCTGACGCAGCAGATCGTCACCCTGCAGGGAAATCTGTCCGTAACGGTTAACAACGCGATGCCAGGGCAGCGTGCTTTCCGGCGGCAGGCGACGCAGTACACCGCCGACCTGACGCGCAGCGCGCGGTGAACCGGCGAGTAAGGCGATATCACCGTAGGTGGTTACCTGACCGCGCGGTATTGCGGCCACGATGTGCCACACGCGTGCGGCAAAATTCAGTGAATCATTCATTATCGGGAGTAAGAAACAGAGGGAAACCAGAAGCAGGGTAGCTGACAGAGTACGCCTGTTCAAGAAAACAACGGTTGTCTGGCTCACCCTTGCAATTGCACAGGCGTTCGCTGATAATGCCCCCGCTCTCCGAAAAGAGAGCACTCAATGGAGGCCCTGTTGGTTCTCCCGCAACGCTAACTTGTGAACTCGGTCAGGTCCGGAAGGAAGCAGCCGCAGCAGGCGACGCGTGTGCCGGGATGTAGCTGGCAGGGCCTCCACCCATTTCGGGCCAGCAAATAGCCGCGCCTCTCCAGGATTTTACGGCACTCCCTTGCCTTATTCCGCTTCAGTCACTCAACAGCACTGCACGCTTTATCAGCGAACATATTTCCACACAGAGCCTGGCACTTTATCGTAAAGCTTGTTCATGGTCAGTTCAGCAAGGCGATGATCTGCTGCTGAATAGAATACTGCCAGTTCGCTATCCGGTAATTCATACTTATTTTTTTCGATGACCCGTTCAAGGGTATCAATTGAACGACAACGACGCAGACGCATCAAATAGTCGGTCTTGGTCAGGGTTTGATTGCTCATGAAAAAAATCTTCTCACTCTGATGCTAAAAGGAATGGCTCGGTTGCTGAAGATAAGCACACTCTTCGGCGAAAATATTAAATAAGCGTTTAGCGGATCGCTGCCAGCGCTGAAGATCCTTTGCATTGATACTGTAACTGCTAAAAAGCATAAAGGTATCATCAAGATATTCATCGATTTGAGAAATCAGCGACTCGTCTTCGGTATGCTTAATTTTGTAATTCATTGTGAAAGAGGCGATATGCTCAATAAAATCGTTGAGCTGTAAATTAGCAGAGGAGGCAGGGTCGTTAACCCAGTCGCGATGATTTTCACTCAGGGTAGCCATACTCTCGTCATACAGGTTTTCACATAAGAATTTAAGCTGGGCAATATCATGCCGTTTCGGTGAGTATTCGTCCATCTTTTTCCCTCCATAGCGAGCACAGGAGCCGCAACGCGGCGAGATTTAAAAGAGCTACCAGGGAGCGATCACGAATAAAAATAATTCAGCGACCTGTTAAATGTAATCCACAATCATTAGTTTTGCTCAACTCAATTACCAAATATTACAATTCATCAGCAGGGGAGAGGCGCGTATTGTCAATCACATCAAACACCAGCGCACCGGGCTTTATGTGGAACATAACTTCTTCATGTCGGGTAAAGGTTTCGTTCAAATCGAGGCAGGGATTAAATAAATCCCAGGAAAATTCATAAAGCATTTTAAAACTATCTGGATTAATGGTTTTAATAGATAGCACCTGAAAACTTTCAGGAACTAATTGAGCACTTTGCGAATACCAGTCTAACTCTCCGGCCAGCGCTTCAGCTATTTTAAGAATATTCCCCTGGATGACGCTGCGAAGTTTGTCACAGTCATGTTCATCTGCCGCAACGTCCACATTAATAATAGCCTGCATAGCGTATTCCGTAAAAAAAGATCGTACCGCTATCATTGAGTCTTGCTGGTTGTAATGCAAGCAGGCGATTAACGCTACCAGCGATTATTGCGATGGGTGATGCCACTGGCGATCTGCCCGGTGCACGGACGATCAATTTTTGAAACACTTCTTTGCACGCGCGTCACCGCTAAATCCAGTAGCATATTGTTATGTTATAACATAATGGTGGGCGCGATGCGCAACAGCGGTCTGTTACTTTCCGTCGGCAGTCGTCTGATGGTTGTCATGATACTTATTACTCTGCTAATGCTCTGCGTCTTCTGGGGCACCACGGCATGATCCACTTTAATCAGCTCCAGGTTGGCTATCGCGGGCAGGCGATAACCGCGATCCCCGACGGAAAACTGGCTGCCGGCAGTATGACCGCGCTGACCGGCGCAAACGGCAGCGGCAAGTCAACCCTGCTGAAAACGCTGGCTGGCGTAATTGCACCGGTCTCCGGCTCCTGCCCGATCGGCGTGCCCGCCAGCGCTATTGGCTGGCTGCCACAGCGTAGCGAACTGGAGACGCGTTTTCCGCTTACGGTGTATGAACTGGTTGCCACCGGCTGCTGGCCGCGCTGCGGCTGGTTTGGCGGCATTAACCGGGCGCTGCGCAGAGAGATCGACGCCGCGCTGGACGCCGTACAGATGCGGGCGTTTGCTGATGCGCAGCCTGCCACGCTCTCTGGCGGCCAGCTGCAGCGGGTCCTTTTTGCCCGGCTTCTGATGCAGCAGAGCCGGGTCTGGCTGCTGGATGAACCTTTCAGCGCTATCGATGCATCCACCACTACTCTGCTGATGGCGCTGCTCCGGCAGCAGCAGCAGCAGGGCACGACGCTGCTGGTGGTCCTGCACGACAGGCCGCTGGTCAGCCGCTACTTCAGCGCAGAATTGTCGCTGAACCACTCGCCAGAGAGAGTGCAGGTGACGTCATGACGCTGCTGCAGCCTTTTATCGAATTTGGCTTTATGCGTCGCGCGCTGGTGGCCTGTGTTGCGCTGGCGCTGAGCGCCACTCCGCTGGGCGTATTTCTGTCACTGCGCCGGATGAGCCTGATAGGCGATGCGCTATCGCATGCGATCTTGCCGGGTGCAGCGGTTGGCTACCTGCTCTCAGGTCTGTCGCTGGTGGCAATGGGCGCAGGCGGACTGCTGGCGGGGCTGGTGGTGGCGCTGCTCTCCGGTGCCGTCAGTCGTTACACCCCGTTAAAAGAGGATGCCAGCTTTTCCGGATTTTATCTTGGCTCGCTGGCGCTGGGGGTCACGCTGGTTTCGCTGCGCGGCTCCAGTGTGGATCTGCTGCACGTGCTGTTTGGTTCACTGCTGGCAGTCGACACTCGTGCGCTGGTTCTGGTTGCCGCTATCGCCACGTTCACGCTGCTGACGCTGGCGCTGATTTTCCGCCCGCTGGTCATTGACGCCTTCGATCCCGACTTTTTGCGGGTGCAGAACCGCTGGAGCGCACCGCTGGTACAGGGGCTTTTTCTGCTGCTGGTCGTACTGAACCTGGTTGCTGGCTTTCAGATTCTGGGAACGCTGATGTCCGTCGGGCTGATGATGCTGCCCGCTACCAGCGCCCGCTTCTGGAGCCGTCGGCTCACCCCATTGCTGTTTATCGCTATGCTGCTGGCAATCGCTGCTGCGCTAAGCGGGCTGATGCTCTCCTGGTACTACTCACTGCCTGCCGGACCAGCCGTGGTGCTGAGTGCCGCCGGGCTGTTTCTGCTCTCTGTTCTGACAGGGCCATGCGGCGGCGTGCTGCGTCGTCGTTAATATACTGATAAGGGGATACAAATGAAGTTTATTGCACTGAGCCTGATAACCAGCGCGATGCTGGTCAGCCCGTTTACGCAGGCCGGTACTATCAACACGGTAGCCAGTTTTACCGTGCTGGCCGATATCGTAAAACAGGTTGGCGGCGATCATGTGCGTGTCACCTCGCTGGTCGGGCCGGATGGCGATCCGCATACCTTTGAGCCTTCGCCACAGGATAGCCAGGCGCTGGCGCAGGCCAGCGTGGTGTTTGTCAGCGGTCTCGGTCTGGAAGGGTGGATGGATCGGCTGATAACGGCTTCAGGCTATCGCGGCGATGTGGTGGTGGCATCGAGCGGCATCAGCACGCGTACCATGGAAGAGGAGGGCAGTACCGTTACCGATCCGCACGCCTGGAACAATCTGCAGAACGGTGAAATTTATGCGCGTAACGTAATGCAGGCGTTGATAAAAGCCGATCCGCAGGACGCCGCCGACATCCGGCGCAGCGGCGAGCGCTACATTCAGCAGCTGCAGCAGCTCGACAGCTGGGCTAAATCTGCATTTGACGCCGTGCCGCGCAGCGCGCGCAAAGTGCTGACCAGCCACGACGCCTTTGGCTACTTCGGACAGCGTTATGGCGTTACCTTCCTGGCACCGGTCGGCTTTTCCACGGAAGCAGAAGCCAGCGCCAGCGACGTTGCGCAGATTATTAAGCAGCTCAGGCGTGAGCATATTCACCGCTACTTTATTGAAAATCAGACCGACCCGCGCCTGGTTAAACAGATAGCCAGTGAATCGGGGGCGCAGCCCGGCGGCGAACTCTATCCGGAGGCGCTCTCCGCTGCTGGCGGTCCGGCTGCGACCTATACGGCAGCATTTCGGCATAACGCGGAAGCGATGCTGAAAAGCATGCAATAAAAAAGGCCGGGGAGCATCCCGGCCAAACTCTCACAACGCATTAACGCTTTTTCTTTCTTCCCTGAACCGCTTTGAAACGTGGATTGGATTTGCAAATCACATAAATACGGCCTTTACGTCGTACCACTTTGCAATCCCGGTGGCGGGTTTTAGCCGACCGAAGTGAACTCAAGACCTGCATCGTACTGCTCCTTTATTTGGTGCGCGTCAGGAAGCTGCCAAAGCGCTTGTTGAAGCGCGCCGCGCTGCCCTCTTTGGCGAACTCTTTTTGTTTGCCGGTATAATAAACGTGCGATTTGGAGGAGACATCCAGCGTCACGTAGGGCAGAACCTCGCCTTCAAACTCGATGGTGCGTTCAGTTTTAATGGTTGATCCCACTTTAAAATACTCATCAGCGGTAGTGTCATGGAACAGAACCGGACGATAGTGCGGATGGATATCAGGCTTCATATGACGATTCCTATGTAATGTTATAATATAACAATATTATGCGCCCGTTATGGCGCGATTGCAACCGTCATCAGGCACCATAAAAAAAGGCCGCATCTGCGGCCTTTTTCATTAAGGAGTCAATCAGTGTTTCGCGTGTTCAGCCGGATGGCTGCCTTCAAGGTCCGCTTTATGCTTACTGAAGCGGCGACGCACCACGACGAAGAAGACCGGCACAAAGAAGATCGCCAGCGCGGTAGCGGTGACCATTCCTCCCATTACGCCGGTACCTACTGCGTTCTGAGCGCCGGAACCGGCACCGCTGCTGATCGCCAGCGGCAGTACACCGAGGATAAACGCCAGTGAGGTCATCAGAATCGGGCGCAGACGCATACGTACCGCTTCCAGCGTCGCTTCCACCAGGCCTTTGCCCTCTTTATCCATCAAATCTTTCGCAAATTCGACGATCAGAATGGCGTTCTTAGCGGAAAGACCAATCGTGGTCAGCAGTCCGACTACAAAGTAGACGTCGTTACTGAGCCCGCGCAGGGTAGTGAAGATCAGCGCGCCAATCACGCCGAGCGGCACGACCAGCATCACCGAGAACGGAATAGACCAGCTCTCATAGAGTGCCGCCAGGCAGAGGAAGACGACAATCAGCGAAATCGCATAGAGCGCCGGGGCCTGGTTACCTGACAGACGTTCCTGATAGGACATGCCGGTCCAGTCGTAGCCGATACCGGTTGGCAGTTTCGACGCCAGCTCCTCCATCATATCCATCGCGTCACCCGAGCTTTTGCCCGGGGCAGCCTGACCGAGGATCTCCATGGAAGGCAGACCGTTGTAACGCTCCAGTCGTGGTGAGCCATACTGCCATTTCGCAGAGGAGAAGGCGGAGAAAGGCACCATATTGCCGGCGCTGTTACGCACATACCATTTGCCAATGTCATCCGGCAGCATGCGCGCATCCGCTTTACCCATAACGTACACTTTCTTCACGCGACCGCGATCGATAAAGTCGTTGACGTAGGATCCACCCCAGGCGGCGGCCAGCGTAGTGTTGATATCAGAGAGCGATACCCCCAGCGCCTGCGCTTTTTCCTGATCGATAATCAGTTTGTACTGCGGCGTATCTTCCAGGCCGTTCGGACGTACGCCAACCAGCGTATCTGAATGCTGGGCGATCATGCCAAACAGCTGATTTCGCGCTTCGGTCAGCTTTTCATGGCCCAGGTTGCCCTGATCAATCAGCTGGAAGTCAAAACCGGTGGCGTTACCCAGTTCGATAATGGCCGGCAGGTTGAACGGGAAGACCATGGCATCTTTAATCTGACCCAGTGCGCCCATGGCGCGTCCGGCGATAGCCGGTACTTTCAGATCGGCGCTGCCACGCTCATCCCACGGCTTCAGGCTGACAAACGCGATACCGGTGTTCTGACCACGGCCGGCAAAGCCAAAGCCGTTAACGGTGAACACGGAATTGACGCTATCTTTCTCTTTGGTCAGGAAGTAGTCCGTTACCTGATCCAGCACTTTCTGAGTACGCTCCTGGGTCGCACCGGCTGGCAGCTGCGCCTGCGCCAGTAACAGCCCCTGATCTTCTTCCGGCAGAAAGGAGGTCGGCAGCTTCAGGAACAGCCACGCCATGCCAAGAACAATGACCAGATAGATCACCAGATAGCGGCCGGTACTGCGGATAATATGGCTGACGCTGTCGACATAGTGATTGGTGCTTTTGTCGAACATGCGGTTGAACCAGCCAAAGAAGCCGGTGGTTTTACCATGCTCACCTTTTTTAATCGGTTTGAGCATGGTGGCACAGAGGGCAGGGGTGAGGATCAGCGCGACCAGCACCGATAGCGCCATCGCTGAAACGATGGTAATCGAGAACTGACGGTAGATAACCCCGGTCGAACCGCCAAAGAACGCCATGGGAATAAATACCGCAGAGAGCACCAGCGCAATACCGACCAGCGCGCCCTGAATCTGCTCCATGGAGCGTTTGGTCGCCTCTTTCGGCGGCAGTCCCTCTTCTGCCATAACGCGCTCAACGTTCTCGACGACCACGATGGCGTCATCAACCAGCAGGCCGATGGCGAGCACCATACCAAACATCGTAAGCGTGTTAATGGAGTAGCCAAAACCATTGATGATAGCGAAGGTACCCAGCAGCACCACCGGTACGGCGATGGTGGGGATCAGCGTGGCGCGGAAGTTCTGCAGGAACAGATACATAACCAGGAACACCAGCACAATCGCTTCAAACAGGGTTTTAACCACTTCGAAAATGGAGATTTTTACAAACGGGGTAGTGTCATACGGGTAGACGGTCTTCATGCCTGACGGGAAGAACGGCTCCAGTTTACCCAGCTCTGCTTTAACCGCTTCTGCGGTATCCAGTGCGTTAGCCCCGGTCGCCAGCTTGATACCGATACCGGATGCGGGCTTGCCGTTGTAACGGGCAATAACTTCGTAGTTTTCACCACCCAGTTCAATTTTTGCCACGTCGCGCAGACGCACCTGCGAACCATCCTGGTTCACCTTGAGCATGATGTTGCCAAACTCATCGGTTGAGGTCAGGCGGGTCTGAGCAATAATCGAGGCGTTAAGCTGCTGGCCCGGCACCGGCGGTGTACCGCCCAGCTGACCGGCAGCGACCTGGGTATTCTGCGTCTGCAGCGCGCTGATGACGTCAACCGGCGTCAGCTGATAGTTGTTCAGCTTGTGCGGATCGAGCCAGATACGCATCGCATACTGTGCACCAAACACCTGGGTATCACCTACGCCTGTGGTACGGCTGATAGGATCTTTGATATTAGAGGCGACATAGTCCGCAATGTCGTTCTGCGTCATGCTGCCATCGTCACTGACAAAACCGGCTACCATCAGGAAGCTGCTGGAGGATTTTTTAACCTGAATCCCCTGCTGCTGTACTTCCTGCGGCAGCAGCGGCATCGCCAGCTGCAGCTTGTTCTGCACCTGTACCTGCGCGATATCCGCGTCGGTACCGGACTGGAAGGTCAGCGTCAGCGTCAGCGTACCGGATGAGTCACTGCTCGAGGACATATACATCAGCCCGTCGATGCCGTTCATATTCTGTTCAATAACCTGCGTAACAGAATCCTGCAGCGTTTTTGCATCCGCACCCGGATAAGATGCCTGGATCTCAACCGCCGGTGGCGCAACATTGGGATATTGCTCAATCGGCAGGCTGATGATCGACAGCGCACCCGCCATCATAATGATGATGGCAAGCACCCATGCAAAAATGGGGCGATCGATAAAGAACTTAGCCATGTATCAACGGCTCCTGTTATGACGATGATTTAGCAGACTGAGATTCCTGGGCTGCTTTAGCATCATCTGAGACCTCTTTTGGCGTAACCTGCGCACCCGCTTTCGCGCGCTGAATACCGACGGTAATCACGCGGTCGCCCTCTTTCAGACCATCGGTAACCAGCCATTTGTCACCAAACGCCTGATTTGCAGTGATCTTACGTACTTCTACTTTGTTATCTGCGCCAACAACCATCGCGCTGGCATCACCGGTTGGCGTACGGGTCACGCCGGTTTGCGGCACCAGCAGCGCGGTTGGGTTCACGCCTTCATCCAGACGCGCGCGCACAAACATACCCGGCAGCAGACGGTTATCCGGGTTCGGGAAGATAGCGCGCAGCGTAATCGAACCGGTGGTTTCATCGACGGTGACATCGGAAAATTCCAGTGTTCCCGACTGCTTGTAAGGGCTACCATCCTGCATCAGCAGCGTGACGTTAGCTTTACCATCGGTCTGTTTCAGCTGGCCCGCTTCGAGCTCGGCGCGCAGGCGCAGAAAATCGTCACTGGACTGCGTTACATCGACATACATAGGATCCAGCTGCTGCACGGTCGCGAGCGCGTTAGTCTGACCATTGGAGACCAGGGCACCTTCCGTCACAGAGGATTTGCCGATACGGCCGCTGATAGGCGACGTGACTTTGGTGTAGGCGAGGTTGATACGGGCAGTTTCAACGTTAGCCTGGGCAGCCTGTACGGCAGCCGCAGTCTGAGCCGCAGTGGCCGCTGCGTTGTCGTAATCCTGCTGACTGATATATTTGGTGCCGAGCAGTGGCTTATAACGTTTGATGGTGAGCTGCGCTACGCGGGCATTAGCCTGCGCCTGCGCTAAATCCCCTTTAGCACTGTCGTAAGCTGCCTGATAGGTGGCAGGATCGATCTGATAAAGCGACTGGCCCGCTTTAATATCACTGCCTTCAACAAAATTACGCTTCAGAATGATACCCGACACCTGAGGGCGGACTTCTGCTACGCGAAACGCGGAAGTGCGACCAGGCAGTTCAGTCGTGACCTTCAGGGGTTCAGCTTTTAATGTGACCACCCCGACTTCCGGCGGCTGTTGCTGCTGCTGGCCGGCTTGCTGAGATTTATCATCATCACATCCTGTTAACAAAAAGCTGCCTGAAAGCATCACGGCGGCCGCCAGAGGCACTAACCCTCTGTTTTTATTCATAAATAAAACCTCTAGTGTCCGATATCAAATGATCAATGGATCACAAACCGATAAACCCATTGCTGCGTTAAAACACGGGTCATGCTATGGTACATACATTCACAAATGTATGTAAACTTGCCAGTTTGTAAAAACAGCTCCCTATGGCACGAAAAACCAAAGCGCAAGCACTTGAAACGCGTAATCAAATTCTTGATGCCGCATTAGCACACTTTTCTGAACAGGGTGTGGCCGCCACGTCGCTGGCTGATATCGCCGCAGCGGCTGGCGTCACGCGCGGTGCCATTTACTGGCACTTTAAAAATAAAGCCGATCTGTTACAGGAAATCTGGCTGCGCTGCGACGCCGGGCTGGACGATGTGGAACTTGAGTATCAGACAAAATATCCGGACGATCCACTTTCTGTAATGCGTTCGATGCTGATCTATATCCTTGACGCCACGGCAAAGGATGCGCAAAGACGCGCACTTATGGAGATTATCTTCCATAAATGTGAGTTTGTGGGCGAAATGTCAACGCTGGTGGCGATGCAGCAGGGCTTACTGCAGGCGTGTTATGACCGCATTGAAACCGTGCTGCGCAGCTGCATTGAAGCGGGACAGCTGCCCGGTGCGCTGAATACCCGCCAGGCGGCACTGCTGATGCGCGGCTATATCAATGGCATGATGGAGAGCTGGCTGTTTAATCCGCACAGTTTTGACCTGGCAGCGGAAGCGCCGCAGATCGTTGATGCGTTTCTCGATATGCTGCGGCTGAGCCCGACCCTGAGCGCGCGTTAATCTGCATGCGCGGCGGCCAGCTTCTGTTCATAGTCGCGCCGGACGATCGCCAGCGCGGCCAGCACCGTCGCGGGCGGCACCTGGTTCTCCTCCAGCAGCTGAATCAAATCGACCGCCAGCTTAATCTCATCCGGTGCGCTCTCAAGCGACATACTCTCTCCTAAATCCGTAGTTTTATTGCAACCAGCAGCATCAGCACTGCGCCTGCCATGGCGGCAGCCACGCCGGCGATATGCAGCGTGCCGATTTCACCATTCATAAAGTAGGTGGCAATATAGCCGCCAATCAGCGCGCCAATTGCGGCCAGTACCAGCCCGGGGATCATCCCGCCAGGCCTGCCGGGAAGCAGCAGGCGCCTGAGCCAGCCAGCGGCCAGGCCCGTTACTATCCAGATAATCAGCGTCATCGTTTCCTCCTTCTGGCTTATGCGTTGAGTATAGAAGTGCGGCGCTACGCCTGCGCGGCGGGCAGATCGAGCTGATAAAGCGCAGCGCGACAGCGGCTTAATCGCGCCTGCAGCTGCTCCACTTCCCGCATCAGCTGCTGCTGCACGCTCAGCGTTTCTGCCTGCGCAAGATGCGCTTCGCGCTGGCGCAGCATGGCGAGTAGCCGCGTCTCATACCCCTGATACTCAACACGCTTCTGCTGGCAAGTATCCCGCCGCGGCTGCTCCCGCCACGGCCGCAGCTGCTGGCTTTCGCATTCGCGCTGAAGTGCCGCCAGCTGATCCAGCACCCGCTGTGCCAGCCACTGCTGCTGCACGGCGCTGTGCTGTTTTTGCTGCAGATGGTGCAGATTTCGCTCCAGCTCCTGCAGATAGTCGCTCAGGCGGGTGCCTTTAGTATGAAACAGTGCGGCATCAAAGCGCGGCACTCTGCAGACGCCGTCCGGCTGCTGTGCTATACGCTGGCGCAGCGTTTCAACGATTTTTTGCAGCCGCTCAGGCGCGGAAAGGAGAGGCATCACTTCGGTTCCATGTTAACGTAAGAGCATATTCAGTATTCAGGCATCTGGCATGCAGCGTTTTCTACTGTTGAGCCTTGGCTGGCTGGCGATAGTGCTGGGCACGCTGGGCATTGTATTACCTTTACTCCCGACAACGCCATTTGTGTTGCTGGCCGCCTGGTGTTTTGCCCGTTCATCGCCGCGCTTTCACCACTGGCTGCTGTGGCGCTCGCCTTTTGGCCGCTATCTGCGTCACTGGCAGCGTCATCGTGCCATGCCGCCAGGCGCGAAAGGGCGGGCAATAGTGCTGATTATCATCACCTTTGCGTTCTCGCTCTGGCTGGTAAAGCTGTTCTGGCTGCGTCTGCTGCTGCTGGTGTTATTAGCGATACTGCTGCTCTTTATGTGGCGTATCCCGGTAGTAGCAGAAGAGACAACGCAACATTAACCGCGTCAGGGTTGCATTTAGGCCGCTGTTTGCTTAGATTTGGGCATCTTCGTGCGTGGCTTCCCTCTGTGAAACGACTTCGCTTAACCCGGTCTCCGGGTATTGGCGCTGTTGAAGCTGCGCGTTTTAGATATTTTTCCAGGCGTAACCTTTATGACCGCAACTGCGCAGCAGCTTGAACTGATCAAAAACAGCATCAAAAGTATTCACGACTATCCGAAGCCGGGCATTCTGTTCCGCGACGTGACCAGCCTTATGGAAGATCCGCAGGCCTATGCGGCGGCGATTTCCATTCTGGTTGAGCGTTATCGTGACAAAGGCATCACCAAAGTGGTGGGTACAGAAGCGCGCGGCTTCCTGTTTGGTGCACCCGTAGCGCTGGGGCTGGGCGTAGGCTTTATACCGGTGCGTAAACCGGGCAAGCTGCCGCGTGAAACCTGGCAGGAGCGCTATGAGCTGGAGTACGGTACGGATGCGCTGGAGCTGCACAAAGACGCGATTAAACCCGGCGATATCGTGCTGGTCATCGACGATCTGCTGGCAACCGGCGGCACCATTGAGGCGACGGTAAAACTGATCCGCCGCGCGGGTGGCGAAGTCAACGATGCCGCTTTTGTCATTAATCTGTTCGATCTCAGCGGCGAAGCGCGCCTGACCGCGCTGGGCGTTAACTGCTACAGCCTCGTCAGCTTCCCCGGCCACTAAGGCCTGCTGCGCTCTGCCGTTTTGCGGAGCGCAGTGCTTATCCCATACGTTACTCTGCCTGCGCCTGCCCGAGACGGGTATAGGCATATTTCGCTGTGGCTGGTAAACTACTGCCCAAATACACAGGGTTTGCGAAGCTGCATTTTTTCCCTTTTTCTGACGGTGGCTGCCGGCTGATTGCCGCGCTGCTGTGCCAACTCAATACAATCCAGTGACCACATCCACATGAGCTATCAGGTACTTGCGCGAAAATGGCGTCCCCAGGCCTTCGCAGACGTAGTGGGTCAGGAACATGTGCTGACTGCGCTCGCCAACGGGTTATCACTGGGACGTATTCATCATGCCTATCTTTTCTCCGGCACCCGCGGCGTAGGGAAAACTTCTATTGCCCGCCTGCTGGCGAAAGGGTTGAACTGCGAAACCGGTATTACCGCTACGCCCTGTGGCAAGTGCGACAACTGCCGGGAAATTGAGCAGGGCCGCTTTGTTGACTTAATCGAGATCGATGCGGCTTCCCGTACCAAAGTGGAAGATACGCGCGATCTGCTGGATAACGTGCAGTACGCGCCAGCGCGCGGTCGCTTCAAGGTCTATCTGATTGATGAAGTACATATGCTGTCGCGCCACAGCTTTAATGCCCTGCTGAAAACGCTGGAAGAGCCGCCGTCCCACGTTAAGTTTTTGCTGGCCACCACCGATCCGCAGAAGCTGCCGATCACTATCCTGTCGCGCTGCCTGCAGTTCCATCTGAAAGCGCTGGACGTTGAACAGATTCAGCAGCAGCTGAGCTATGTGCTGGAGCAGGAGCAGATTGCCGCGGAGCCACGTGCGCTGCATCTGCTGGCGCGCGCTGCCGATGGCAGTATGCGTGATGCGCTGAGCCTGACCGATCAGGCGATCGCCAGCGGGCAGGGCAGCGTCACGCGCGATACCGTCGCGCAGATGCTCGGCACGCTGGATGATGAACAGCCGCTGGCGCTGATTGAAGCGCTGGTGGAGGGCAGCGGCGAACGGGTAATGGCGCGCCTGAACCAGGCCGCTTCGCGCGGAGTAGAGTGGGAAGCGCTGCTGGTTGAGATGCTGCGGCTGCTGCATCGCATCGCAATGGTGCAGCTGCTGCCTGGCTCTCTCAATGATGAAGAGTTTAGTGAAGCGCAGCGCCTGCGTGAGCTGGCGCGTACCCTGCCGCCCGCTGACGTGCAGCTCTACTATCAGACGCTGCTGATGGGACGCAAAGATCTGCCGCTGGCGCCCGATCGGCGCCTGGGTGTGGAAATGACGCTGCTGCGCGCGCTGGCTTTCCATCCACAGGCTACACTTGCTGAACCGGTGGCGCGTCCGTCGCTGGCACCGCAGGCGGCACCGCAGGTACCTGCCGCCGCCCCGGCTGAGCAGCCCGCTGCGGCTACACAACCGCAGATGGCACCGGCTACGCAACCGCAGATGGCGCCGCCCGCTGCGCCGGCTCCGGCAGAACCGCAGGCTCCGCCTGCCGGCAATCTGCCGGACACCACCAGTCAGCTGCTGCAGGCGCGTACGCAACTGCTGCGTCAGGGGGCAGGTAAAGTAAAAAAGAGTGAGCCGGCAGCGCGTCCCGCGCGGCCGGCAAATCAGGCGCTGGAGCGTCTGGCTACGGTGACGGAGCGCGTTCAGCAGCGCGCACCCGAAACCGCAAGCGCGCCGGTAAAACCGGAGGCGTACCGCTGGAAAGCACAGCAGCAGAGTGAGGAGAAAGCGGAGCCGGTCGCAACGCCAAAAGCCTTGCGTTCAGCGCTGGAGCATGAGAAAACGCCGGAGCTGGCTGCGCGGCTGGCCGAGGAAGCACAGCTGCGTGATGCCTGGACCGCTGAAATTGCCCGGCTGACGCTGCCAAAGCTGGTGCAGCAGGTGGCGCTCAACGCGTGGAAAGATCAGCATGAACAGAGCGTGACGCTGCATCTGCGCAGCAGCCAGCGACACCTCAATTCTGCGGCAGCCCGGCAGGCCATTCAGGCTGCGCTAAGCCAGGCGGCGGGTCAGGAAGTTGAACTGACCATCGTGGAAGATGATAATCCGGCGGTGCTGACGCCGCTGGAGTGGCGACAGGCCATCTATGAAGAGAAGCTGGCGCAGGCGCGCCAGTCGCTCGCAAGTGATACCCACATTCAGATGTTGCAGCAGTTCTTTGATGCCGATCTGGATGAAGAGAGTATCCGACCCGTATGATCACGCTGTCGCGCAGAGGTTGCGCGCAGCCCCAGCAGAGAGAGAAAACTATGTTTGGTAAAGGCGGATTGGGCAACCTGATGAAACAGGCCCAGCAGATGCAGGATAAAATGGCCAAGGTTCAGGAAGAGATCGCCGCGCTGGAAGTTACGGGCGAATCGGGTGCGGGTCTGGTTAAAGTAACCATCAACGGCGCGCACAACTGCCGTCGCGTGGAAGTCGATCCCAGCCTGCTGGAAGATGACAAAGATATGCTGGAAGATTTGATTGCTGCAGCCTTTAACGATGCGGCGCGTCGCATCGATGAGACGCAGAAAGAGAAGATGGCTTCTGTCTCTTCCGGTATGCAGCTGCCGCCTGGCTTCAAGATGCCGTTCTGATGCAGACCAGTCCACTGCTTGAAACCTTAATGGAGTCACTGCGCTGTCTGCCGGGTGTAGGCCCTAAGTCAGCGCAGCGCATGGCGTTTCACCTGTTGCAACGCGATCGCAGCGGTGGCATGCGTCTGGCTCAGGCGCTGACGCGCGCGATGTCGGAAATCGGCCACTGTGCCGATTGCCGTACCTTCACCGAACAGGAGATCTGCACCATCTGCGCTAACGCCCGTCGGCAGCAGAATGGGCAGATTTGCGTGGTGGAAAGCCCGGCAGATATTCACGCCATTGAGCAGACCGGCCAGTTTGGCGGACGCTACTTTGTGCTGATGGGACATCTGTCGCCGCTGGATGGGATTGGTCCGCAGGATATCGGGCTCGATCGCCTGGAGCAGCGTCTGGAACATGAGACGCTGCAGGAGGTGATCCTGGCGACCAACCCCACGGTAGAGGGTGAAGCGACCGCCAACTATATCGCTGAGCTGTGCGGTCAGTATGGCGTTGACGCCAGCCGTATCGCGCACGGTGTACCGGTAGGTGGCGAGCTGGAGATGGTTGATGGCACCACGCTGTCGCACTCTCTTGCCGGACGTCATAAGATTAAATTCTAAGCACTCGCCGGTTTCATTCACTGAAACCGGCTTGAAAATTTTCCCGCCATCCCCATCTCTTCCTCAACGTTCGATCAACCCCGATTCTGTTGAGGTAGCAATGACCATGAAAGGACAAGAGACGCGTGGCTTCCAGTCAGAGGTAAAACAACTTCTGCACCTGATGATCCATTCCCTCTATTCAAACAAAGAGATTTTCCTGCGTGAACTGATCTCCAACGCCTCTGATGCCGCTGATAAGCTGCGCTTCCGCGCGCTTTCCACTCCGGATCTCTATGAAGGCGACGGCGAGCTGCGCGTGCGTATCTCGGTCGACAAGGAGAAACGGACGCTGACGCTGAGCGACAACGGTATCGGTATGCGTCGCGATGAGGTAATTGAAAACCTCGGTACTATCGCTAAATCAGGCACCAAAGCGTTCCTGGAGTCTATGGGCTCTGACCAGGCGAAAGACAGCCAGCTGATTGGCCAGTTTGGTGTGGGTTTCTACTCCGCCTTTATCGTTGCTGACAAAGTGACCGTGCGCACCCGCGCTGCCGGCGCACAGGCCAGCGAGGGCGTGTTCTGGGAGTCAGAAGGCGAGGGCGAATATACCCTGGCAGAAATCGAAAAAGCCGATCGCGGTACCGAGATCACGCTGCATTTCCGCGCAGGGGAAGATGATTTCCTTGACGCCTGGCGCGTGCGTAACGTCATCAGCAAATATTCCGATCACATCGCACTGCCGGTAGAGATCGAAACCAAAGATGAAGAGAACGACACCGTAACCTGGGAGAAGGTCAACAAAGCCCAGGCGCTGTGGACGCGTAATAAAGCGGAGATCAGCGACGACGAGTACAACGAGTTCTACAAGCACATTGCACATGACTTCAGCGATCCGGCTATCTGGAGCCATAATCGCGTGGAAGGCAAGCAGGAGTACACCAGCCTGCTCTACATCCCGCAGCGTGCTCCGTTCGATATGTGGAACCGCGACAGCAAGCATGGCCTCAAGCTTTATGTACAGCGCGTGTTTATTATGGATGACGCTGAGCAATTCATGCCGAACTACCTGCGCTTTGTGCGCGGTCTGATTGACTCTAACGATCTGCCGCTTAACGTCTCACGTGAAATTCTGCAGGACAGCCGTGTCACCCAGAGCCTGCGCGCCGCGCTGACTAAGCGCAGCCTGCAGATGCTGGAAAAACTGGCAAAAGATGATGCAGAGAAGTATCAGCAGTTCTGGAAAGAGTTTGGTCTGGTACTGAAAGAGGGACCGGCAGAAGATAGCGCCAATCAGCAGGCGATTGCTAAACTGCTGCGTTTTGCCACCACGCAGAGCGAAGGCAGCGAGCAGAGCGTATCGCTGGATGACTACCTGAGCCGCATGGTTGAAGGTCAGGAGAAGATCTACTACATCACGGCGGACAGCTATGCCGCGGCGAAAAGCAGCCCGCATCTGGAGCTGTTCCGCAAAAAAGGCATTGAGGTACTGCTGCTCTCCGATCGTATCGATGAGTGGATGATGAGTTATCTCACCGAGTTCGAAGGTAAAACGTTCCAGTCAGTAAGCAAAGCTGATGAGTCGCTGAGCAAGCTGGCGGATGAAGAGACCGAAGAGCAGAAAGAAGCGGAAAAAGCGCTGGAGCCGTTTGTTGAGCGCGTGAAAACGCTGCTGGGCGAGCGCGTTAAAGAGGTGCGACTGACGCATCGTCTGACCGATACGCCTGCTATCGTCACCACTGATGCTAACGAAATGACCACCCAGATGGCGAAGCTGTTTGCCGCCGCCGGTCAGGATGTTCCGGAAGTGAAATATATCTTTGAGATCAATCCGGAGCATGGCCTGGTGAAACGCGTAGCGGATACCCAGGATGAGGCGCGCTTTGCCGAATGGGTTGAACTGCTGCTGGATCAGGCGCTGCTGGCTGAGCGCGGTACGCTGGACGATCCTAACCAGTTTATCCGCCGCATGAACCAGCTGCTGACGGCGTAACGCCGCACAGCGCGAAGCGAATAAAACAGCTAAGGGCGCCATTAATGGCGCCCTTTTTTATGGCGTCAGCACTGCGCCTGCTCGCTGAGCCATGCGCGAAACAGACGGATCTCTGCATTCTGCTCGCGCGAGCGTTTGGCCATCATCCAGGTCGCGCGATCGATGCGCACAAAGCCCAGCGGCGCAATCAGCGCGCCCGCTTCCAGCTCCTGCTGCACCAGCAGTCGCGGGGCCATAATGATCCCCAGACCGCTTCTGGCGGCCTGAATAGCCAGCATCAGATTATCAAAGTGTTTGCCACGCCAGAAATCACCGCGTGCGCCGCTGTTTTTTGCCCACTCAGCCCAGGCGTGCAGCCGGGTATCCGCATGCAGCAGCGGCAGCGTTTGCAGATCGCGCGCGCTCTGCAGGCGTTCGGCGTAGTGGGGCGCACAGAGCGGCCCAATCGCGTCATCGCTGATAAGCGTGGCTTCAATATCATCATCGGGCTGCTGCTCATAACTCAGGATCAGCACATCGGTGTGTTCACTGCGCAGCTGATCGATCTCAACCAGTGACTGAAACTGCACGTCGATATCCGGGTAGCGCTGATAGAAACTGCTGATACGCGGGATCAGCCACTGAGAGAGAAAGCTGGGCGCACAGGAAACAGAGAGGTGATGCCGCATACCGGTACGTATGCTTTCGCAGCTGGTGGCGAGTTCGCTGAACGCTTTCTGACAGCTGACCAGCAGGCGTTCGCCATGCGAGGTGAGTTTGACGCGTCCGTTAGTGCGTACAAACAGCGGTTTGCCCATCCAGCTCTCCAGCTGGCGCACCTGATGGCTGACGGCGCTGTGGGTGACATGCAGGGTTTCCGCTGCCGTACTGAAACTGCTGTGCAGCGCTGCCTGATGAAAATAGCGCAGCGCCCGTAGTGACGGAAGCGCGGTCATACTCGTCCCTTGTGTAAAAACCTAACAGGGATTGTCAGTTTATATCATTTTAATGTCCAGCCGCATTGCCCTAACCTCTGCTCCAGATTCTGGCAGGTTGACGGGACGGGCTGGCTATGTATCAGCCACGCGTTTTATCTGCCGGAAAGCACCACTTCGCAGCTAATACAGGGAAACGTTACGCGATGGCCTCACAAAACGCCTCTGCCAGGGCGGCGATATGCGATCGGCTGCGCAGCCAGCTATCCCGCTACTACCGGCTGGAAAATTACGATCTCTTCTTTGCGCCCACGCTGCATATTGCGCGGGTGGTGCTCTCTCAGCTTTTTTTACGCCAGGAGCAGGCGCGTAATCAGACACGCTACGCCTCGCACCATCCGGTCAGCGAGCTGAGCGTGCTGCCCGCCGTCCCGATGATGGCGGGAAATATCGCCCTGATAGAGCATGTGGATCTGGCGGAAGGGCGGGTGCGCTCGCTCGACGCCTGCCAGAGTCAGGGCGTGACCGACGCTTCCGGGTCGTTTGCCAGCGCGCTGCACAAAACGCTGATTGCCGGCTCCCATCTGTTTGTCGCACACCTGAACCACCATGCAGCGCTGAGCGACGATCTGGTACTGATTGCGCTGCGCACGACAAAATTCAGCACGCTGGTGCGCAGCGAACTGCGGCTGATAGAGCAGGGGCTGGCGCTGGGAAGCGCGCCGCAGCAGGCGCTGACGATGATGGAGAGCGCTGAGTGGAAGCCGTTTAATATCGCCATGGTTGACCGGTTTGCGCTCGAAACGCCGCTACCGCTCGCCTCACTGCAGCAGCCCGGTTTGCCATTTGCCCTGATTGATCTGCCGCCGGCGCTGCATAATGTTACCCTGCCGCCGGAGATCCGGCGGCTGCCCGGACGTTTGCTGATCCCGGCCAGCCTGCGCGGCAGCGGCAGCAAACATACAAACGTCACCGCGACGCTGAAAAAGCAGCTGAAAGCGTTGTTGCTGCGTAGCCTGAATTCCTAAAATCAATCCCTCAGCTGGCGCTTCATCCCAAAGCAGGTCACAGTAGGCGGGCCAGTGATAGCGTGCCCGTTGCCTTGTGGCTGGCGGGTCATAATGGTATGTTCTTGGCCTTCATAGATTGATCAATGCGATTCGCAAGGGGAATTACGCAATGCGTATTATTCTGCTCGGGGCACCGGGCGCAGGTAAAGGCACTCAGGCTCAGTATATTATGGAGAACTACGGTATTCCGCAGATCTCTACCGGTGACATGCTGCGCGCCGCAGTAAAAGCAGGCACCGAACTGGGCCAGCAGGCGAAAGCCATCATGGATGCCGGTAAACTGGTGACTGATGAACTGGTGATTGCGCTGGTTAAAGAGCGTATCGCGCAGGAAGACTGCAAAAACGGCTTCCTGCTCGATGGCTTCCCACGCACCATCCCGCAGGCTGACGCCATGAAAGAAGCGGGCATCAAAGTCGATTACGTGCTGGAATTTGCCGTGCCGGACGAGCTGATCGTCGATCGCATTGTGGGCCGTCGCGTGCACGCGCCTTCTGGCCGCGTGTACCACATCAAAAACAAGCCACCAAAAGTGGAAGGTAAAGATGATGTGACCGGTGAAGAGCTGACCACGCGTAAAGACGATCAGGAAGAGACCGTGCGTAAGCGCCTGGTTGAGTATCATGAGCTGACAGCGCCCCTGATCGCTTACTACAGCAAAGAAGCGGAAGCGGGTAATACCGCCTATCACAAAATTGACGGCACCCGCCCGGTGGCTGACGTCAGCGAAGAACTGCGCCGTATCCTCGGCTAAGTACCAAAAGGGCCGGATGCCTGGCCCTTTTACAGCAATTGCTTTTCCCGCCCGTGATTTCCGCTACAATTTCCCCCGATTCACCACTCTTCGTTGCGATATCAAGGAAACAGAATGAGGCAAGATAAGCCCGGTGTTCTGCTGGTTAACTTAGGCACACCTGAAGCACCTACCACCCCGGCGGTGAAACGCTATCTGAAGCAGTTCCTCGGCGATCCGCGCGTGGTTGATACGCCGCGCTGGCTATGGTGGCCCATCCTTAATTTTATTATTCTGCCGTTTCGTTCGCCGCGCGTGTCGAAACTCTACGCCTCCGTCTGGATGGAAGAGGGATCGCCGCTGATGGTATTCAGCAAGCGGCAGCGTGCCGCGCTGGCGCAGCGCGTGGACATGCCGGTCGAGCTGGGCATGAGCTATGGTCAGCCGAGCCTGGACGGAGCGGTACATCGCCTGCTGGATCAGGGCGTCACGCACCTGATTGTGCTGCCGCTCTATCCGCAGTTCTCCTGCTCTACCGTTGCCGCCGTGTGGGATGGCCTGGCCAGCAGCTTTAAACCGCTGCGCTCGCTGCCGCAGGTCTCCTTTATTCGCGACTATGCTGAGCATCCGGCTTACATTGCCGCGCTGAAAGCCTCCGTTGAGCGCTCGTTTGCCCGTCACGGCGAGCCGGATCTGCTGGTGCTCTCTTACCACGGCATTCCGCAGCGTTTCGCCAATGAAGGCGATGATTATCCGCAGCGCTGTAAAGATACCACCGCCGCACTGGCGGCGGCGCTGAACATTGCTCCTGAAAAAATCATGATGACCTTCCAGTCGCGCTTTGGGCGTGAACCGTGGCTGATGCCCTACACCGATGAGACCATGAAAAGTCTGCCGGCCAAAGGCATTAAGCATGTGCAGGTCATGAGCCCCGGCTTTGCGGCGGACTGTCTGGAAACGCTGGAGGAGATCAGCGGTGAAAACTGCGAAATTTTCCTGCATGCAGGCGGCGAAAAATTTGAATATATTCCCGCGCTTAACGCCGATGACGAGCACATTGAGATGATGGTACAGCTGGTCAACGCGCGCCGCTAAGCGCATCAGGCAGAGAGTATGATATGCTTCTCTGCCTGATTTTCCCTGATGACTGCTTTTCATGAAATTTCCCGGCAAACGTAAATCCAAACACTATTTTCCCGTCAACGCGCGCGATCCGCTGCTGCAGGCTATTCAGCAGGAGCAGGAGGAGGGCAGCTGGGTGGTGGGTATCGACCAGACGCTGGTGGATATCGAAGCCAAAGTTGATGACGCGTTCCTGCAGCGCTACGGCCTGAGTGCCGGGCATTCGCTGGTGATTGACGACGCGACGGCGGAAGCGCTCTATAACGAGCTGATGCGCGAGCAGCTGATCAGCCACCAGTTTGCCGGCGGTACCATTGGCAACACGTTGCACAACTACTCGGTGCTGGCTGACGATCGTTCCGTGCTGCTGGGCGTCATGTGCAATAACATCCAGATTGGCGGCTACGCCTATCGCTATCTCTGCAACACCTCCAGCCGTATGGATCTGAACTTCCTGCAGGGCGTGGACGGCGCGATTGGCCGCTGCTTTACCCTGATTGGCGAGCACGGTGAACGGACCTTCGCGATCAGTCCGGGGCTGATGAACCGGCTGCAGGCGGAGAGCATCCCGGAAGAGGTGATTGCCGGGGCGTCAGCGCTGGTGCTGACCTCCTATCTGGTACGCTGCCAGCCTGGTGAACCGATGCCGGACGCCACGCTGCGCGCCATTGCGTATGCGAAAAAGCATAATGTGCCGGTGGTATTAACGCTGGGCACAAAATATGTCATTCAGGATAACCCGCAGTTCTGGCGCGATTTCCTGCGCGATCACGTCTCTATTGTCGCGATGAACGAAGAAGAAGCGTTTGCGCTGACCGGTGAACAGGATCCGCTGCTGGCAGCCGATATGGCGCTGGAGTGGGTCGATCTGGTGCTCTGCACCGCCGGTCCGACCGGGCTCTACATGGCGGGCTTCACTGAAGATGAATTTAAGCGCAAAACGAATCACCCGCTGCTGCCGGGCGCGATTGCGGAATTCAACCAGTATGAGTTCAGCCGGGCGATGCGCCAGCAGGATTGTCAGCAGCCGCTGCGCATCTTCTCGCATATCGCGCCTTACATGGGCGGACCGGAAAAGATCATGAATACCAACGGGGCAGGGGACGGGGCGCTGGCAGCGCTGCTGCACGATATCACGGCGAACAACTTCCATCGCCTCAAAGTCCCCAACTCCAGCAAACATGCGCGTGAATATCTGACCTACTCCTCGCTGGCGCAGGTGTGCAAATATGCTAACCGCGTGAGTTATCAGGTGCTGAACCAGCATTCACCGCGCCTGACGCGCGGCCTGCCGGAGCGGGAAGATAGCCTGGAAGAGTCTTACTGGGACAGATAAGCGCGCAGTAAAAAGGGGCGCATCAGTGCGCCCCTGCAGTCAGCGATCCCCGATCAAATCGGGCATTCGCGGGAGATCGGCTCAACGGCGATCTCCTTTTTCAGCACATTGAGCATGCTGCTGGCAATTTCACGCTCGCCCATCACGACCTGATTAGCGCCGCGATCCATAATATAGGCGACTTCGTCGTCATAGTGCGCACGGGCGATAATCTCAATATCCTTGCGCTTCTCACGTGCGGCCACCACCACTTCACCCGCTTCATAGCCATTCGGAATGGTCAGCAGCAGCCAGCGGGCGCAGTCAAGCCGTGCCAGCTCCATGGTCTCTGCGCGTGCTGCATTGCCCAGCACCGCTCTGATACCCTGTTCACGCAGCGCTTCAACGCGCGGGCGGGAGTTTTCCACCACCACCAGCGGGATATCTGCTTCCAGCAGCTGCTGCCCCAGCAGGCTGCCGACGCGTCCATAACCCACAATCACCGCGTGATTACAGATATCTACCGGGATCTGTTTCTCTTCCGCCATCGCCTCTTCCAGCGTCTGCTCCTCAGCGGTTTCAGTTTTATCCAGATAGCGCTCCAGCAGCGAGAAGAGGATAGGATTCAGCATAATGGAGAGAATAGCCGCCGCCAGCACCAGGTTGCGCCCCTCTTCGCTGAGCAGATCGAGTGAAATGCCGAGGCCGGCGAGAATAAAGGCAAACTCACCAATCTGCGCCAGACTGACCGAAATGGTCAGGGCGGTACGGCGTGAGTGCCCCAGCAGAGTGACCAGCGCCCAGGCGGCGATTGATTTACCCAGCACCACGATGGCGAGCGCGCCCAGTACCGCCAGCGGCTGTTCAATCAGGATCATCGGATTAAACAGCATGCCGACCGATACAAAGAACAGTACGGCAAAGGCGTCGCGCAGTGGGAGCGTGTCGCGCGCCGCGCGGTGGCTCAGCTCAGATTCGTTCAGCACCATGCCGGCGAAGAAGGCGCCAAGGGCAAAGGAGACATCAAAGAACTCTACGGCACCAAAGGCGATACCGAGCGCCAGCGCCAGCACCGATAGAGTAAAGAGTTCACGCGAGCCGGTAGCCGCGCTTTTTGCCAGGATCCACGGGATAACGCGGCGGCCTACCACCATCATCAGCACCATAAAGGCGGCCACTTTACCGATGGTCAGCAGCAGATCCCATGCCAGCAGGGTCGGACTGGCGTTACCCTGTTCCAGCATGCCGGCGATGGCAGGCAGCAGCACCAGCGTCAGCACCATCACCAGGTCTTCCACAATCAGCCAGCCGATCGCAATCTGGCCGCGCTGGCTGTCAATCAGCTGTCGCTCCTCCAGCGCCCGCAGCAGCACTACGGTACTGGCCGTAGAGAGGCACAGGCCAAACACCAGGCCAGTCATCCATGACCAGCCCATGGTCCAGGAGAGCCCCATTCCCAGCAGCGTCGCCACCGCGATTTGCGCCACGGCGCCGGGAATGGCGATCGACTTTACCGCCATCAGATCTTTCAGTGAGAAGTGCAGTCCGACGCCAAACATCAGCAGAATGACGCCCAGCTCTGCCAGTTCAGGTGCCAGATTCGTATCCGCAACAAAGCCTGGCGTAAAAGGGCCCGCAACCACGCCGGCAACCAGATAGCCCACCAGCGGAGAGATGCGCAGGCGATTGGCCAGCATGCCAAGGAGAAACGCGAGGACCAGGCCCCCGACAATAGTGGTGATCAACGGTGTGGTGTGATGCATGCCTGTCTCCTTGTGTGCAAATGTGTCCGCTTGTAACAATCAAGTGTAATGCAAATCCTGCTGCAGCGTTTAGACATTTGCGGGATGAAAGCTGAATAAACTGAAAAAATGCGATAAAAAACGTGCCGAAGCGCTATTTTCAGCAGTTATCCTGGCGTGCAGGTAGTGATAATGCATTACAGCAGCGTTAAAAAGCGCAGCATCCCCCGACGGGCCCAGCCGGCGAGAGCAGATGAAAATAGCAGCGGGTACTGCCTTTCAGCTTGAGTTAAGCAGGGAACTGTGCGACACAGAGGGCAGAAATCTGTCAGGTCCACGATGCAGTGGAAAAAAACGAACAAGGAGAGCGTTGTGTTGTTACTTACCCCGAAAAAGCGCTGGCTGGCGCTGCTGGCTTTGCTGGTGCCGATGCTGGCGCAGGCGTGGCAAACCGATCGCAGCTATCGCTTCAGCATCCTGCATACCAACGATCATCATGGCCATTTCTGGAGTAACGCGCAGGGTGAGTATGGGCTGGCAGCACAAAAGAGCCTGATGGACCAGCAGCGTTATGATGTCCAGGCGCGCGGAGGGGGTGCGCTCATCCTCTCCGCCGGGGATATCAATACCGGCGTGCCGGAGTCAGATGTGCTGAACGCAGAGCCTGACATTCGCGGCATGAATCTGGTGGGTTATGACGCTATGGCGCTGGGAAACCACGAATTTGACAAGCCTCTGAGCGTGCTGGAACAGCAGAAAAAGTGGGCGCGTTTTCCCTTTCTCGCGGCGAATATCTATCAAAAAGGCAGCGATCGGCGGCTGTTTTCGCCCTGGGCCATATTTAACCGTATGGGCCTGAAAATAGCGGTTATCGGGCTGACCACTACGGATACGCTGCGTATTACCAACCCGGAAAATGTCGCAGAGCTTGAGATCCGCGATCCGGTCAAAGAGACGCTGAAAGCGGTAGCGGAGCTGCGCGCCACGGAAAAGCCTGATGTGATCATCGCGCTGACGCATATGGGACATTATGACGACGGTCAGCACGGCAGTAACGCACCGGGCGACGTTGAGCTGGCGCGCAGCCTGCCGCCCGGCACCCTGAGTGTTATCGTGGGCGGTCACTCGCACGATGCCGTCTGTATGGCGCAGGCTAACCGCAGCGTGCCGGATTATCAGCCAGGCCAGCCCTGCCAGCCCGATCGGCAGAATGGCGTCTGGATCATGCAGGCTAAAGAGTGGGGCAAATATGTGGGTCGCGGCGATTTTACCTTTCGCAACGGTGAGCTGACGCTGGAAAATTATCAGCTCATCCCGGTTAACCTGAAGCATAAAGTCACCAACCAGGATGGCAGCGAAACCTGGCTGCCTTATCAGGAGCCGATTGTACCCAATACCGCGATGATGAAGCTGCTGACCCCTTTCCAGCTGCGCGCCGGTAAACAGCTGGATGTCGCCGTGGGCCGCAGTGACGGGCTGTTTGTCGGCGAGCGCAATAAAGTCCGCTTTGAGCAGACCAATCTGGCGCAGCTGATCCTGCGAGCGCAGATGGCCGCGACCAAAGCGGATGTGGCGGTGATCAGCGGCGGCGGCATCCGCACATCGCTTCCGGCAGGCGAGCTGCGCCTGCGCGATCTGCTGCAGGTGCAGCCGTTTGGCAATCAGGTGGTGTCGGTCACGCTGAGCGGTGAGGAACTGCAGGCATATCTTGCCCGCATCGCCAATATCAAAGCTAACTCCGGCGGTTTTGCGCAGCTGGCCGGCATCAGCCTGGTGGCCGACGGCACCTCAGTGAGTGATGTCAAAATCAACGGTAAGCCGCTGGAGAAGACAAAAACCTATCGCCTTGCCACTAACAGCTTTAACGCCAGCGGCGGCGACGGCTATCCGCCGCTGACGGCGCGCGCGGGCTA
The DNA here is from genome assembly GCF_002473195.1 of Pantoea sp. UBA7232. Lineage (NCBI taxonomy): Bacteria > Pseudomonadati > Pseudomonadota > Gammaproteobacteria > Enterobacterales > Erwiniaceae > Pantoea > Pantoea sp. UBA7232. Next base: position 121,135 of record NZ_DKTK01000006.1, read on the forward strand.
CCGCAACAGCGGTCTGCGCGATGCTGACGTGCTGCGCGACTATATTACTCAGCATTCGCCGCTAAAAATCGCTGATTTTGTGCCGCCAGCCGTCGTGCATCTGACCGACGAGCAGGTACGCGAGCGTGACAAGGCGCTGGAAAAGCAGCGCAAGCGCAGCTATCCGCGTATGTTCCTGGCATGGATCTGGCCGCGCGCGGCGCAGGATTAAGCGTAACCGGTGCGCTGCTTCCGGCCGGAGGCAGCGCGCGCCCGGCATCAGGCGCGGCAGGATGGCTGCGCAAACCAGCGCAGGCGCAGCTTATCCCAGACCCAGTTGTAAACCATGGTGTAGGGCAGGAAAAACAGAAAGAATCCCACCTCCACTAAAAAGGCGTTAAGCAGCGAAATATGCAACATGCCGGCGGCGATCGGCAGGCCAATCAGGATAAATCCCCCTTCAAAACAGAGCGCATGCAGGGCACGCAGCCCCAGCCCGCGCTTCTGATGCGGCGGCCAGATGCGATCGAACAGGGTGTTATAGATCATGTTCCACAGCATCGCGACGGTAGAAAGGGCAATCGCCAGCGTGCCCATCTGGAACAGCGGCTTGTCCATAATCCATGCTGCCAGCGGCGCGATAGTCACAATAGCCAGGCCCTCAAAGCCCACGGCGTGCAGAATGCGTTCTTTCAGCGAACGGGTACGCATAAATACCTCCGGTTACGTAATAACGCGCATTTTCGCACTGCACGCATCTGAGATAAAATGAGTCTCTATCGAAAAAAACGATGGTAAACCATGAAATACTCTCCGGAATCCCTTGAGGCATTTGTCCAGACTGTTGCGAGCGGCTCTTTCTCTGCTGCTGCCCGCGCGCTGGCAAAAAGCCAGTCCACCATCAGTGCTGCCATCGCTAACCTTGAAATCGATCTAGGCTTTGCGCTGTTTGACCGCCGCGGCCGTCAGCCGGTGCTGACACCGCAGGGTGAACGCGCGCTGGCTCAGGTGCAGCAGATCCTGGCCGCCAGTCAGCGGCTGGATGAACTGGCGCTGCGTCTGTCGCAGGGTGTTGAGCCGCGCCTGAGTCTGGCCATTTCCGATTTCTGGCAGGCCGATCATCATGAACATCTGCTGACGCGGTTTGATGCCCGCTACCCCGATATCGACTTTGAATGCATGATTGCAGAGGATGAGGATGTACTGGATCTGCTGCAGGCGGGGCGGGTGCACCTGGGCGTGGTCCGCACTCAGCCTGCGCTGCCGCCCGATCTGGCGGTAGCCCGGCTGCAGGTGGAGGCGCAGATGGCGATCTTTCTGCATCAGGATCACGCGCTGTCGCAGCTGGCTCAGGTGAGTGAGGCGCAGCTCAGCGAGCTGCGGCAGCTGCGGCTGAACACCTGGGTACAGACGCGCGGACCGCTGCCAGCCGCCGGACGAACCTGGTCAGCGCCGACGTATCTGCTGCTGCTGGAGATGGCGGAGCAGGGGTTTGGCTGGAGCGTACTGCCGCGCTGGCTGGTGGATCAGTTTGGTCATCAGGTCCTGAAAGAGCTATGCGTTCCCGGCTGGCCGCAGCATATTGCGGTAGATGTGGTCTGGTCGCGACGTAATCCGCCCGGCCCGGCCGGGCGCTGGATGATCGATCAGCTTTGCGCGCAGCAGCCCGATTAATCGCAGCGTGCCACGTCTGCCAGTGTGGCATTCAGCAGCCGCGCCAGATCCTCTGCAGCCAGTTCAATGTCGAGGCCGCGTTTACCGCCAGAGATAAATATGGTGGCAAACTCTGCGGCCTGCCGATCGATCACCGTTGGCAGGCGCTTTTTCTGACCCAGCGGACTGATGCCGCCCAGCAGGTAGCCGGTAACGCGCTGCGCCAGCTGCGGATCGGCCATCTCTGCTCGCTTTGCGCCCAGCGCTTTCGCCACTTTTTTTAGATCAAGCTGGGATGCAACCGGCGTAACCGCCACCGCCAGCGCTTTCGCATCGCCGTTCAGCGCGACCAGCAGCGTTTTAAAGACCTGGCGCGCATCAAGGTTGAGCTTGCGCACCGCTTCATCGCCAAAATGCGTTTCATGGCTGTCATGCTCATAGGGGTGCAGCGTAAACGCCACGCCGTTTTTTTCCAGAAGTTTGACTGCAGGGGTCATCATTAATCCTTACGACAAAAATTCTTCTCAAAGATTGCGCTAATAACAGTGGCGAAAATCTGAACTTTGCGCGAGAATTGTCCCGCGCCACTCACCCTGGCGATAACCAAAATCATAAACAAATTCCTCTTTGACAGGTCGATAGTGATATCGGCCTTCTTTTTTTGTCTTATCCTTCGGCCACTCCTGAGCAGCGCAGGTGTCGCGTTACGGCTGCTTCTGTTTTAGCAGGCCGGGCAGATTATCATCGCCATAGAGATGCAGCGCGCCGACGGCCACCAGATAGCGACCCGATGGCAGCGCCAGCAGCTGTTCGCGCCATTGCTGATTGCGGTTACGCATCAGCGTGTCGCTCAGCTCGCTGCCAAAGGTCGCGGGCAGCGCTACCGGCTGCTGCGCGGGCGGCGCTTCAAGCCACCAGCTGATCATCGTCTGCAGCAGCCGCGCATTGGTATGCCAGTGCTCAAGCGTATCCACCAGCAGCGCCCGACCCTCCTGCGGCAGGGATTTCAGCAGCGCGATCTGCGTCTCCGGTCCCTCCAGCTCGATGATCGGCTTGCCCGCTGCCTTTGCGGCCTGCAGCAGCTGATAATCGATACCATACTCCGGACGCAGTCCGAGCCGCTGCGCCTGGTGCGCCTGCAGCATCAGCGCTATCTGCCAGCAGGGCAGGGTATCAAAGAGATCACTCTCCAGCCCCAGATCCTGACAGAGCGTCTGCAGCCGCGTCAGCGTGGCGCTCTCCAGCCGGGTGTGCAGCGGCGGCAAATCTGCGGTATCCGCAAAAGGAGAGCCGCCGCGCGTGATGTCCGCCTCAACAATCAGCGCATCCGCTTTCTGCAGCTGACGCAGCAGGCCGGCTGGCAGAGGCTGCATGTTGCGTGTGCCCATATGGATACTGCCGGTCAGATGCAGCAGCCGGTCGCCCAGACGCATATCCATTGCCGGCCAGCGGTAGGCAGACGGAAAAAGCGCGGCGATCCGCTGCCAGAGACGTTGCCAGATAGGGCTGTTCATGTCCGCTCCTGTTACGGTTAAACCGTCATGCTAACGATTTATTTCGGCTAAAAACAGCGCGCTGGCTGCTATTACCGGTCGGGCGGAGTGAAACGCAGCAGGCGGTTTGCATTGCTGACGACGGTGATGGAAGAGAGGGCCATTGCTGCCCCCGCGACAATCGGGCTCAGCAGCAGGCCGGTAAAGGGATAGAGCACGCCCGCCGCAATCGGAATACCCAGGCTGTTATACACAAATGCGCCCAGCAGATTCTGGCGCATATTGCGCAGCGTGGCCTGCGAAATCGCCAGGGCATCCGCTACCCCATGCAGGTCGTTACGCATCAGCGTAAGCGGCGCCGTTTCGACCGCGACATCGCTGCCGCTGCCCATCGCAATACCGGTATCCGCCTGCGCTAACGCTGGCGCATCGTTAATGCCATCTCCTATCATCATCACCCGGCGCCCCTGCTGCTGCAGGCGGCTTATGGCTTCTGCTTTACCCTCTGGCAGCACGCCGGCGATCACTTCATCAATTCCCGCTTCAGCAGCGATAGCGCGGGCTGTGGCCTGATGATCGCCCGTCAGCATCACCAGCCGGTAGCCAGCCTGATGCAGCCGCTGCAGTGCCGCTTTACTCTCCGGCCGCAGATTATCGCGCAGCGCAATCAGGCCCAGCAGCTGGTGCGCGTCGGCCAGCAGCACTGGCGTAGCACCGCTTGCCGCGATGCGTTCGATATCTGCCCGGGCGGCGTCATAGTTAATCTGCTGCTCATCAAGCAGGGCCGTGTTGCCCAGCAGCAGGGTCTGACCTGCCACCTGCGCGCTCACGCCCCTGCCGCGCAGCGTCCGGAAGCGGGTGATCTCTGCTGCCGGCGGCTGCGGCGCGGCAGCGAGGATCGCGCTGGCAAGCGGATGCGTGGATCCCTGCTCCAGCTCCGCTGCGGCCTGCAGGATCTGCTGTTGATCCCGGTCAGCATAGCAGCAGATCTCGCCGATCTGCGGCGATCCCTGCGTCAGCGTACCGGTTTTATCAAACACCAGCGTGTTAGTTTCGCTGGCGTGCTGCAGCGCGTCGGCATCGCGCACCAGGATACCCAGCTCTGCCGCACGGCCGGTGCCGGCGATGATCGACATCGGCGTGGCCAGCCCCAGCGCACAGGGACAGGCGATGATCAGGACGGTAGTGATGATCACCAGCGCATAGGCGAGCTGCGGCTGTGGCCCAATCAGATACCAGGTGAGGCCGCTCAGCAGCGCAATCGCTACCACAACCGGTACGAAAACGGCAGAGATGCGATCGGCGAGGCGGCCAATCTCCGGCTTGCTGCTTTGCGCCTGACGCACCAGATTAATAATACGTGCCAGCGTGGTGTGGCTGCCGGTGGCGCTGGCGATAAAGCGCAGCGTGCCATCCTGCACCACCGTGCCGGCATAGACTTTGCTGCCAGGCGCTTTTTCCTGCGGCACGGCTTCGCCGGTCAGCATCGCTTCATCGCACCACGCCTCTCCCTGCGTGACGTCGCCATCCACCGGTACCCGATCGCCGGTGACCAGCTTCAGAGTCATACCGGCGGTGACGGCGCTCAGCGGCAGCTGCTGCTCACCCTGTTCGGTGACCACGCACGCCTGCGCCGGCGTCAGATCCAGCAGCCGCTCCAGCGCGCGCGAGGCGCGCTGACGGGCACGCTGTTCCAGCGCGTGCCCGAGGTTAATCAGGCCGATGATCATGACGCTGGCTTCAAAGTAGAGGTGGCGTGCCTGCAGCGGAAAAAATTCCGGCCACAGCGCCACGCTTATCGAATAGAGCCAGGCAGCGCCGGTGCCGAGCGCCACCAGCGTATCCATGGTGGCGGTGGCTAATCGCAGGCTGCGCCAGGCGCTGCGGTAAAAGTGGCCGCCGGCAATGATCATGACCAGCAGCGTGGCAACGCCCAGCGTACGCCACAGCGTCTGATTCTCCGGCGTCAGCATCATATGATCGCCCGCCATGCCCCAGAACATCATCGGCACGCCAAACCCCAGCGCCAGCGCCGACTGCCAGCTGAAGCGGCGCATCGCCTGCCGCGCGTTCGCCTGCTGACGCTCGCGCCGGCGCTGTTCATCCTCAATCACTTCAGCGCTGTAGCCTGCCTTGTCTACGGCGGCAATCAGCGCCGGTGCGTTAACCTCACCCAGCACCAGCGCGCTGCGTTCACCGAGGTTAACGCGTGCTTCCGTGACGCCGGATACCGCGCGCAGCGCGTTCTCTACCCGGCTGACGCAACTGGCGCAGCTCATGCCATCAATCAACAGATGCTGTACCGGCAGCGCCGCTTCTGCCGGCTGAGAGGCCGTTGTCAGCGCCTCCGGCGGCGGCTCCTGAGCTGTCAACGGATCAGACTTTGGGGATGTTGCCTCAGGCTGCAGCATGGCGTGGTAGCCAGCCTGCTCTACGGTTGCGATCAGCTCGCTGGCGCTGGCCGTCCCGGTCACGCGTGCCTCCTGCTGCGTGACCTCCGCCTGCTCGACGTCGCTGCGCTGTTCCAGCGCCTCTTTAACCCGTTTGACACAGTGGCCGCAGGAAAGCCCCTCCAGCGCCAGCGTTTGTCTGTCTGACATGATAGTCTCCTTAGTGAACAGAGTTGACCGGCTGCACCGGTTACAGTAGTTATAAGCGTAAACCTTCCATTCGGGGGAAGGTCAAGGAGCCGGCATGAATATCAGCGACGTTGCCAGAAAAACCGGGCTGACCAGTAAAGCGATCCGCTTTTATGAAGAGAAAGGGATCGTGACGCCGCCGCTGCGTAGCGGAAATGGCTACCGGCACTATGACGAACGCCATCTGGAAGAGCTGCATCTGCTGCGCCAGGCGCGCCAGGTTGGCTTTACGCTGGATGAGTGCCGCGAGCTGGTGGCGCTGTTCAACGATCCTGCGCGGCACAGCGCAGATGTCAAAGCGCGCACGCTGCAGAAGGCTGAAGAAATTGCAGCGCATATTGAGGAGCTGCACGCCATGCGGGCGCGCCTGCTGTCACTGGCAGAGGCGTGTCCCGGCGACGAGGGCGCCGAGTGCCCGATAATGAATCAGCTGGCGGGCTGCTGCGGTCACTCCGGCGGTAAACGCGGCTGAATCAGCAGCGTGATCCCTTCAACCGCCGTGACCGTCACCCGCGTGCCCGCGGGCAGATCGTCTGTTGCCTGTACGCGCCAGCTGCTGTCACCAATCTGTACATGTCCGATACCACTTTTAAGCGGCGTCTCCAGCGTCAGCTGCCGGCCAATCAGCTCTTTACCGCGCTGGTTCAGCGTGTTGGGTTGCTGCGTTGCAGCCTGATGGCGCATCCAGCCATACCAGCCCAGCGCGCTCAGCAGCGTCAGCGCGGCAAACAGCAGCCCCTGACCAGCCCACGAGAAGGGCCACAGCCACTCGGCCAGGCCAACCAGCAGCGCCGCCATACCGCACCAGAGCAGATAACCGCTGGTGCCCAGCATTTCGGCTGCCAGCAGCAGCCCGCCCAGCGTCAGCCAGAACCAGTGCGGATGGGCAATCAGCTCCATCAGCATTACGGCCTCCGCTCCGCATGACGCTCTTTCAGCAGTTCACTGATGCCCGCTACCGAGCCGATCAGGCTGCTGGCATCGAGCGGCATCATCACCACTTTACTGTTGCCGGCTTCGCCAATTTTCTGCAGCGCATCAGTATATTTCTGCGCAACAAAGTAGTTAATGGCCTGGATATCACCGGCGGCGATCGCGTCAGACACCATGCGCGTGGCGTTCGCTTCCGCCTCTGCCTGCCGCTCACGCGCCTCGGCCTGTAAAAAAGCGGAGGTGCGCTCGCCTTCCGCTTTCAGAATCTGTGACTGCTTGTCGCCTTCAGCGCGCAGTATGGCGGCCTGACGCACGCCTTCAGCAGCCAGAATATCGGCGCGTTTGGTACGCTCAGCTTTCATCTGCGCATTCATGGCAGCGATCAGCTCCTGCGGTGGCCGCACATCGCGGATCTCAATGCGGGTAATTTTGACGCCCCAGGGGTTTGTCGCTTCATCAACGATATGCAGCAGGCGGGTATTGATGTTGTCACGCTGCGACAGCATCTCATCCAGCTCCATGCCGCCAAGGACCGTGCGAATGTTAGTCATCGTGAGGTTGATTATCGCCAGCTCCAGATTGCTGACCTCATAGGCGGCACGCGCCGGGTCAACGACCTGAATAAAGCAGACGGCATCAATGGTGACGTTGGCGTTATCTTTGGAGATGATCTCCTGAGAAGGGATATCGAGCACCTGCTCCATCATATTGATGCGGCGACCCACGCGATCCATAAACGGCACCACCAGGTTAAGCCCCGGCGAGAGCGTACGGGTGTAGCGTCCGAAGCGCTCTACCGTCCACTGATAGCCCTGCGGAACAATCTTGATACCGGCCCATACAATCACCAGCACCAGCACGATGAGAACAGGAATAGCGGTCAGCATATAACCTCCTGGCTGTCAGATTACCGGGCCGAGTCGCTTCGGCCCGTCTGCGTATCCGTCAGTAGAGCAGCGAATAGAGCTGGCGGCGATAGCGCGAGGCGAGGGCGTCGCCGGTGCCAAGCGCGGCCAGGATCTCCTGGAACATTTTGCGCACTTCACCGTCACCGGCAGCGAGATCGCTTTTCAGAAAGCCCAGCAGCAGCTCCAGCGCCTCTTCATTACGCCCAACCTGATGCAGCTGTAACGCAAGTTTAGCAGCCAGGGTCGCGTTCTGCGGCTCGGCGTTCAGCTGCTCCTGCAGCAGCTGGATCTCAGGCGTATCCGCCGCCTGCTTCAGCAAGTCGATCTGTGAGACCAGGCTCTGATAGCGTGTATCCTGATCCTGCAGCGGCACCACATCCAGCACCGCTTCCGCTTCATCACTGCGGTTCAGGGCGATCAGCACTTCTGCCAGCAGAAAGCCAATCTCACTGTTTTTATTGCTCAGCTGCCAGGCATCTTTCAGCAGCGGCAGCGCCTCCAGCGGCTTGTTCTGCTGCATCAGTTCCATAGCCTGCTGCGCTTTCAGCTCCTCTTCGCGCGGCAGAACTTTTTCCAGTAGCGCGCGGATCGCCTCTTCCGGCTGCGGGCCCTGGAAACCATCTACCGGCTGTCCGTTCTGGAACAGATAAACCGTGGGCAGCGAGCGCAGACCGAACTGTGATGCCACCGCGGGCTCGTTGTCGCAATCGAGTTTTGCCAGCAGGAACTGGCCGGCATACTCCTGTGCCAGACGCTCCAGCACCGGGGTAAGCTGCAGGCAGTGCTGGCTGCGTTCAGACCAGAAATAGAACAGAACCGGCAGCTGCATGGATTGCTCCAGCGTCTGCTGCAAATTGGACTCATTGATGTCGGTGATCAAAGCGTGTGACATGAAAAACGCTCCTGGCAGAAAGTGTAAAGAGAATATGGGGATAAAGTGTCCCGCTTCAAGCGCTGACTGATGTTACCGCTCAGTTGCTGCGCAAAATGCGATCCAGCATCCAGCCCGGCAGCAGTCGTTTCAGAAAACTCATGCCCCAGGCCACCAGCGTAACCGGATAGCGCAGCCGCGGGTGACGGCTCTCCAGCGCATGGCGCAGTTTGGGCAGAATCGCTTCCGGCGGCAGGGTAAAACGCGCTGCGATACCGGGATTCTGCACCGGCTTCTCCTGTTCACCCTGCTGCACGTTATCGGTGAAGCGCGTGGCGATCGGTCCCGGCTCTATCAGGCTGACGCGCACGCCGCTGGCGCGCACTTCCATACGCAGCGCATCGCTCCACGCCTCCAGCGCCCACTTGCTGGCGGCATAGGCGCCACGCCCCGGGGTGGAGATCAGTCCCAGCACCGAGCTGGTATTGATAATGCGGCCGTCGCCGCTGTTCTGCAGCGCCGGCAGCAGCCGCATCGTCAGCTGATGGGTACCAAAGAGGTTGGTGGAGAACTGCTTTTCAAGCTGCTGGCGGCTGACGCTGCTCAGCGGCCCATACTGGCCAAATCCGCCGTTATTAAATAGCCCGTGCAGGCAATGCCCGGTGAGTGCCAGCACCTGTTCTGCCGCGGCATCCACACTTGCGGCATCGTCGAGGTCGAGCAGGATGCCGGTATATCCCAGAGCAGTCATCCGCGCAACATCCTCGGCGCGGCGGCAGGCGGCAAGCACGTGGTAGCCGCGCGCCTGCAAATCGCTGGCGGCTGCCAGCCCGATACCGCTGGAGCAGCCGGTGATCAAAACCGATTTTTGCATTTCTTTACCTGTCAAATAGCACGACTTAGCGCGAGTCATGCTTAACTAGCGGAGCCAGCGCGTCAGCCATAATGCCGGCAATAAACGGCTGCGCATCCGGATTGGGGTGAATACCATCCTGCTGCATCCACTCCGGCTTCAGATAGACCTGCTCCATAAAAAAGGGCACCAGCGGCAGGCTGTACTCTTCCGCCAGGCGCGGATAGATGGCGCTGAACGCTTCAGTGTATCGTCGTCCATAATTAGCAGGCAGCCGGATCTGCATCAGCAGCGGCTGCGCGTCAGCGGCTTTCACCGCAAGGATAATCGCACGCAGATCCTGCGCGATAGCCTGCGGCGGAAAACCGCGTAAACCATCATTACCGCCCAGTTCGATTAACACCCAGCGCGGCTGATGCTGTTTTAATAGTGCAGGCAGCCGTGCCAGACCCTGTCCGGCGGTATCACCGCTGATGCTGGCGTTGACGACGTTGGGCTGCTGCTGCCAGCGCGTGCTGAGCAGGGCAGGCCAGGCGGCGCTGGCAGACATCCGGTAGCCGGCGCTCAGGCTGTCACCTAATACCATCAGCGTATCGGCTGCAGCGATGCGCGATACCAGCAGCAGCACCACACACAGGAAGGGATAATGCCAGCGGAAAACATTGTTGCGGTTCATCATCTTACTAAGTCCGTCGGTCAGGGTGAGCATCAGCTCTCAATCCTTACCGGAGTTGAGCTGGTTGTCAAACCAGCCGAAACGCTCGCGCTGATTGGCGAATCGGGATCGGGGAAGTCGACGCTGCTGGGGATCCTCGCCGGGCTGGATGATGGCAGCAGCGGCGAGGTTCATCTGCTGGGTCAGCCGCTGCACCGCATGAACGAAGAGCAGCGCGCGGCGCTGCGCGCACGCGAAGTCGGTTTTGTGTTTCAGTCATTTATGCTGGTGCCCACGCTAAACGCGCTGGAGAACGTGCAGCTGCCGGCGCTGCTGCGCGGCGAGAGCGATCGCGACAGCCGGGCACAGGCCAGCGAGCTGCTGGCGCAGCTTGGCCTGAAAGCGCGCCTGCATCATCTTCCTGCACAGCTTTCAGGAGGTGAACAGCAGCGGGTGGCGCTGGCGCGCGCATTTAGCGGGCGTCCCGGCCTGCTGTTTGCGGATGAGCCCACCGGTAATCTCGATCGTCAGACCGGGGAACGCATTGCCGATCTGCTGTTCTCGCTCAACCGTGATTACGCCACAACGCTGATCCTGGTGACCCATGATGAGCAGCTGGCCGCGCGCTGCGATCGGCGGCTGCGGCTGCGTGACGGCAAGCTGTGGGAGGAGGCATGATCTGGCGCTGGTTCTGGCGCGAATGGCGCTCGCCTTCGCTGCTGATTGTCTGGCTGGCGCTGACGCTGGCGGTGGCCTGCGTGCTGGCTTTGGGTTCCATCAGCGATCGCATGGAGAAAGGACTCAGCCAGCAGAGCCGCGACTTTATGGCGGGCGATCGTACGCTGCGCAGCAGCCGGCCGGTGCCGGAAGCCTGGCTGACGCAGGCGCGTGAGGAGGGATTAGCGATCAGCCGTCAGCTCAGCTTCACCACTATGACCTTTGCGCGGGAGACGCCACAGCTGGCAGATGTTAAAGCGGTGGATGACGCCTATCCGATGTTTGGTACGTTGCAGACCGAGCCACCGGGCCTGCGTCCGGCGGCAGGCAGCGTGCTGGTCGCCGCACGTCTGCTGGCGCTGCTGGATCTGCGCGTCGGCGATCCGATAGAGGTCGGCGACGCCACGCTGCGCATTGCCGGTACGGTGATCCAGGAGCCGGACAGCGGATTCAATCCCTTCCAGACGGCGCCTCGTCTGTTAATGAACCTGGCGGACGTTGAAAAAACCGGCGCCGTTCAGCCCGGCAGCCGCCTGAGCTGGCGCTATAAGTTTTCCGGCGACGCCGCACCGCTGGCGCGCTACGATCGCTGGATCGAGCCGCGCCTTAAAGGGGGCGAACGCTGGATAAGCACCGAAAACTCAGAGGATGCGCTGGGCCGTTCCATGCAGCGCGCGCAGCAGTTTCTGCTGCTGTCGGCATTACTGACGCTGCTACTGGCCATCGCGGCCGTGGCGGTAGCGATGAGCCACTACTGCCGCAGCCGTTACGATCTGGTGGCGGTGCTGAAAACGCTGGGGGCCACGCGACGTGCGCTGCAGCGGCTGATTATCGGCCAGTGGCTGGCGGTGCTGCTGTTAGCGGGCGTGACCGGCAGCGCGCTGGGGCAGGGGATCGAACTGCTGCTGCTTACCCTGCTGAAGCCGGTGCTGCCCGCATCGCTGCCTGCCGCCAGCCTCTGGCCATGGCTCTGGGCGCTGGGCACCATGTTTGTTATTTCCCTGCTGGTGGGGCTGCGTCCTTATCGTCTGCTGATGGCGACCCAGCCGCTGCGCGTACTGCGGCGCGATGCGGTGGCGCGCGTCTGGCCGCTGCGCGTCTATCTGCCGGCGATGGCGCTGGTGGTGGTGCTGCTGCTGGCGCTGCTGCTGGGGGGCAGCAAAATGCTCTGGGCGCTGCTCACCGGCGTCGTACTGCTGGCGCTGCTGCTCGCCGTGCTGGGCTGGGGTACGCTGCTGCTGCTGCGCCGGCTGGTCGTGCGTAACCTGGCGCTGCGGCTTGCCATTAACCGTCTGCTGCGACAGCCGGCAATGACGCTGAGCCAGCTGGCCGCGTTCTCGCTCTCTTTTATGCTGCTGGCGCTGCTGCTGGTTATGCGCGGCGATCTGCTCGATCGCTGGCAGCAGCAGCTGCCGCCGGATGCACCAAACTATTTTCTGCTGAATATTACGCAGGCGCAGGTGCCACAGGTGCGTGACTTTTTGCAGCAGCATCAGATCAAACCGGAAACCTTTTATCCCGTCGTGCGTGCGCGTCTGGTTGAGCTGAACGGCAAAGCTGCCGATCCGCGTCAGGATAATGCGCTGAACCGCGAGCTCAATCTGACCTGGCAGGCGCAGCGGCCGGATCACAACCCGCTGCTTGCCGGCAGCTGGCCCCCGCGGCCAGGGGAGGTTTCGATTGAAGCCGAACTGGCGCAGCGGCTGGGCGTTAAGCCAGGGGATGAGCTGACCTTTAGCGGCGATACGCAGACGTTCAGCGCGCGCATCAGCAGTCTGCGTAAGGTGGACTGGGAGAGCCTGCGGCCTAACTTCTTTTTTATCTTCCCGCCCGGCGCGCTGGAGCAGCAGCCGCAGACATGGCTGACCAGCTTCCGCATGGCGAATAATCCGGCGCTGCTGGCGCAGCTGAACCGGACGTTCCCGACGCTGAGCCTGCTCGATATTGGCAGCATCATGAAACAGATTGGCCAGGTGCTGGCGCAGGTGAGTCAGGCGCTGGAAATCATGGTGGTGCTGGTGACGCTGTGCGGTGTCCTGCTGCTGCTGGCGCAGATCCAGATCGGCATGCGCCAGCGTCGTCAGGAGCTGGTGGTGTATCGCACGCTGGGCGCGAGCAAACGTCTGCTGCGCGGCACGCTGTGGTGTGAGTTTGCTCTGCTCGGCGTGGTTTCCGGAATAGCGGCTGCGCTGGGTGCAGAGGCCGCGCTGTGGGCACTGCAGCGTAAAATTTTCGATTTTCCCTGGCAGCCCGACTGGACGCTGTGGTTTGCGCTACCGCTGTGCGGAGCGCTTCTGCTGTCGCTGTGCGGCGGCTGGCTGGGCGTGCGACTGCTGAAGGGCAAAGCGCTGTTCCGGCGCTTTGAAGCGGCGTAATCAGGATCCCTCTGTCTGAGGGATCCCGTCAGCAACTCAGAGCTTCGCCTGCGCCCAGGCGAGGCCCGAGGCGTATTCCGGCGGCAGCAGCGGCTGCAGCGCGTGCAGGGCAGTGGCAAGACGTGATGGCTCACTGTCAGTGAGATTCAGGTGTCCCACCTTGCGGCCAGGCCGGACCTCTTTGCCATACCAGTGCAGATGCACCAGCGGCTGCGCCAGCCAGGCGTGGTTTACGTCGCTGCCGATCAGATTCACCATCACCGAGGGTGCGAATACCGCCGGCTGCGGCAGCGGCAGGCCAAGAATGGCGCGCAGATGCAGCTCAAACTGGCTGATGGACGCGCCGTTCTGCGTCCAGTGACCGCTGTTGTGCACGCGCGGTGCCAGCTCATTGATCAGCAGTCCCTGCGGCGTGATAAAGCACTCCATCGCCATGACGCCCACGTAATCCAGCGCCTGCATAATGGCGCGCAGCATGGTTTCCGCCTGCTGCTGCTGTGCACTATCCGCCTGCGGGAACGCCACGCTGGTGCGCAGAATGCCCTCTTCGTGCAGGTTGTGTGTCAGCGGGTAGAATACCATGCTGCCATCCTGACCGCGCGCGCCTACCAGCGAAACCTCACCGCTAAAATTTATGCCCTGTTCAACAATGCACTCGCCATAGCACTCAGCGGGTAACGTCTCTGTTTCATCCGCCCGCAGCCGCCACTGGCCGCGACCGTCATAACCGCCGGTGCGGCGTTTGACAATCGCCAGTTCGCCCAGCTTCTCAAACACCGCCGGCCACTCATCAGGTGCGGCCAGCAGCTGCCACGGTGCGGTAGCCAGACCAAGCTCATCCAGCAGCTGCTTCTGCGTGAAACGGTCGGCAAGGCGCGGGAAGATATCGCGGTTCACAAAGGCGGGGTGGCGGGCGAGCTCGCGCGTCAGGGCGGTTTCCGGCCAGCGTTCAATCTCGGCGGTGATCACGCTCTCTGCAATGGGCAGCGAGGCGGGCTCCGCATCCAGTCCCACCGGATAGACCGCAATGCCCAGCGGCTCAGCCGCCTGGCGCAGCATACGGCCCAGCTGACCGTTACCCAGTACGCATACCGGCTTCATGCCTCACCCCGCGGATCCGGATTCTCCAGCACCTCATCGGTCTGCGCCTGGCGCCACGCGGTGAGACGCGATGCCAGTGCCGCATCGTGGGTGGCCAGGATCTGCGCGGCCAGCAGCGCCGCGTTGGCTGCGCCCGCTTTGCCAATGGCCAGCGTACCCACCGGAATGCCGCGCGGCATCTGTACAATCGAGTAGAGGCTGTCAACACCGCTCAGCGCGGCGCTCTGCACCGGTACGCCCAGCACCGGCACCAGCGTTTTTGCTGCGATCATGCCGGGCAGATGCGCAGCACCGCCGGCGCCCGCAATAATCACCTGGTAGCCATGCGCAGCGGCACCTTCAGCAAAACTGAACAGCTTGTCCGGGGTGCGGTGGGCAGAAACCACCTCCACGTGAAAGGGAACGTCCAGGCTGTTGAGAATTTCCTCGGCGAACTGCATGGTAGCCCAGTCACTTCTGGAACCCATGACGATAGCGATACGGGCCGGGGCGGCAGTGGATGACATGCGGTCAACTCCTGTGAATAGACAAACGAACCTGGCCGGTGAGGCAGGTAAGAAGGGCACAGAGGATAGCATGAGATAGCAGCAAGGAAAACGGTTGCGCGGCCAGAAAACGGGCAATTGCACCCGTAAAATCAGAAGGGGAAGGCGATCAGTTTTATGCCGCTGGCGTCCAGCTGGATCATCGAGCCTGCGTTGTGCCATGCCCCAAGAACAGCGCGCTGCGCGGGAAGACCATTCAGAGAGAGCGTGTGGATTTCCGGCCGGTGCGTATGGCCGTGGATCAGCAGCGGAGCCTGCTGGCGCTGCATGGCTGCTGCCACCGCCTGCGGGTTTACATCCATAATGGCCAGCGATTTATGCTGGTTCGCCTGCCGGCTGCCGGCGCGCATTCTGGTCGCGATGCGCAACCGCAGACGCAGTGGCAACGCCAGAAACAGCCGCTGCAGCCAGCGCTGGTGGACCTTTGCGCGAAAGCGCTGATAGCCAGCATCGTCCGTGCAGAGCGTGTCGCCGTGCATAATCAGCACGCGCTGACCATACAGCTCCAGCACCTTCTCCTCCGGCAATAGCGTCATGCCGCTGGCGCGGGCAAAGCGCTTGCCCAGCAGGAAATCGCGGTTGCCGTGAATAAAATAGACCGGCACCGGCAGGGCGCGCAGGGCGGTGGCGATCTGCTGATGCAGCGGATTAGGATCGTCATCGCCAATCCAGGCTTCAAACAGATCGCCCAGGATGTAAAGCGCCTCGCACTGCCGCGCTTCACCCTGCAAAAAATGCAGAAAACCGGCAGTAATTGCCGGTTCTTCCTGACACAGATGGAGATCTGCGATAAACAGCGTGCGCGACATTACTCGCTGACGGTCACTTTCTGGATGACAACGTCTTCGGTCGGCACGTCCTGATGCATACCGCTGCGGCCGGTTTTCACCGCTTTGATTTTTTCGACGACATCCATACCTTCAACCACTTCAGCAAACACGCAGTAACCCCAGCCCTGCAGGCTTTCGTCGCGGAAGTTCAGGAAGTCGTTGTCAGCAACGTTGATAAAGAACTGTGCGGTTGCCGAGTGCGGAGCCTGAGTGCGCGCCATCGCCAGCGTGCCTTTGGTGTTTTTCAGGCCGTTGTTCGCTTCGTTGCGGATTTCAGCTTTGGTGGCTTTCTGCTTCATGCCCGGTTCGAAACCGCCGCCCTGAACCATAAAGCCATTGATGACACGGTGGAAAATAGTGTTGTCATAAAAACCTTCACGGCAGTAGTCCAGGAAGTTCTGTACGGTGGCCGGCGCTTTATCATCAAAGGTTTTGATTACGATATCGCCATGGTTCGTCTGGAAAGTGACCATTATATTCGTCCTGTGGAGGTTGTATTCAGTATCAGTTGCCGCGTTCGCGTACGGACGGGCATTTTGTCGACGCCTCTTATAACATAATTTCCCGGAACGCGTCAGCAAGGCAACGGCATCTGGTATCTCAGCGATGCACAAGTCAGAAAAATACGGCACAATATCAGGCTACCAAAGAAGGCGTCTCCCGCACACGATAAAAACGGAACCGTTCAATGCTAAAGATCTATAACACCCTGAGTCGACAGAAAGAGGAATTTAAACCTATTCATGCTGGTGAAATCGGCATGTACGTGTGTGGTATTACGGTTTACGACCTCTGTCATATCGGCCACGGGCGTACGTTTGTGGCATTTGACGTGGTGGCGCGTTACCTGCGCTATATTGGCTATCAGCTGAAGTATGTGCGTAATATCACTGATATTGATGACAAAATTATTCGCCGCGCTAACGAAAATGGCGAAACCATTGAGACGCTGACCAACCGCATGATTGCGGAGATGCACCAGGATTTTGCCGCACTGGGCATCCTGCCGCCGGATCTGGAACCACGTGCCACGCGCCATATCGCGGAAATTATTGAGCTGGTGGAGCGGCTGATTGAACGCGGTCACGCCTACGTGGCGGAGAACGGCGATGTGATGTTTGATGTGCTGAGCGATACCGATTATGGCGCGCTGTCGCGTCAGGATCTGGAGCAGCTGCAGGCGGGTGCCCGTGTGGAAGTGGCAGAGGTAAAACGCAACCCGATGGATTTCGTGCTGTGGAAGATGTCCAAAGCCGATGAGCCGTCGTGGGAATCGCCGTGGGGCAACGGTCGTCCGGGCTGGCACATCGAGTGCTCCGCCATGAACTGCAAGCAGCTTGGCAGCCACTTTGATATTCACGGCGGCGGCTCTGACCTGATGTTTCCGCACCATGAAAATGAAGTGGCGCAGTCCACCTGCGCGCACGACGGTCCCTATGTCAATTACTGGATGCACTCCGGCATGGTGATGGTTGACCGTGAGAAGATGTCAAAATCACTCGGCAACTTCTTCACCGTGCGCGATGTGCTGCAGCACTATGACGCCGAAACCGTACGCTATTTCCTGATGTCAGGACACTATCGCAGCCAGCTTAACTACGGCGAAGATAACCTCAACCAGGCACGTGCGGCGCTGGAGCGTCTGTATACCGCACTGCGGCATACCGATACCGGCGCGCAGCCTGCCGGTGGCGAAGCTTTTGAAGCGCGTTTCCGCGCGGCGATGGATGATGACTTCAACACGCCGGAAGCCTACTCGGTGCTGTTTGATATGGCGCGCGACGTGAACCGCCTGAAGAGTGAAGATAAAGCGGCGGCTGACGGGCTGGCGGCCAGATTGCGCGAGCTGGCGAATGTGCTGGGGATTTTGCAGCAGGATCCGGAGCTGTTCCTGCAGAGCGGAGCGCAGACGAATAATGACGAAGTCGCAGAGATTGAGCAGCTGATCAAAATGCGCAACGACGCGCGTCAGGCGAAAGACTGGGCGCAGGCGGATGTGGCGCGTGACCGGCTTAACGCGCTCGGCATTGTGCTGGAAGATGGTCCGCAGGGCACCACCTGGCGACGTAAATAAGAAAAAAGGGCGAACCCGGGTTCGCCCTTTTTGCTATGCGACCACCGTTATGCGCTGGCCGGCAAACTCTACCGTCTGTCCGGCGACGATTTTACAGCGCTTGCGCGTTTCAATCGCCCCGTTCACGCGCACTTCACCTTCATCAATCACCGCTTTGGCCTGCGCGCCGCTCTCTACCCAGCCTTCCAGCTTCAGCAGATCGCAAAGATCAACGTGCTGATGTTTACCCAGTGAGAAACTCGCCATTATGCTTCCTCCACGTCGTGATACGCTTCGCACGCCAGCAGCGTGTTTTCAATTAAAGTGGCTACTGTCATCGGTCCGACCCCGCCCGGGACTGGCGTAATGTAAGAGGCGCGCTCAGCGGCAGCGGCAAAATCAACGTCGCCCACCACTTTACCGCTCTCCAGCCGGTTGATGCCGACGTCAATCACCACCGCGCCTGGTTTGATCCAGTCACCCGGAATAAAACCGGGCTTGCCCACGGCCACGACCAGCAGATCGGCGTGCTCCACGTGATGGCGCAGATCGCGGGTGAAGCGGTGAGTAACCGTCGTGGTACAGCCTGCCAGCAGCAGCTCCATGCTCATCGGGCGGCCAACGATGTTAGACGCGCCGACCACTACGGCGTTCAGGCCATAGGTATCGATGTTATAACGCTCCAGCAGCGTGATAATACCGCGCGGCGTGCAGGGACGCAGTTTCGGCGCACGCTGGCAGAGGCGACCCACGTTATATGGATGGAAACCATCCACATCTTTATCCGGCGTGATGCGCTCCAGCACCTTGACGTTGTCGATACCGGCCGGCAGCGGTAGCTGCACCAGAATGCCGTCAATCGCCGGGTCACTGTTCAGCTCATCAATCAGCGTCAGCAGCTCGCTTTCGCCGGTGGAGTCGGGCAGGTTATAAGCACGGGAGACAAAGCCCACCTCTTCGCAGGCGCGACGTTTGTGCGTGACGTAGATCTGCGAAGCGGGATTTTCGCCCACCAGGATCACGGCCAGACCCGGCGCACGTTTGCCCGCCGCCAGGCGCTGCTGCACTTTTTCCGCAACTTCGCTACGCACCTGCTGCGCAATCGTTTTACCGTCAATAATTTTTGCTGCCATCAGAGAGGAAATCCATCTGTAGAGAGTTAAATCGGGGATGGTGCCTATTCTGGCAGAAGCGCGGGCAGCTGTCAGTCACAGTTTCAGCAGCCTGCGCGCTTTCAGGCTTTTTTCGTGGTGACGCGTGCCAGCCTGCATGGGTATGATATCTGCAGGACACTCTGGGAACGATGTAATGATCTGGATAATGCTTGCCACTCTGGCAGTGGTGTTTGTGGCTGGATTTCAGCTGATCACCGCCGCCTCACGTCACGCTGCCCAGCGGCTCAGCAAGCGGCTGCAGCTGCCGCCGGTACAGGTGGAGTCAATGCTCTCGATGATGGGGAAAGAGGCGGCGAAAGAGTTCACCGACTACCTCAGCCGCGATAACGAAACGCATCTGCACAATGGCGCAGCGGTACTGCTGATCTGGCAGGTACTGATTGTTGACGGCAGCGAGGAGAACAGCCAGCGCTGGCATGCGATCCTCAGCCGCGCCGGTTTCCCGGCACTCATCAGCCGCCAGCAGCTGCTGCTCGCGCTGGGCTTTCTGCGCCAGCTGGAGCCGGACAGCCAGGAGCTGCACGCGCGGCGTGAGCAATATAATGCGCGCTTTACGCCACAAGGGATTGAGCTGGAAGGGGAATCCACCGGCACCAGTAATCTCGTGTCGCTCAGCGAATGGCGCAAACGCCATTGATGCAAATTGGTTATTCCCGCAGCACTCCGCTGCACAGAAACGGCAAAAACGTTGACGTACCCGCTTCCCGACGTATAATCCGACCCAACTCCTCAGCGCCCTTAGCTCAGCTGGATAGAGCACCGGCCTTCTAAGCCGTAGGTCACAGGTTCGAATCCTGTAGGGCGCGCCAAGTCAAATCAAGCAGTTACGCCACTCCGCCAGCTTTCATTTTTTCAGCATGGGACAGATTTGGGACACGACTGCCTGAGGGTCGCCGTCGCAGTTTTTCGCCGCTCTGTTAACAATAGCGGCTCAGCTATCTGAATTAACAATACAGTGACATAAGGATTTCAGACGCGGTTGCTGAAACCGTACAGTATGTTTTATTCGTAATCATAATATCTGTTCAGCTCAGCTTCTTTTTTATAACTTTTCCCGAGCATAAACCCGATAGATAAAAGCGTTAAGATTATCGGCATGATAAATACTGCGCTGCGGGTAAAGAAATCTTTTTCAAAGCTCCATCCCACCTCGATACTGATTGTCATAAGCAGCAGAGAGGTGGCAAGTATAAAACTGCAGCCAAGCAGACTGCCGCTCTTTTTGAGACTTTTGATGTAGGCAGGGCTGTAATTGTCCTCGGGCCGGGCAAGTTTCCCGTTCATTTGAAGAAACGTGATTTGCTCGCCTCTCTTCTCCCTTGCTGCCAGCAGCTGAGCACGTTCTCCGTTACGAACTGCCATGGCTGCCCAGTCCATCATCAGCCACTGATAGCCCGTCGTCCAGGTATCGGCTATCCGCATATTTTGCCAGCTCCGGACGTTAATTCCTGCATTGTTCTCCGCCAGGGAATTTTTCAGCAAATTAAGACTTTCTCCCTGCAGATCGCTGGTCCAGACGTGCCGCAGGTCAGCGGGCCTGACTTGCCCGGCAGACAGCAGTGCATTAATCCTGCGCTCAAGGTTATAAATTTGAGCGCTCATTCCTTTAAAACAGCAGACCGGCACTCTGTTTCCGCTTATTTGCCGGTAGCGGGAAAAGAGCAGTGCACAGGCATATTCACAAAAGTTACGATTATCGCCATCATGCAGTTCGGCAATTAACAGCAGACGAAATCCGTTAAACGACCCGTCTGTCCACTGCTGAACCAGTGACAGTTCAGGCATGTCGTCAAAATAGTGAAAGCTGGCATGGCGGAATGCGGCATGGAAAGAGCGGACCAGCGATGTGATGTCATCGCGAACAGATCCTGCTGTATTACCCATGTAGAGAAACAGTTCAGGACGTTCGGTGATGGCGTCAATCTGTGTCAGATCCAGCTGTTCCAGCAGGCGCTGCACTGTGACCAGCATCCGTCCCATGCCTGACCTTTCATCATCCTCAACGGAAAGCCTGAGGGGAATATCGCCATCCACCGGCATTTTCCCCTCAAGTCCGAGCATTTTCAGGGCTGCGTTATCAACCGGAAAGATTGAGGTGTGTTCAGCCAGCAGCGTCCATTCAGAAGCCCGTGATTGCCAGTCTGATTCAACACCGCAGTACGCAAGCTGCATCAAAAGACGCCAGCAACAGAGAATGTTGAAAAAAATAAAGCATAGCGAAACAACCGTCATGCAGACCGCAACAGGGAGCGCCAGTAATCGCCAGATAAGCATGCTGAGCGTTAGCTGCGCATTCTCAAGCGTCAGGGCACTGAACATCAGCATCAATATAAGGGCCACAATACCTGCAGCTATCGTAAACAGACGGGGAAAGCGTATTTCCGTTTTCTCCGGACAAGAGAGCAACGGCTTCCAGAAATATTTCATTTATCGCACTCCTGCTTCGGGCAAAGAGCTTAATAGCAGGCATCCGCACGCCACTTTGCAACGATGGGTCACAACGTGACGGCCGTTCATGATCCAGGCAGGATGCCCTTCAGCAGCAGCGGTTTCACCATGCTGACTGCACCGCGCTTTGTCGCCGATCAGCATTACCGGCTTACCATCGAACATCTCTCCTGAAGCTTCAGTAACATAGCCTCCCGCCGACAGGCGGTCTCCCAGTCGAATAACGCCATCCATGAAATATCCTTACTCTCTGTCCTGTTAAATTTATTTTTGTGCAAATGAAATCACATTCCCGCCTTCATATCGCACTGCATGCGGGTCCAGCCCGTATAGCCCTTTACCTCCGGCACCCGGGTCGGCAGATTCTGGAAGTTGGCGTAATACTGCTCCATTCTTACTGGCAGGATGCGGGGGTCGATATAAAGGAGACCCCAGCGCGAAACGTTCTCACCTTTGCCAGGACGAATAGCGTCCAGCCGGTCATAGTAAACTTTGCCTTTAAATGTATAGCTGTAGTTAATCCCTTCTCCGCCCGGCATGATGCGCGGATCGTCAAAAGGGTGAGAGGACATATAGAGGTGTCCCTGCTTCGTCAGCAGAAATCCCTGGTCGTTGACCACGGTCAGGGAAGCGATGTTTTCGTATGCGGGAGAATCAGAACCCGCTTCGTCATCTTCACGGCCTTTTACGGTTGAAGACATCCATGTGCGACCATAATCTCGTGAAATTGTCATGCCGGAAGAGTTCCACCATGGAACAGCGATGTAGCGTTCGGAGGCGTTGATGTAGGGCTTGGTAAAGATGCGATAAAACTGCGACGATACCTCACTGCGGATATCGCGCTTCTCATCCACAAACCACAGGGCGCCCTCGCAGGCGACCCCGTGCAGCTCCAGCCAGCGGTGGTCGTCAAAGCGGTACACCACCTGCACCGGCATCTGCCGTTTCTTCAGCGGCTTGCCGCTGCAGCCGCTGGCAGTCAGCACAATCAAAGCTGCCAGCGCTGTAATTACAATGTGTTTCCATAACGTCACCATATCGTTCCCTCCGCTTTTTTCTTTGCCGGCACATCGCGATAGCCTGCCGGCTCCGGCATGTCCCACTGATGTACAGGCACTTCTTTATGATGCACCTCCGGATGCCGGGCGGGCTCTACGCACGTTTTCGGACCATAATCATTCACCACGCCGAACTCACCAACCGGCAAAGTTTGATCCGGTTTATTCATAAATTGTTTGGTTTCTTCCAAATCCAGAATGCCGGTTTTATGATAATT
Organism: Pantoea sp. UBA7232; assembly: GCF_002473195.1. Taxonomy (NCBI): domain Bacteria; kingdom Pseudomonadati; phylum Pseudomonadota; class Gammaproteobacteria; order Enterobacterales; family Erwiniaceae; genus Pantoea; species Pantoea sp. UBA7232. The sequence continues at coordinate 143,639 of NZ_DKTK01000006.1, forward strand.
TTTTGTTTTTGCATCCGGATTAAACTCGTGCCGCCAGTCTGCACGCTTGCGCAGATTGAGCCAGAAGGCGGGATCTTCAAAGGCCATGCAGTTACCGATGGCGAGGTCGTAGGCAACAGCCTTTTCCTGCACGTTCTGATCCATCACTATTGAAGAGTGCTGGCTGAACCTCACCGGATCGCCATATTTTTCCATCTCGTTGATTTCTTCGCTTGTTTTACGCCGCTTCAGCTGGTAGCGCTGCGTGCTGCTGCCGACCACGCGACCGGAGACAAACGCGGTGCCGTAATACCGGTTGACCGCAGCCAGCTCGGTTTCAGACAGCAGCTGACCGGAGCGATGCGGATAAACAAATCCGATCGCCGGACGAAACTCTGTCACCTGCTAGGCGTTCTCATACTCGCGGGCGGAGTAGTCGATATAGCGATCTTCGCCTCCAACGCCCGTTTTATATTTCATGTCCCCGCTGCGATCGTGCCCCATCAGGGTCAGCTCTATCACTTCAGGCAGGGCCTCGGCGTTTTCAGTCACGCCGCTTTCCATTGGATAGGCCACGTTAGTGGGCCAGCCGTCATACGTAAAATCACCGGGCCGGAAAGCAGGCTTTTTGAAAGGCGCACCGGACGCGTTACCGCCCGTACTGTGGTGCTGACAGAACGCGCGCTGATAGAGATTGGGTATGCCGCCGGCGAGCGTATCAGGAATACCGCGCCAGCCGATGCCCTGCACACTGGACAGCGACACTGTGCCGTCATTCGGGCAGAAATAGTTATAAACCCGGCCGTAGTTATTGCGGCTGTAGCGGGGATCGCTGCTCCAGCAGTGTTTGCGCCACAGCGTGGTATCGTGGTACATGGCTGTGACAAACTCCGGCCGGTAGCAACCCGTGGCGTCATACTTTGGATTTGTGGCCATCAGCCGGCAGAAATTACGCAGCGTCTCCTGACGCCCGTGCGACGTCTGCTGCTTGCCGGGCAGCATATTTTCCATGAGCCGCGGATCAAGTGAGTAGGGGGAGTGGCAGAGGATGGCGCAGTCGGCAACCGGATAATCAGCTACCTGTTGCCTGACCAGCATATTCGCCAGCATGGTAATGATGGTGCCCTGGCTGTGCGCCACTATATTGATGGTGTCGTGACGTGTACTGGGGTTCTTTCTGATTTCCAGAATCAGATCTGCCAGCCGCTGAGCAGCAAAAAACTGATAAATGCGGTGCGGATTGCCATAAATCGGGTGGGTAAAGTCCCCGCCGTTAAGTTTGCGGCTGTAGATCCCCGCCATCCAGATGGCCCCGCCGTTCGCGCCGGGCCCCAGCATGTCAGGAATGCAGGTGGTTGCGTTAGCAAAGGTGCCGCCATTCTTCGCTGCTGCCAGGTTCAGCACGTTGCCGTAGTTATCGTTGCAGAAGCCGCGTCCCTCAGCGTTCAGCTTTTTCAGCCGTACCGGATCATCTTCCTGAAACGCATCGTAGGGGAGAACTGTTTCCAGCCCGAGGCGGGCGACCTCATCACGGTAGCGCCGCTGGTCTGCGTTATAGGTTTCACGATCGACCGGGCGATAGCCCCAGTAGAACGGAATAACCGGCGATCGCCCGCTGGCCGTCACGCGCTTTGGCGCATCTTTCAGGTCGGTTAATCCCTCAATTTCACTCCACTGGTGCGGGTACATGTCGTCGCGCGCCAGTCGGGTATTCAGCCCGGCAATAATCCCTTTCTCCTGCGTTTCGTAAGCTTCGCCGATGTCGTTGACGCCGTGTACAAGAATAACAATACAGGGCAGGGGGCTGTTTACAGGAAACTCCTGCATCAGCATACCGCCGGCGGTATCGCGATTAAGGCCGATGAAGCTGCCCAGTTCCGGATCGTTAAAGGCGCTGTTTTTTGAGGTGTGATGAGTCATCGCTTTGCCTCCCTGATAAGCGTAACAACCAGCTGTTCGGTCTCTGCAAGATCCAGCAGCGGAGAGTGCCCGGCAGCATCGGTGATACCCTCCACCGTGCTGCCGTCCGGCCGGGTAACGCGGAAGGGCTGGCTGACCAGCGGGTGTTTCCGGTCGCCGTTTCGGTACAGGCGTACACCGCGCGCCAGCGGGTTATCTTTAAACAGCGGATCGACAATTTTTGCTGGTTCCCCCTTCTGATAAACAAGAGTCGGCGCTTTCTGCTCAATGTGCGCCGGCGAGAATATCTCTACGCCGCCGTTCGGGTGCAGGCGGATCCCGCCGCCGCCGCAGTGCAGATACAGGCCTTTTTTGGCGCTTATCTGAAGCTCTCCGTTGACGCTGGCGATCTGCATGTTCCGATCGGCAAGCGCCGCCAGCTGGCCGCGCTGCGCCTGAAGCGTGATATCGCCAGACGCGGCAATCAGTTTGATGCCAAGCCTGCGCACAAAGGCGGAAATTCCCTGGCCCGCCGCGACAGAAAGACGTTTGAACACGCTGACGCTGCCGTTACTGCCGGCGGTGATCACCGCATCTTTACCGGCGGCGAGATGGAGGCTTTCAGGTGTTGCCTGTGCAATACCCGCTTCACCCCAGGAGAGAATGCCCGGCTGCGCCAGCCCGGAAACGGCCTGCTGCAGCGCCTGCTGCGGGGCAGTGTCAGCGCCGTCAGCGCCGGCCCCGGCGGCCGACGACTGCAGGCTGTAAGCTATGCTGAGCGCCTGCTCCAGATGCGCGATCGCGTCGGTCATCTCCAGCAGCGTTCCGCGTGCACCGGTCTGCGCGGCGGTCGTCAGGTAGATCCCCTTTGCGGCACGCACGGTGGCGTGATGATCGGTGCGCAACTCTGCGCCTTTACCGCGTGCTTTGCGACCGGTATCGACCATATGACCGAGGTTAAGCTGCGTTTTGCCGAACTCGGTTGATAGCTTGATGTGCTCATTGCCTGCCGCATCTTCCAGCCGGATTTTGTTCTTCCCCTTTGTCCGGATAACATTGCGCGTGCTGTTACTATCGTTAACGACGTCCGGATTTAGCGCGTCATGCAATACATGGGCAATGTAAGGCCGCTCGGGATCGCCACTTTCAAATGCGATTGCCACCTCCGTGTTGTCCAGCAGCGGAAAATGCACGCCATACTTATCGCCTGCGTAGATGCGGGCCAGACGGACAGGCATGCTTTCCCTGCCTTTCTCCCAGCTGGCGAGATCAAAACTGAATTTCACCCGATAGCGCCCCTGACTATCGGGACGGGCAAGGCTATCGTTCATAACGCTGCCGGAGACGCGGGCGGGAATCGTTCCTGAGATAACCGGTCTTGGCAGGCGCTCCGGCCGGAAAGCGGCGCGCTCACTACAGGGAATACCGCTGAGTGCCGTCTGATAGCCTGTTGCCCGGCTTGCGCGGCAGACGCTCTCAACGATAAGAAAGCCGGACATAAATGCTTCAGGCTGCTCGCCGTCGATTTCAGCCACCATGCCCGGCTGCAGTGCGGGATCGTCAGTGATGGCTTCCAGACACGTCCGGCCGGACAGATGGCGCTCATGGCGGATGCGGGCATAGTGCCAGGCTGTTTCAGCATCTCCGCCCTGAATGCTGCTCCACCGATCGCCCGTGCTATGCTGAATATCAGCGTAGTGATAATCGCTGCCTGTGGTGTAGGGAGCTTCACCGCTCATGTCCGCCTCATGTTCCGGCGGAATAAGCCGGCTTTGCCGGTAGTCGTAATTGCGCGTACGTACCGATGCAGGCACCACCGCTGAGTGGCAGCGCATCTGCCATATTGTCAGGGTATCGCCTGTTAACCCTGCTCCGGGCAGCGACTGAATTTTCGCGCCAGATAGGTAGCCTGCCTGCTGATCGGCAAATACGATGACGGTGATCTCTTCAGCAGTTTCATGTTTGCAGAAGCGGAACCAGATCCCGACTTCAGAAAGCAGACGCCGGATAAAACTCAGGTCACTCTCTCCCCACTGAACGATCATCTCACGCCTGGGGTAACGCCACTGCAGCAGGCTCATGTCAATCTCATAATCCCTAAAGCCGTGCGACTTCAGGACAGAATTGACGAGCTCGGGAACAGACGTCCGCTGATAGATAGCGTACCGGTGCGTGCTGGACATCAGCGCCAGAGGATGTTCGAGTGTGACTTCATACGTTGATTCGTCAACGCTGGTTGATATATGGGAAAGGCGGGTGATAACCCCATAAATTTTGCGTAATGTGTGCCAGCGATCCTTAGCAGGCCGAAAGAGGGAGCACGCCGTGGAACAGGCCCGCATCATAAAAACTGCCGGCTGCATCATCACTTTCTCAGGTGGTATATCCTGAACGGATGAAGTAAAGCGGATGATAAATCGATAGGGCTGGCTAAGGGACTCTCGCCCTTCGAAAGATTTAACGTCTGCAACGATCTCGCAGCTTTCAAAGGCGAGCAGATAGTGATTGAGCGAATCCGCAACGGCGAATGAGCCCGAACGTCCTGTCAGGGGCATAGATATCCTTATTTAGTTTGGCATTACAAACCATAAGGACAAGTGTAAATAATTACAGAGGGTTAGTATATTGTAAAATTTGATTTAATTCTGGCTCTGATTCCGACAGGGGAGAAGCATTGAACCCTGCAGGGCAACGGACTCTGGTCATGATTTTTTCGGTTTTCCGCCCCTATCCTGAGTCAGCAGACGGATGCGCTTTTGCCAGCAGTCCGGCCTTTCAGTAAATAATGGCCCTTTTTTTGCCTCTCTCTACTCTCGCTGCTGCATAACATACATCCCGGAAAAATTAGCAGAATGATTAATCAGTCTAAATTATCTGGCTTAAAAAAAACCATACTGACGTTGTTATCAGGTCATTTTCGTGAATAATATGCGGCAATTTTTATATTAATTAATAAGATTTGCGTTTAGTTTACGTGACAAGGATTGTCTGATGGTTTCATCTGATACATCAATTACGCTCTGTTTCTCTTTTCTGGTTGCTGCTTTTATAACCAGCGAGGCCACTGCGGAGCCCTTGCCTGATGCAGGTGAACAGGTCCGGCAGCAGCAACAGCGCCAGCGGGCGCTGGAGCAGCAGATAGAGCCGAAAGCGCCTGATGTGCGACTTTCACCGCCCGCTTCTGGTTTTGGCCGCCTCTCTTTTCCTGCAGAAAAACCCTGCTTTCCTCTCACGCGTATCGTGCTTGAAGGGCAGCAGGCGCTGCCGCACTGGCTGCCGCTTAACGCTATTGCCAGCCAGGCGCAGGGAAAGTGCCTGGGCGGGCGCGGCATTAATCTGCTGATGAGTACGCTGCAAAACCGGCTGGTTGATCATGGCTATGTTACTACGCGGGTGCTGGCACCTTCGCAGGACCTTAACAGCGGCACGCTACGACTGGTGATCCTGCCCGGTTACGTGCGGGAGGCCAGACTGACGCCGGGTAGCGATCGTTATCTGTGGCTCTACAGCGCATTTCCTGCCCGCGACGGTAATCTGCTGGATTTGCGTGATATCGAACAGGGGCTGGAAAACCTGCAGCGGCTGCCGACCGTGGTAGCCGATATGTCGGTCGTGCCCGGTGAACAGCCGGGCGAGAGCGATATAGAGGTACGCTGGCAGCAGAAAAAGATGTGGCGCCTCGGTCTCTCGCTGGATGATTCCGGTACGCGCAGCACCGGACGCTATCTGGGTGGCGTCACGCTGTCGCTCGATAACCCTTTTGCGCTGAGCGATCTTTTTTATCTGTCGGCCACGCACGATCTGCAGGGCAAAGGCGGTAAAGGCAGCAAAAACGTCATCGGCCACTACTCGGTGCCGTTTGGATACTGGATGTTCTCCGCAACGGCCAGCGACTATGACTATCACCAGACGGTCGCCGGAACCCATCAGGACTACCGCTATAGCGGAAAAAGTCAGAGCCTCGATTTACAGCTTAGCCGGGTACTGCATCGCAGCGGCTCGCAAAAAACCTCGCTGACCTATGACGTCCTGACGCGCGAAACCCGCAACTATATCAACGACACCGAAGTTCAGGTGCAGCATCGCCAGACGGCGGCGTGGCGTATCGGTCTGCAACACCGCCACTATATCCGCCAGGCGACGCTGGATGCGGGCATCAGCTATCAGCGCGGCACGCGCTGGTTCGGTGCCCAGCCCGCACCCGAGGAGTATTTCGGCGAGGCGACGGCGCTGAGCAAAATCGTTCAGCTCAATGCGCAGTTCAGCCTGCCGTTCAGCATCGGCAGCCAGCATTTTCGCTACGGTGCGCAATACCTGCGTCAGATGAGTAATACGCCGCTCACGCCGCAGGAGCAGTTTTCGATAGGTAACCGCTGGACTGTGCGCGGTTTCGACGGCGAACGCACGCTGAACGCGAGCCGCGGCTGGTTCGTCCGCAATGACATCGCCTGGAGTACGCCGCTGCCTGCACAGGAGTTCTACCTGGGCGCGGACTATGGCGAGGTGGGCGGCGCGGGCAGTGAGCTGCTGACCGGCCAGCATCTGGCGGGCGGGGTGGCGGGGCTGCGCGGTCAGGCCTGGAATACCGGTTATGACCTGTTTATCGGGACGCCGCTGTCGAAGCCTGACGGTTTACGCACCAGCAGCGTCACGCTCGGCTTCAACCTCAACTGGAGCTACTGAGAATGCGCGCAGGCAAGTATGAGGTTAAATCACCGCTGATTCTGGGCGGTGAAGAGAGTGAAGCGGAAATACTGGGATCGGCGGTGTGGCTCTGGATGCACTCGCCGCTGCATCGTGATGCGCCGCTGCACGCCCTGCCGACGCTGCTGCTGCCGATCATCAAACAGCGACAATATGTGCTGGTGGCTGAAGCCGGTACGCCGGTTTTTTTCTTCAGCTGGGCCTGGCTGAACGAAGAAGCCGAAGCGCTTTATCTTACACGGCCCGCTATCCATTTTCCGCCTGACGCGTGGAACAGTGGCACACGCATGTGGTGCTGCGACTGGATCGCGCCATTTGGCCATACCGTAGCGATGAGTCGCCTGATCCGGCGCGATCTCTTTCCTCATGCCTGCTGGCGGGCATTAGATCACCGCGGTGAGCAGCGCGGCAGGCGCGTATTCAGCTTTCATGGCAGCCGCGTGACCCATAAAGCGGCAAAAACGTGGCGCCAGCAGCATCCGCTCGCCGCCGCGTTACCGCAAATCTGATAAGGATATTAGATGAACAAAAATCGCTACCGCGTGATTTTTAACACAGTCCGCGGCATGCTGATGGTGGTGCCGGATATTGCTAAATCAGGCCGGGCCGGCAGCGCACGCGCGTCAGGTCTCAGCCACACGCTTAGCAGCTTCACTGGCCGAGTCGGCGCATTATGTTTTAGTCTCTGGCTGGCGATGGGCGTGATACAGCCTGCCAGCGCCGCCATTGTGGCAGATGCACAGGCGCCTGGCGGCCAGCGGCCCACGATAATAAACAGCGCCAGCGGTACGCCGCAGATCAATATCCAGACGCCCTCCGCAGGCGGTGTTTCCCGCAATACGTATAGTCAGTTTGATGTCGGAAAGCGGGGAGCGATCCTCAACAACTCCCACAAAAACGTTCAGACCGGACTCGGCGGGATGGTAAGCGGCAATCCCTGGCTGGCCCGGGGCGAAGCCAAAGTGATCCTGAATGAGGTTAACTCACGCAATCCCAGCCGCCTCAACGGCTTTGTTGAAGTCGCGGGTCAGAAAGCCCAGGTCGTTATCGCCAACCCGTCCGGGATCACCTGCAACGGCTGCGGATTTATCAATGCCAGTCGCGGCACCCTGACCACCGGACAGGCGCAGCTCAACAATGGCAACCTGACGGGCTTTAACGTTGAACGCGGTGAAGTGGTGGTCGAAGGGGCGGGGATGGACAGCTCACGCCAGGACTATACCGACATTATTGCCCGATCGGTGAAGGTCAATGCCAGCGTCTGGGCCAGGGATCTTCGCGTCACCACCGGACGAAACAAGGTGGATGCCGCACACCAGCAGGTCACGAAGCAGAGCGACGAGCCCGCTACAGAACCCCGGATGGCGCTTGATGTCTCCAGCCTGGGCGGCATGTATGCCGGAAAAATCCGTCTGGTCGGCACGGAGAGGGGCGTCGGCGTTCGCAATGCGGGCAATATTGGCGCGCAGGCGGGTTCGGTGGTTATCACCGCTGATGGCCGCATTGAGAACAGCGGCGCTATTCAGAGCCGTAGCGATCTGCAGCTCGCCGCGCGGCAAGGGGTCAGCAACAGCGGTACGATCTTTTCTGGCGGAAAAGCGTCGGTAACCAGTGCGGCAGATGTGCAGAACCGCGGCTCTGTTGTGGCACGCAATGACGTTACGCTGCAGGCTGGCAGCCTCAACAGCACGGCTTCAGGCGTTCTCGCGGCAGGTGTGCAGGATGACGGCAGGCCTGGTGAATCGGGCAATCTGACCCTGACGACAACGGGCCAGCTTCGCGCGCAGGGGAAAAACCTGGCCGGCGGCAGCCTGAGCGCACGCGGGCAGACTATTGACCTCAGCGGCAGCCGTACTGAGGGTAAAAACCTGACGCTCGACGCCCGCGAGGGCGATATCGCGACGCGCAGCGGCACCCTGACCGCGCAGCAGCAGCTCACCGCGCGCACCGGAAAAATGCTGAACAACGATGGCGCCACGCTGACAGCCAGCAAGCTCAACCTGCAGGCGCGCGATCTCTCCAGCCAGCAGGGTCAGATCCTGCAAACCGGGCGTGACGATCTCACGCTTAGTTTCGCGGGCAGCCTGAATAATCAGGGCGGCCGTATCGTGACTAACAGCGACAACCTGACGCTCAATGCGGCTGCGATCGCTAACCAGTCGGGTGACATCACCCATACAGGCCGTGGCACACTGTCGATCACCACCGGTAATCTGCGCGGCAGTAAGGGATCGCTGCGCTCAAATGGTCAGCTCACCCTGCGCGGTGGCGATGTCGATCTTGATAGCGGCACCACCTCGGCCCGGCAGATTGATATCAACGCGGACAGCCTGGCGAACCGGCAGGGCTTTATCGCGAGTGAAGGCGATCTCAGTCTGCGAGGCGCACAGCTGGCTAATCAGCAGGGCGTTGTGAGGGCGGGTAAGACGCTGCGCGTCACGGCGGATGCGCTGCAGAACGGTCAGGGCAGGATAGTCAGTAGCGACACCGGGCATGTGGATGCCCGCTTACTGGATAACCGTAACGGCCAGCTGGCGGCGCAGCAGGCGCTGACGCTGCGCGGCGATACGCTCGATAATCGTGACGGCGGCCTTATCCAGAGCGGTGCGCAGCTTGATATCGGCGCAGAGACGCTGCTTAATCAGAACAGCGGCGAAAAAGGCGGCGTGATCAGCCAGGGCGACATGCTTATCCGCGCCGGACAGATAAACAATACGCAGGGTCTGACGCTGAGCGGAAACGCGTTGCAACTGGCGGCTGGCGGCCTGAATAATGTCGCTGGCACGCTGGTGGCACAGGAGCAGCTCAGCCTCGACACGCACTCTGCGTTCAACAACCGGGCAGGTCTGCTGCAGGGCGGTAGCGTGCTTATCGACAGCCACGGCGAGGCGATCGATAACCAGAGCGGCACCCTCTACAGCCTTAGCGATCTTCATCTGCACAGCGGCGCGATCGACAATCAGGCCGGAACCGTGGGCGCGAAAGGCGATCTTACGCTGCAGAGTGGTGAAGTGGATAACCGCAGCGGCGGGCGCATCGTCAGCGAGCAGGCGGCTTCGCTGGAAATGGCGCGTCTGGATAACCGTGGCGGAGAGATCCAGAGCATTGGCGATCTGCTGGTGAGTGCGCAGAGCATAATAGACAATGCGGGCGGCCTGATTCGCAGCGGCGCGAACGCCGTGCTGAACGCATTGCAGCTGAACAATCAGGATACTCAGGGTGATCAGCAGGGGATTGAAGCGGCCAGCCTGCGGATCAACAGCGACGATGTGTTCAATCAGCGCGGCATGTTACTGGCCGATCGGCAACTAACCATCAGCAGCCGTGGCTCGGTCGATAACCGGCAGGGTACGATTTCGGCCGGAGAAGATCTGCTGCTGCAGAGCAATGACCTGACGCCGGAGAGTCGCCTGCGCAGCTTCAGAGTGGCGCAGCCTCAGAGCAATAGTCTGACGCTGGAAAATCGGGAGGGCGTCCTTAAAGCGGGCCGATCGCTAACGATCCGTGCCGATCGCCTGGCGGGTGACGGACAGATCCTCTCCCTGGGTGACATCACGCTGGTCAGCCAGCAGAGCCTGAACAACCGTGGCGAGATGATTGCCAACGGCAATTTCAACTTCACAACCGCAGGCGATGTTGACAACAGCGGTAAACTGCTGGCGGGCGGCAAGCTCGATCTGCGCGCCCCCCACCTGCTGAACGCTGCCACCGGCGAAATCAATGCCGGACAGAACTGGCTGACGCTTAGCGGACAGCTGACCAACTATGGGCTGATCGACGGCAAACAGACGCTGCTGAAGGCGTCGGTGCTGACCAATACCGGCAGTGGCCGGATCTATGGCGACAGCGTTGGCGTACAGGCTGATATTTTCAACAACCTGGCGGAAAACGGCACTGCCGCCACGCTGGCGGGACGTGAGCGGGTGGATATCGGCGTGCAGACGCTGAACAATCGTGACCACGGCCTGATCTACAGTGCCGGCGATATGGCGCTGGGCGGTGAGCTGAATGCTGACGGCCTGGCAACCGGCAGAGCGGGCACCCTCAATAATCACAGCTCCACCATCGAGTCAGCGGGCAACATGCAGATGGCTGCCGGTGAAATCAATAACGTCAACGATCGTTTCAGCACCGGGCTGGTAACCGTGTCTTCGGAGGCGATTACCGGGTATCAGCACTCGGGCGATACCGTTCGCTGGAAAGCTGGCGAGCCGGGCGTCTTTGTTGACCGCAACTCGGCCGACTCACTGCTTAATCTCAACACGCCAGGCAATACCGGCAGCAATAACGATAACTTCTACCAGTATGACTACACGCGTACGGTGCAGGAGACGCAGATCGCCGAAAGCGATCCGGCGAAGATTATCGCGGGCGGTGATTTGACGATAAACGCTGACCGCGTGCTGAATGATAAGAGCCAGATTATCGCGGGCAATACGCTGACAATAAACGCGCGCGATCTCAATAACGTCGAGGTGGCGGGCCAGCGAATCACGACTGACGTCGGTAAGGTGACTCACTACAAGCGCATCCGTCATAAAGGTGGCGACGAGCAGGGCGACAGCACATCGGATTACACGCCGCCGGACGTGATTGAGACCATTGCCCTGAAGCCAGGAGAGCTGGTCGATCACGGTGAACTGAGCGGCAACCCCCTTTCGCTCGTCCCACAGAGCACAGAGGGAACCGACGCCACGACGGGGCGTGCGGGCGGCGTGAATGCCCATATCACAGGCAGCATGCCTGACATTGCCGCGCTGCTTAAACCCGGCCAGCATTTTGATGTGCCCGGCAGCCAGGGGGAGAACGCGAGCGTGATCCGCATCGTCGGGCCCGATACGCGCCTGCCGGACAACAGCCTGTTCAGAACCAATCCCTCTCCCGGCGGGAAATATCTGGTAGAGACCGATCCGCGCTTTACTCAGGAGAAGCAGTGGCTGAGCAGCGACTATATGCAGGACGCCCTGACGCAGAACAGCGATAACGTACTGAAGCGCCTGGGTGACGGCTATTACGAGCAGCGGCTGATCCGGGAACAGGTCATGAACCTGACAGGGCAGCGCTACCTGGGCGGCTTTACCAACGACGAAGATCAGTACAAGGCGCTGATGAACAACGCTATCGCCTTTAGTCAGCGCTATCACCTGACGCCAGGCGTGGCGCTGACGCCTGAGCAGATGGGACTGCTGACAAAAGATATTGTCTGGCTGGTTAATGCGCAGGTCAGACTGCCGAATGGCTCCAGCCAGACGGTGCTGGTACCGCAGGTGTATGCGCGCATTCAGCCAGGCGATGTCGATGGCAGCGGTGCGCTGATTGCGGGCCGCAACCTCAACCTGAACCTGGGCGGTGGCCTGTTTAACAGCGGTACGCTGGCCGGGCGCGAAGTGGTGAAGCTGAGCGCCGGTAATATCACCAACATGGCGGGGACGATCAAAGGCGCCAGTGTCGATCTTCTCGCCCGCGCAGATATCAATAACATCGGCGGCGTGATCGGGGCAACCGACTCGCTGCTCGCCCACGCCGGACGGGATATCAATACCGTCAGCACAACCCGCAGCGTGAGCAGCCGGAACGGTGAGAACCAGTTCGACCGGACCACGGTGGATAGCGTGGCAGGCATGTACGTGCAGGGCGACGACGGCCGGCTGATACTGCAGGCCGGACGTGATATCACTCTCACGGCGGCGCAGGTGGTTAACAGCGGCGACAATAGCCAGACGGTGATTAAGGCCGGACGCGATCTGACGCTCAATACTGTCAGTACGGCGAATCGGGACACGCTTGTCTGGGATAGCGATAACAGCCTGAAGCAGGGCAATACGCAGGAGATCGGCAGCGAAGTCGTCAGCAAGGGCGATCTCTCGCTGCTGGCAGGCAACGATCTTCATGCCCGCGCGGCCACCCTGTCGGCAGATGTTGCGCTGGCGCTGACCGCGGGACATGACGTCACACTGACAAACGGCGAGAACACGCGGGATCTGGACGAGCGGCAAAAGACGACGGGCAGCAGCGGCTGGCTGTCGAAGAGCACGACAACCACACGCGACCAGATTTCGCGTCAGACGGCGCAGGGGAGTTCGCTGAATGGCGACACTATTTCCGTGGCGGCGGGCAACGATCTGCGCGTACAGGGCAGCCAGATAGCGAGTACCGGCGATCTCTCTCTGCAGGCGGGCCACGATCTCAGCGTTACCGGAGCGACTGAACGCAACAGTGAACAGCATCTGGCGCAGGAGAAAAAGAGCGGGTTTTCCGGCACCGGCGGTATCGGCTTCAGTTACGGCAAACAGAGCCTGAAAACCACCGACACCGCGCAGGAGACGACCAGCCAGGGCAGCACCGTGGGCAGCGTGAACGGCAGCGTGTCGCTGACGGCGGGCAACCGGCTGGATATCAACGGCTCCGATCTTATCGCGGGCAAAAACCTGACGCTGGACGGCCGCGAGGTGAGCATCACCGCAGCGGAAAACCAGAGCAGCCAGACGCACCGGGTGGAGCAGAAAACCTCGGGCCTGACGCTGGCGCTTTCCGGCACGGCAGGCAGCGCGCTGAACACGGCGGCGCAGACGGTGCAGGAGGCGAAGTCTGCCGACAGCGGACGGCTGGCGGCGCTGCAGGGTACTAAAGCGGCGCTCAGCGGCGTGCAGGCGGTGCAGGCCGGCCGGCTGGCAGAGGCGCAGGGCGACAGCCCGGAGAACAACAACGCCATCGGCGTCAGCCTCTCTTACGGTAGCCAGTCTTCCACTTCCACACAGCGCAGCGAGCAGCGCACCGCACAGGGCAGCAGCCTGACGGCGGGCGATAATCTGAGCGTGGTGGCGCGCGGCAGCGGCGTGAAAGGGCACGGTGGTGACCTGACGGTGCAGGGCAGCCAGCTGCAGGCGGGCAGAGACCTGCTGCTGTCGGCGAACCGGGACCTCAACCTGCTGTCGGCCGCGAACACCTCGTCGCTGGAGGGTAAAAACGAGAGCCACGGCGGCACGGCGGGCATCGGCATCGGCGCGGGTCAGGGCGGCTGGGGCATCAGCGTCTCCGCCAGCGCAAATAAGGCAAAAGGCAGCGAGCAGGGCAGCGGCGTCACCCACACGGAAACGCAGGTGAGCGCGGGCCGTGAGGTGACGCTGGTAAGCGGGCACGACACCACGCTTCAGGGCGCGCAGGTGAGCGGCGAAAAAATCAGGGCGGACGTGGCGCGCAACCTGACGCTGACGAGCGAGCAGGACAGCGACCGCTACGACTCGAAGCAGCAGAGCGCCAGCGCCGGGGGCAGCTTCACCTTCGGGTCGATGACCGGCTCGGCGAACGTGAACCTGAGCCGGGATAAGATGCACAGCACCTGGCAGAGCGTGGAGGAGCAGACCGGCCTGTTCGCGGGGAAAGGCGGCTTTGACGTGACGGCTGGAGGGCACACGCAGCTGAACGGCGCGGTTATCGGCTCGACGGCGACGGCGGATAAAAACCGTCTGGAGACGGGCACGCTGGGCTGGCGCGACATCGAAAACCGGGCGGACTATAAGGTGAAGCATCAGAGCGCGGGCGTGAGCACCGGGGGCAGCATCGGCGGCCAGTTTGCGGGGAACATGGCGAACGGGCTGCTGACGGGGGCGAACCACAGCGGCAGCGGCAGCTCGCTGACGAATGCGGCGGTGAGCGGGGGCGCGCTGGTTATCCGCGACGGAGATAAGCAGTCGCAGGACGTGAGCGGGCTGAGCCGCGACGCCGCGCACGCGAACCAGACGCTGTCGCCGATATTCGATAAAGAGAGGGAGCAGAACCGGCTGCAGGCGGCGCAGCTGACAGGAGAAATCGGCAACCAGGCGGCGGACATCGCGCGCACGGAGGGGCAGATAAGGGCCACGAATGCCGGTAAGGCGGAGCTGGCCTCGAAGGATATCAGAGAGCCGGGCGAAGGTGCGCCGAAGGCGAAGTGGGCTGACTACAACAAAGCGCTGGCCGCAACGGACAGCTATAAAGCCGCCGCGGCGCCTTTTGGCACCGGCAGCGCCCTCCAGCAGGGTATTCAGGCAGCGACGGCTGCGGTGCAGGGCCTGGCGGGGGGCAGCCTGGCGCAGGCGGTAACGGGCGCGGCGGCACCGTACCTGGCAGAGGTTATTCATAACCAGACGCTGAACGCGGACGGTTCGGTAAACGTGCAGGCGAACCTGATGGCGCACGCGGTGGTGGGAGCGGTGACGGCTTACGCGGCGGGGAACAGCGCGCTGTCGGGAGCGTCGGGGGCGGCGATGGGCGAGTACATCGCACAGCAGATGTATCCGGGCACTGACCGCAGCGACCTGACGGAGACGCAGCGCCAGACCATCAGCGCGCTGGGGACGCTGGCGGCGGGCCTCGCGGGCGGCGTAGCGGGCGACAGCACGGCGGGCGCGGTGGCAGGCGCGCTGGCGGGGAGGAATGCGGTTGAGAATAATTCTCTCGCTGATATCGCTCAGGCGCAGTCTGAAGGCAAGACGCTTGAGCAGAAGGCCGGTGAGTACGTTGAGGCCGAAAACGAGCGCTATAAGAAGGCCAACTGTGGCGGCATGAGCGCCGAAACCTGCTCAGTGAAAATGTACAACGAGCGGCGTGAAGCGCTGAAAGACGCCGCCGCGTTCGTCGTGGATTTTGTGCCGGTGGCTGGGGATATCAAGAGCTTTGCGGAAGCGCAGAGTGCGCTGGATTATCTGGCGGCGGTAATCGGGGTTATACCAGGTGCAGGCGATGCTGCGGGTAAAGCTATCAAAGCTGCTGAAACTGCACTAAAGAAAGGAGATATTGTAGAGGCGTCTCGCCTGATAAATGAGGGTAGCCAACAGATTTCAGCAAAAGCTAAAGATACCCAAATTTGGACAGAAACTAAGAAAAAAGAACCTGTATCTAATGCTTATGGACATTGGGACAAACATAAACAGGAGTTTCCTGAGTTCCATAACTCAAAGCAATATGTTGAAGCGACGCATAACTTTGTTAATAATCCCCCACCGGGAACATTGTCTAAAGTGCGTCCTAATGGTGAGACTGTCTTCTATAATGCTAAAACAAATACCTTTGCTGTAAAAACGGCTGATGGTGTGCCAAAAACGATGTTTAGGCCAGATCCTGCCGATCATGGATTTAAAACAAATTTGGATTATTTTAATGCACAATAGTGATGAATTTAATGTATGTCGGGTGTGTGGTGCTAAACAACCAGAGCCGCCTTGGGGAGATGATGGACTAACTCCTAGCTATGAAATATGTGATTGTTGTGGTGTTGAATTCGGTTATGAAGATATGAATATTAATGCCTTAAAAAGATATCGAGAAAAATGGCTCAAAAAAGGAGCTGTTTGGTTTAATGATAAGGAAAAACCAGCAGAATGGTCTTTAGATGAGCAGTTAAAGAATATACCTGAAAAATACCTTTAGTTATAAATTTAAGAATCTCAACCCTTGCGGTTGGGATTTTTTCTTGTCACTCAGTCAGCGGCCGTATTAGCAGCTGCTCGCGCTCCACGGTATCGGCTGGCAAGATTATAGGCGGTGCAGTAATCGTGGAAATAGCGAACGATAAATATTAGTGGTTCGATATAAACAATGATAAGAATAAGATGTTACCTGAAAATAAGCAAAAAGCCTGGGATTACCGGGGCAGTGCCTCAGCGGCTGTTACTGGTGGTCTGGCACCGGGGCGGGGTATATGGGCAAATGCTGGTATCACAGCGGGTGGAACCCTGTTTACTGATGGGCCTGATAAAGGTGCTTTAACTGGTGCGGGCGCTGGCTGGGCATTTGGTTCAGCAGTTAGCCTTGTTGCGCCACCTTTATTTAACCCTGTTTTGGGCTCCGGTTCAGCTCCTGTTGGAGATATCATCGGTTCGATAGGGGGCGAATTTATTAGTAACGCTGTAAAGGATGAAATAAATGAAGAGAAAAAATAGTCCCACCATAGCTTTGTTGTTTCTGAGTGTTGCATATATGGTTTTCTGCTGCTTAATATTTTTTTCTCTAGCATTGATAACTGTAAAACTTATCGTTAGCCACAACGTGCATATTGAACAGTCAGATATTAAAAAAATTTTGGTTGCCAGCACAATAGCAGGAACAGCGGCGGCCCTAAGATCATGGGTTTTCGCCAAAATTGACGAACGTAAAGCCCGAAAATCTCCCCCATCAGATTCCTGATAAACAGCGGCCCCGGCCTAATCAGGCCGGGATATTTTGACCAGCCGAGCATTATTTAGCCAACCCGATAATCAACTGCCATGCCGCCGGAATCAGCTCTGTTGCCGTAGCGGCGGGCAGAGTTCGGGAATAATATAAAAGATGCTGCACGGAAAACTATGAAGTAATATCAAGGGTAAAGCATCTATCAAGCTCAAAATAAAAATGGTAAGGCGATAAAGAAAGGTGACCAATTATACCTTGATGCTAAATATAATTATTATCTGTAAATTCTTGATGAAAAGGTAATTTTAAGGCTGCTCTTAACCTGTAAGGTTCGGTGAGTTTTTATAAAAATAAAGCTGGATAAGGGAGGTGGCTGGAAATTGATTAAATTAAAGAAGCATTGTCTGATGCGGCAAGATTTTTTAGTATTCGGGAAGGCGAGATTTCTATTGATTATTCATTATGTCTGAATGAAGAATTACATAGTGAACTAGAAAAGCTAGCAAAAGTATTGTTGGCGCTCAAAAAGCATTAGATAATAAAGATATGATTGCCGTCCAGGTTGTAATGATTATATCTAGAGTTCATTCAATAAATTTATTTAATTTTTCCAATGGCATATATGGTGATATTGAAATGATTGGCTGGAATGAAAGTTATAGCTGGCCAGAAATTCCAAAGGGCTATCAAGTACCTGGACATTATAATTATCCTAAGAAATGATCTTAAATCTCAGCCAACCGGCTGGGATTTAAGTGTTATCGGTCAGTTATCCTTCAGTCGCCAGTTGGATGATCAGCTGTCCCGGCCCGGTTAACACTTCAATCTTCTGTCCGGTCATAAATCCCAGCGCTTCCAGCCAGCGGCCCTTAATGGTGAGCTGGGGTAGAGGGTTTGGCTGGCCTTTATTGGGCCGGTATCCGACTTTGTAATAATGCGCGGCGGTTGTGGGCGTGCGGTTCTCTGGCTTATCCGGGCGGACTATAAGGTGGAGCATCAGAGCGCGGGCGTGAGCACCGGGGGCAGCATCGGCGGCCAGTTTGCGGGGAACATGGCGAACGGGCTGCTGACGGGGGCGAACCACAGCGGCAGCGGCAGCTCGCTGACGAAGGCGGCGGTGAGCGGGGGCGCGCTGGTTATTCGCGACGGAGATAAGCAGTCGCAGGACGTGAGCGGGCTGAGCCGCGACGCCGCGCACGCGAACCAGACGCTGTCGCCGATATTCGATAAAGAGAGGGAGCAGAACCGGCTGCAGGCGGCGCAGCTGATAGGGGAAATCGGCAACCAGGCGGCGGACATCGCGCGCGCGGAGGGGCAGATAAGGGCCACGAATGCCGGTAAGGCGGAGCTGGCCGCAAAGGGTATCAGAGAGCCGGGCGAAGGCGCGCCGAAGGCGGAGTGGGCTGACTACAACAAAGCGCTGGCCGCAACGGACAGCTATAAAGCCGCCGCGGCGCCTTTCGGCACGGGCAGCGCCCTTCAGCAGGGTATTCAGGCGGCGACGGCGGCGGTGCAGGGCCTGGCGGGGGGCAGCCTGGCGCAGGCGGTAACGGGCGCGGCGGCACCGTACCTGGCAGAGATTATTAAACAGACCGCGCCGGATGAGGCGGGCCGCATCATGGCACATGCGGCTATGGCTGGTGTCATAGCTGCGGCACAGGGCAACTCAGCGCTGTCCGGTGCGGCGGGCGCAGCCACCACGGCATCGGTGGGTGAAGCCATCAAAAAGGCACTGTATGGTGATGTGCCTGTCAGTCAGCTGAATGAGGAGCAGAAGCAGACGCTGGTCGCGCTGGGCACGGTTGCAGCAGGGCTGGCTGGCGGCCTTACCGGTAATTCAACAGCTGATGCGGTCGCAGGCGCCCAGGCTGGCCAGAATGAAATCAGTAACAATATGTTCAGCGCGGGCATGTTGCAGCAGATGCTGGCACAGGAAACGCTCAACTCAGCGGCGATGGCCGAAGCGGGTAAAGGCGGAGCCAGTGAGCAGGCGGCGCTGGCACTGACGAAGAAAGTCAAAGAGGGGATGGACGCGGCCTGTTTGGCGAATACCAGCTGCATGCTGATGGCGGTGGTTGCGGCTCAACAGAACGGTGACAGCGACAATAGCGGTTCCACGCCAAATGTTGGTAAGGATCTGACTGATGCTGAGAAAACTGAGCTGGCTGGTGCCGGATCGGGTACTCCAACTCCCCCTGAGAATGATCCCAAGCAAAAGAATGATAAACAGCCTCAGCAGCTTAATCAAAAACAGGAAAGTGCTATTAGAAAGATCGACAACACTATAAAAAATGCCCTGAAAGACCATTATATAACCGGAACATTAAAGGACATGGATGGCAATCCTGTACCTAAACAAGATGGAGGTTACTGGGGTCATATGCAGGAAATGCAAAATACTCTCAGGGGATTAAGAAATCATGCGGATACATTAAAAAATTTAGACAATCCTGAAGCACAGGCTGCATATGGTAGAGCTACCGATGCTATTAATAAAATTGAATCTGCTCTGAAAGGACATGGAATATGACGACGTTCCGTATTTTGATAGGAAATATCAATAAAAGTAATGATATAAGCCAGAAATCTTCTCTTGAAGAATGGTTCGAAAGAATTCTCGATATGCCTATTGAAGATCTAGAAGTAGAAGATGTTTGTCGCGCCATAAGACAAAAAATATGTATTGACCAGCTATTACCTAAGATATTAACTATTTTGAAAGAAGATCCTCTTGCAGGTGAGTTTTATGACGGTGAGCTTATATCATCTTTATCGACAATAACCGAAAATGATATAAAAATTAACAAAGAAACATTTATTGAAATAAGGGGTGTCATAAACGAATTAGATCCTTCAGATATAAGTGACGATCTAAGAAAAGACATTTCAAAAATAAATCAGATAACACTATAGCAAAATCCCCGGCAATGAGCCGGGGTTTTACTTTATAACCCGTTCCGGAGAACAACAACGCCATCGGCGCCAGCCTATCTTACGGCAGCCAGTCCTTCACCTCCAAATGCTTAATGACCTGTCCGGTAAGAATCAGTCGGTAGCGGATAGCGTTAAGGCGCTGATGAGCAGTGAATGGTCTGCGGTAGCTGATACCATCATACAGGCGACCGAAGTGAACTAAATAGCGTTGGAAGCGACGAGCGGGATGCTGGCCGGGGTAATATTGCCGGGTAAGAAATTTCCGGGAGTCGTAAACCGTATTGAAACGGTGCTTAAAGCTGAAAAGAATTGGGAAGTAGCCAGAAATAAAGCCATGAATATAGTCGATGATTTAGGTACTGATTCAAATTCTGTTATTGGTCAGTTAGAAGTAAGTGCTGGCAATGAAAAAGTTGTTAGTCGTAAATCCAGTGATGGCAAGTTAGGTAATGTGTTGATTATGACCCAGAGAAAGGGACGCACATTAGTATATCGGATTATTCGAAAAGCAAATAACCTGGTAAAGCAGTTAAAACAGTCATACCTTTTTAAAGTGATGAAAAGACTTTTGAAACTATATTGAAATAATTAAACAGGTAGAAATAATGACTTTATTTGACGAGTGTAAAGAAGCATTGTTATCTGATTTTCATTTGGTTATCGGTGATGAGAATGATAAAGCTATTGACTTGCTTAATAAATACCCTGTTACCATAGGGGGAGTTGTATGGAATGAGATGGAGCATAATGATTATGATAATTTGTATGATGTATTAAACGTAAGCGCAGTAAAAAATCAAGACGTATTTGTCCTGGCAGATGATACTGACATACCGATATTCAGAACGAATATTAAGCTGATTGCTGAAAATGTCTATGATGTTACGGCATTGTCACCAAAATTATTTATTTATAATAATGAAATTATAATACAACCTTTATTCCCATCCGAGAGGTTTCGTGTTGGGTCAAGACCTGGACGTTCGTGACGGGAGGCAGCCGGGCGCAGGCGGTAACGGGCGCGGCGGCACCGTATCTGGCAGAGGTTATTCATAACCAGACGCTGAACGCGGACGGTTCGGTAAACGTGCAGGCGAACCTGATGGCGCACGCGGTGGTGGGGGCGGTGACGGCTTACGCGGCGGGTCTCGCGGGTAGATAGCGGGCGAGACGGAACCGGCCGCGCTGGCCGAAAAAGACTATCGTTGCATCTCTGGCTGGTGGGTCTGGGCTGAAGCGTGTGGCAGTGAAGGCAGTGGGGAACGCGGCGGCTGAACAGCCTTCAACATCTGAAAGAGTATCAGCCCCGGTACTGGCTTATCCGGCAGTTTGCGCCAGCAGAAATCGGGCCAGAGTCTGGATCGGTTATAGGATTTACTTTGTTCGCAGCTGGCGTCATAAAAAAACCGCCCGCAGGCGGTTTTTAGTCAGCTCAGCGCATAGTGCATAGCGCTACTCGCGCGTTTTGCCCTCTTCAATAAACTCTTCATCAATCTCTTCGGCGTTATCGCGGTTATCGCGACCAGAGAGGAGATTCCAGCAGGCGATGAACAGAGCGGCAATCAGCGGGCCAATCACAAAGCCGTTGATGCCGTAGATTTCCATGCCGCCCAGCGTGGCGATCAGGATCATATAGTCCGGCATCTTGGTGTCTTTGCCCACCAGCAGCGGGCGCAGAATGTTATCTACCAGGCCGACAATCACCACAAAGAAGCCGACCAGAAAGAGGCCTTTCCACAGCGCGCCGGTGGCAAAGAAAAAGATCGCTGCCGGCACCCAGACGATGGCGGATCCGACCGCCGGGATAAGCGACAGAAACGCCATCAGCGCACCCCACAGCAGGCTGCCGTCGATGTCAGTGATCCAGAAAGCAAAGCCGCCCAGTACACCCTGAACAATTGCCACCACCACGGTTCCTTTCACCGTCGCGCGCGACACCGCAGCAAACTTCATCAGCAGATGATGCTTCACATAGGTGGAGAGCGGCAGCGCTTCGAGGATCAGGCCCACCAGCCAGGCACCATCTTTCAGCAGGAAGAACAGTAAATAGAGCATCACGCCAAAGCTCACGGTAAAGGTAAACGTGCCTTTACCAATCAGCAGCACGCTGCCCGCCATATACTGGCCACCTTTCAGCGCGAACTCAGAGAGCTTTTGCTGAATCTGGGCAGAGTTGTTGAGATCGTGGTCGGCCAGATAGCGCTGCGCCCAGCCCGGCAGATGCTGCAGCAGCTCAGCAAACACTGTCGGAAACTGCGCTGAATTATTCTGCAGCTTGACGTAAACGGTATTGATCTCCACCACCAGCGATGAGGTGATGATCGCCAGCGGCGTAAATACAATCAGACAGATAATCATCAGCGTGACAAAAGAGGCAAGCCCGTTACGGTCGCCCATTTTACGCCGCAGCAGCACCTTCAGCGGGGCAAAAATCACCGCCAGGATAGCCGCCCAGAGAATGGCAGAGAAATAAGGTGACAGCACATCAAAAAAGGCGATGGTGACAATCGCCAGGATAAGAATAAAGAAACCGATATTTAAGCCTTTAACACGCATTCCATAGCCTCGCAAATAAACGTAGCGAAAGAACTATAGAACGGCTGGCGCAGAATGTAATCTGTTTCACATGATTGAATGCAGTAACGGATAAAAATCTGTCCTGAGCCTGCGCCAAACCGGAGAACCCTATGCTTGAACTGCGACCTAACTGTGAGTGGTGCGATGCCGATTTACCGCCGGAAAGCGCGGAGGCACGTATCTGCTCATTTGAATGCACATTCTGCGCAACCTGCGCTGAGCATGTTCTGCTGCAGCGCTGTCCGAACTGCAGCGGCGAACTGGTCCGTCGCCCGATACGACCTGCCGCAGCGCTGGCGCGGCATCCGGCTTCTCTGCTGCGGCACATCCGGCAGCCGTAATTCCGGCGCGCGCAATGAGTGACCAGCAGATAATTAATTAAGCTGCTTATAATGTTATCCGCAGTGAAACCAGAGATCAGAAAGGGCAGTTATTTTCCTGTTGCCAGCCCCAAAAGGTAATTATTTTAATTTTATGTTTTTTATGAGATTTTAATTCCGCCACTGGCGCGAGGTCAGAGCACTGACCTTATTTATAAGCAGCGTTAATCAGCCCGGCAGCGTTAAGTAATATTCCTAAATCCGATTAATTTTATTTATTGTTTTAGCGGTGAAGTGTTATTCTGCGCGCGCAATGCTGGTGATGTGGCGTTGTGTGCTTCAGTTTTACCCTCTGATTTGCAGGGTTTCCCTGTTTCTGAATAATGAAACATTTTTATTTACCCGATCCCTGCGGTCGGGTTTTTTTATGTTTTTTTCTCTGCGGTACTTATTTGTATCCGGCCGGACATCTTCGTTGAGAAAGCGCTAAGGCAGTGTAATTTACTGTAATAATGGAGTTTTTAAGAGTGAAGGAACTATTATTCGCTGCGTGACTGGTTAATAGTCTCTGCCGGCAGCGCACTTATTGCTGCTGTGATGGAGACCATGGTGAAAAAAATTAAAACGCAGATCGCTATTTCCCTTATTGCATGCAGCACGCTGTTTTCTGCGCTGAGTCAGGCAGAAGGCCCTGGCGGTCCCCGCTGGAATACACATGAAAGCCAGCACGCATCCGGGCGGGAAGCCGATCGCCGTGGACCCGGTAATGAGCGTCGCGGCGAGCGGGGCGGGCCGGAAGGGCATCATCACGCTGACCGCTTTGCCTGGCAGGGGCATGAGTTCCGGCGCGGCCAGCCGATGCCACCCGCCTATCGCGGTACCGGATACCGCGTGGATAACTGGCGCGATCGCGGCCTTACCGCACCGCCGCGCGGTGAGCACTGGGCCTTTATCGACGGCAATTATGTGCTGGTAGCGGCTGCAACCGGCATCATCACCGCCATATTACTCAACGGCGCCTTCGATTAATCTCTTGCCGGGAAGAACCACGCCTCCCGCTGCGCTTCTGCTTTCACCCTTTGCCAGGCTATTCTGTGAGCTACCGCTAATACACATGTGCTAAGGAGTGATGATGGCCGCAGTAAAAATGGTAGCAGTGGATATGGATGGCACCTTTCTGGATGACCGTAAGCAGTATGACCGGTCGCGGTTCATGGCCTGCTACCAAATGATGAAACAGCGCGGTATCCGGTTTGTCGTCGCCAGCGGCAATCAGTATTACCAGCTGAAATCCTTTTTTCCGGAAATAGCCCATGAGATCGCGTTCGTTGCGGAGAACGGTGCGTGGATCCTCGATAGTGAAGAGGAGCTTTTCTGCGGCGCGTTCAGCCGTGAGGCGGTGCACGCCGTGCTGGATACGCTGCAGCAGGGTAACTATCCCGGCCTGCGCTTTCTTATCTGTGGTCGCAACAGCGCCTACTACTTTGCCGGTGCGGACGCGCAGTGGCTGCAGAAGATGCGGCATTATTGCCACCGCCTGCGGCCCATTGAGACGCTGGATGAGATTGCCGACGATCGACTGTTTAAATTTGCCCTGAACCTCTCTGATGACTATGTGCCGGTTTTAATGGCAGACATTGAGCGGCTGCACCAGGGATCGGCTGCGGCCACCTCCAGCGGCCACGGCTCAGTGGATTTGATTGTGCCTGGCCTCCACAAGGCCAACGGACTGCGTCTGCTGCAGCAGCGCTGGGGGATTGAGAGCAGCGAAGTCCTGGCATTCGGCGATGGTGGCAACGATCTGGAAATGCTGGCGCAGTCGGGATTTAGCTTTGCGATGCAGAACGCGCCGGCGCGGGTGAAAGCCGCGGCGCGCTATGTCACCGCGGATAATAATCATGCTGGCGTGCTGCAGGTCATTGAGCAGATGCTGGCGGGTGAGGGCCCGTTCGCCTGAGCAGAGCGCGCCGGCAGGCTCAGAGCACGCGCCACGCCTGAACAAGCATGTCGGTCATCTGCGCGCTGTTATAGGTTACCCAGCTATTTTTACTGTTGGCGCGTGCGACAATCCAGTCCACCTCTGTGGCAGAGAGCGCAGGTCCCTCCTGCCAGAACGGCACAATAGCGTGCTGCTGCAGCCAGGCTTTCAGCGCCAGCGGGGCAGGCGCGGAGACGCCGGGCATCAGCTGCGCCGCAAACGTGCTCATCAGGCGCTGCTGTTCAGGGTGGTCGCTTTCTGCCAGCTGATCCAGAAACGGAAACAGCAGGCGGCCGCAGGCTTCACCATGGTGAATCGCTTTGATCGCCCCCAACTCGCCTGCGATGCCATGGATCACGCCCAGGCCGGCGCTGCTCAGGCAGAGGCCGCCCAGCCAGGACGCCATCATCATTGCCTCACGCGCCTCGTCACCCTGCCGGTCAGCGCGGTTCAGGTAAGGCCAGGCCTGAAAAAAGAGCCGCAGGCCGCTGAGCGCCATCTGCTGAGTAAATACGTTGCCTTTCTTTGACAGGTACGCTTCGAACAGATGCGTAAAGGCGTCAATTGCGCAGGTAGCGAGGACGCTATCAGGTGCGCCGCGCAGCAGGTCGGGATCGAGAATCGCGACGGAAGGAACAAAGTTTGGATGGCGCAGCGACGCTTTTATTTTGATGTGCTGCTGATCGGTGACCACAGCGTTTTGCGTGACTTCACTGCCGGTGCCGGCGGTAGTGGGGATGGCGATCAGCGGCAGCGTGTCGCCCTGCACCGGTGTATCCCCCACTTTTTCCAGGTAGCGCACCGTCGGCAGCGGATGCTCTATCATGGCGCAGAACGCTTTTGCCGCATCCAGCACGCTGCCGCCGCCAATCGCCACCACCCGCTTAACCCGTCCGCGCCAGCGCGCGACCCAGACGTCAATCTCTTCCGGAGAAGCCTCATGACTGACTATTTCATAGTCCTGGATAGCGTGTTGCAGCTCACCCTTCAGCTGCTGCCACGTCTCGCTATTGAGAAATGAGCGGCCGCAAAACAGCAGCGCAGGCTGCGGCTCCTCAGCCAGCAGCGCGGGCAGAGTGCGAATGCTGCCGCGTCCGTACAGAGTTCGCTGGTTACTGTAAAGTGCAATCAGGTTCTCACTCACCTGTCTATCCTTTCAGATTGATTTCGGGCAGCCAGTGTAGCGAAAAGCGCTGCTGACGCAGGTATAAACGCCGGTAGCTTAATGAACAAAAGTTGATCGCCTTCGCAAAAACGAAATTCAGCCTGCCGCTCTGATGTTACCGGCCCGGTGTTGCCCTTAACATGATACCGGTAACAGTATGACGCATTTCGCAACATCCGGCTTCATCTGGCCGATCCGGTAGTACAACGCAACCCGCTGGCAACTGACGCCGCGCGTAAAAAGTGGAGAATAACCATGCCATTACTCTATGTGGCCATCGGCGTAGCGCTACTGCTGCTGCTGATGATTCGCTTCAAACTTAACGGCTTTATCGCGCTGATTCTGGTGGCGCTGGCGGTGGGCATGATGCAGGGCATGCCGGTCAATAAAGTGATCGGCTCAATCAAAACCGGCGTAGGCGGGACACTTGGCAGCCTGGCGCTGATTATGGGCTTTGGAGCCATGCTGGGTAAGCTGCTGGCTGACTGCGGCGGCGCGCAGCGTATCGCCACCACCCTGATTGCAAAATTTGGTGAGAAGCATATCCAGTGGGCGCTGGTGCTGACCGGTTTTACCGTGGGCTTTGCGCTGTTTTATGAGGTAGGGTTTGTACTGATGCTGCCGCTGGTATTCAGTATCGCTGCCTCAGCGCGCGTGCCGCTGCTTTACGTCGGCGTTCCCATGGCAGCCGCGCTCTCGGTAACGCACGGTTTTCTGCCGCCGCATCCGGGTCCGACCGCGATCGCGACGCTGTTTAACGCTGATATGGGTAAAACGCTGCTTTACGGCACGCTGCTGGGGATCCCTACCGTGATTCTGGCTGGCCCGGTGTATGCGCGTTTTCTGAAAGGCATTGATAAGCCAATTCCGGAAGGGCTGTGGAATCCCAAAACCTTTACAGAAGCAGAGATGCCAGGATTTGGCGTCAGCGTCTGGACCGCGCTGGTGCCAGTGATCCTGATGGCATTGCGTGCGGTGGCTGAGATGCTGCTGCCGAAAGGACACGTACTGCTGCCTTACGCTGAATTCTTTGGCGACCCGATTATGGCAACGCTGATCGCCGTTCTTATCGCTATTTTTACCTTCGGTCTGAATCGCGGACGCAGCATGGATGAGGTGATGGGCACCATCACCGACTCCATCAAAATCATTGCAATGATGCTGCTGATTATTGGCGGTGGCGGAGCCTTTAAACAGGTGCTGGTAGACAGCGGCGTGGATAAATATATTGCGGGCATGATGCATGCGACCAATCTGTCGCCGATTTTTATGGCCTGGTCGATTGCGGCGATCCTGCGTATTGCGCTGGGTTCAGCCACGGTTGCCGCCATTACGGCTGGCGGGATTGTTGCACCGCTGATCGTGACCAGTGGTGCCAGCCCTGAGCTGATGGTGATAGCAGTAGGCTCCGGCAGCGTTATCTTCTCGCACGTTAACGATCCCGGCTTCTGGCTGTTTAAAGAGTATTTTAATCTCACCATCGGTGAGACTATCCGATCGTGGTCGGCGCTGGAGACGATTATTTCCGTATGCGGTCTGGCAGGCTGTCTGCTGCTCTCTGCTGCGCTGTAATCAGCTTATAACGGGCCACAGAATTGTGGCCCGACAGCCTTAATGTGGCTGCTCAAAACCCGCTTTTACCATCTGCTCGCGCAGTGCACGGGTAATTTCACGATTGCCCCCCGTTACCGGGTAGATGACATTGTTTACCACATCATCCAGATAGTGTTCATCAAACTCCTGCATGGTCAGCTGCGTACCGCCTTCGTCGTTAATAGCGATACTCCCTTTAATATGGCTGCCGACCTCCTTCGCCTTCAGGCTATAACGTCCCATGCTGGTATTAATCGTACTCATAATTTCTCCTCGTTTCGCTAACAGAGATAACCATTGAGGCCCGTCACAGGCGCTTTAAGTTTAGCGCGTCGAAATCTGTAAAGAGCGCCTGCAGGGCCAGTTAATGGCTGAGCTGCGACCCTGCTCGCAGAAATAGCACGGGCTTATTCACCTGGCCGGTGAAGCGAAACGCGTATCGGCAGCGTGCGGCGCGTTCAGGATATTCAGCTATACTCATCGGCGGATGCATAAATTTTCAAACTGAAGGAGCGAATAATGAAAATATTTCTGTGGATCATTGCGATTGTCTTTATTGTCGGGCTGCTGACTATTACTGGTGTATTCAAGCTGATTTTCTGACGTATTCAGGCACCTGCGGGTGCCTGAAATTGTTATCGCGCATAACGTACAATAGCCTCTCTGACGGCTATTTCAGGCGGTTTAACATCCGAACTGTTTAGCGGCTTTCTGCATACGGCACAGCGTGCGCCGTGATGAGCTGCCGGCTCTGAAGCTTCACTCCGCTGGCACGTATAAAAGAATTTTTTACTGCCGCACTGGCTGCAACAAATCGTCACCGTTTCTCTCCCTGTTCCCTCCCGGAAAATAAGAAATATCGCAATCAGACCCTGGCTTCAAATGATTAATTCTGTTTACCTGTGTGGTGGCAGACAAAATTTACGTTATTTTATGATAAATAACATTTTTTTGCTTTTAGCCGATTTTCAAAATTGCACTTTATGTCACAAAAGCACTTTTTCTGATTCGTTTAACTGCGGTTTTATTCGTAACGGCCTTCGCAGGTACAATAGGCCCTTGCATGCGCGTTATTTCAGGCTATATCTGAAAAGGATTACCGCTACTTTTGGCAATTTCAGACGCAAAAATGCAGCAATCACTTTTGCAGAGCTGGCTACAGAGGTTCTGCACGCTATTAAATTTTGTAATAACAGGGTTTTATCCGTGAATCGACACGTTTCAGCAGCCATGTCGGGCTGCGTGTTGACCTTACTGGTCTCATTTTCTGCCTCAGCCGCTACGGCAGGCGCCGCGCTTAAAGCGGGATGGAATAGTTTCAGCGACAGTGTGGCTCAGACCTGGTCTGCGCCGCAGCATTACGATCTTTATGTGCCTGCCATCACCTGGCACAACCGCTGGACGTATGATGATGCGCACATCAGAAAATATAACGAACGGCCGTGGGGGGCAGGGGGCGGCATCTCGCGCTGGGACGATAAGGGTAACTGGAACGGGCTCTACGTGATGGCGTTTAAAGACTCCTTCAACAAGTGGGAACCGATTGCCGGCTATGGCTGGGAAGCGACGTGGCGTCCGCTGCAGGATCAGCGTTTTCATCTGGGAGCTGGCTATACGGCTGGCTTCACCGCGCGCGATAACTGGAAATATATTCCGGTGCCGCTGGTGCTGCCGCTGGCATCCGTAGGCTACGGACCCGCCACGTTTCAAATGACTTACATTCCCGGTACTTATAACAACGGCAACGTCTATTTTGCCTGGCTCAGATTCCAGTTTTAAGCGAGCACATAAGTGCAAAAGTGTGATGCAAAGACAAAAATCCGATATTTATCACTTTTTCATCAATTCGGACTGGACAAATGCCACTGCAATTGCTGTACTAGATGACGACACAGTTTAGTGTCCATTTTTCATGTAAAGGTAATATAGATGTCCAAGATCAAAGGTAACGTTAAGTGGTTTAATGAGTCCAAAGGATTCGGTTTCATTACTCCAGAAGATGGCAGCAAAGATGTATTCGTACACTTCTCTGCTATCCAGAGCAACGGCTTCAAAACTCTGGCTGAAGGTCAGCGTGTAGAGTTTGAAATCACCGACGGCGCTAAAGGCCCATCTGCTGCTAACGTTACCGCTCTGTAAGTTAACAGTCAGAATTTTAAAAACCCGCCTGATGGCGGGTTTTTTTTATTCTTTTTTCAGTTATGCCACCAGGTGATCAGCCAGGCGGCTACCACTACCGCAGCAAAAGTCAGTGCCAGCATCTCTTCCGAAGAACGTGGGATCCAGTTTTTCATTCTACTCGCCTCAGATGTGATTTCCCTCAGCATGCCAAAGCAAGATTAAGTCAGCCTTAAGCTCAGATGACAGAAATATGACGCCACAGAGTGCGCTTAATGCTTCACAAACCAGAGTTTTAACCACTGCCGCTTGCAGCTTTTCCCGTTCACAGGCTATATAAACATCAGCCCGATACAAGGAGAAGCACTATGCATATACGTGAGGCGCGGCCTGATGACTGTTTCGCCCTGAGCGCGCTGCTGGCTGAGCTTGGCTATAGTGGCACTGAGCACTTTATTGAAGCGCGGCTGGCGCAGCTTTGTACTCATCAGGATGAGATCCTGCTGGTGGCTGAACACGGAACGCAGGTACTGGGATTTTTGTCGCTGCATTTTATTCCGCAGCTGGCGCTGGCAGGTGATTTTGCCCGCATCAGCTACTTTTGCATTGCTGAAGGTGAACGCAGTAAAGGCAGCGGCCAGCAGCTGCTGTCCCACGCTGAACAGCTGGCGCGGCAGCGAGGTTGCGATCGTATGGAGGTGCACTGTCACGCTTCGCGGCTTAAAGCTAATCAGTTTTACGCACGTGAAGGCTATGTGGAGTCACCGCGCTACCATACAAAAGATCTCTGTTAGCGCACCGGTATCGGAGGAGAGACAATGAGAGCGGCAATGGGGCAGTTCGCCGTCAGCAGCGAATGGCAGGAGAATATCGTCACCTGTCGCGATTTGATGCAGCGTGCGCGGGCAGGAGGAGCCGATCTGCTGGTGCTGCCGGAAGCGGTACTGATGCAGGACAGAGAGCATCCCGATCGTATTCTGCAGGCGGCCCAGCCGCTTGATGGGCCGTTTGTCAGCGCGCTGCTGGCTGAAAGCGCAGAGAACAGCCTCACCACGATTATGAGCGTGCACGTACCGGCTGCCGCAGGAAAAACGCAAAATGTGCTGGTCGCCCTGCGTAATGGCAGGATCATTGCGCACTACGCCAAGCTGCATCTCTATGACGCCTTTGCGATGCAGGAATCACAGCGCGTTACGGCAGGCAGCACTATCCCGCCGCTGATTGAGGTCGCCGGCATGAAGGTCGGGCTGATGACCTGCTACGATATCCGTTTTCCTGAGCTGGCGCGACGCCTGGCGCTGGATGGGGCAGAGGTACTGGTTCTGCCCGCTGCGTGGGTCAGAGGCCCGCAAAAAGAGCGTCACTGGGCGCTACTGACGGCGACCCGGGCGCTGGAAAACACCTGTTATCTGGTCGCCACTGGTGAATGCGGGCCGCGTAATATTGGCAACAGCATGACGATCGATCCGCTGGGGGTGACGATCGCGCAGGCTGCTGAATCTGCCACGCTGATCTTCGCCGATCTTGAGGCGGAGCGACTCGCTTACGCACGCCGCATTTTGCCGGTGCTGGAGAACCGTCGCTTTGCCACGCCGCAGCTGCGTCAGGAGTGACCGATCCGATCTTACTCTGTTACAGAATTCTGTTGAGTGCCGGCGCAGAGTGCGCGTTAATAAAGGCTGTCCGTTATACGTGAGAGCTGAAGGTAGAGTATGGAAGGTATCAGTATTGCCAAGCTGCTGATTATCGGTGCACTTATTGTTCTGTTATTTGGTACCAATAAGCTGCGTTCGCTGGGCGGTGATTTAGGATCGGCGATCAAGGGCTTTAAAAAAGCCATGAAGGACGACGACAGCACCGTTGCAAAGAGCAGTGCAGATGAGATCCCGGCAGAGCGCGTCAGCCATAAAGAGTAAAGGCGTGCCCGGGCCGCACAACTGTAACAAGTTGTGATGAAAAAAAACCAGACTCACAGAGGCTGGTTTTTTTGTATCAGGAGGATGTCAGCAGAGGATTATTTTACTTCCAGTCCTTTAGCCTGCATATCCGCATGGTAAGAAGAGCGCACAAACGGGCCGCAGGCGGCGTGAGTGAAGCCCATCGCCATCGCTTCTTCTTTCATCTCATCAAATTCCGCCGGGCTGACATAGCGCTGTACCGGCAGATGATGGCGGCTCGGCTGCAGATATTGCCCCAGCGTCAGCATGGTCACACCGTGGCGGCGCAAATCGCGCATCACTTCCACGATCTCCGCGTTGGTTTCGCCCAGGCCCACCATCAGGCCCGATTTGGTCGGAATATCAGGATGCGCCTCTTTAAAGCGCTCCAGCAGCTTAAGTGACCACTCATAGTTAGCGCCGGGACGCACCTGACGGTAAACGCGCGGCACGTTTTCCAGGTTGTGGTTAAACACGTCAGGCGGCGTGGCGGTGAGGATCTCCAGCGCACGATCCATACGCCCGCGGAAATCAGGGACCAGCGTTTCAATTTTGATGCTGGGACTCTTCTCACGAATAGCCGTGATGCAGTCAGCAAAGTGCTGTGCGCCGCCGTCACGCAGATCGTCACGATCGACAGAGGTGATAACCACGTACCGCAGCGCCATATCGGCAATGGTCTGCGCCAGCTTCAGCGGCTCGTTCGCATCAGGGGCGTTAGGACGACCGTGTGCCACGTCGCAGAACGGGCAGCGGCGGGTACAGATGGCGCCAAGGATCATAAAGGTGGCGGTGCCGTGGTTGAAACACTCTGCCAGGTTAGGGCAGGACGCTTCTTCGCAAACAGAGTGCAGGCCATTTTTGCGCATCGCAGCTTTAATGCCCTGGATGCGGCTGGAGTCAGCCGGCAGCTTGATCTTCATCCACTCCGGCTTACGCAGAATTTCGTCGCGCTCGGTGACCACGGTTTTCACCGGAATCAGCGCCATTTTGTCGGCATCGCGATACTTGACGCCGCGTTCCATCTGAATTGGTTTACTCATAAATCTGCAGGTTCCGATCGGGATTGCGATTTGAAAGCTTCCTCACTCAAACTGAGAACCAGGCTTTCAACTTTTTTTGAAAAATTTGCAAAAATTATATCATCTCGCCGCTGCATAAGCAGCCGCTATGCGGTGAGAAAGGTTACAATTTTGTAAATACGCACGCACAGACAAGGTCAGTCCGCGCTTTCATCCTGCCACGCCATCTCTTCAAATCCCGTCAGATGTGCGAAGTGTGCCACCAGACGCGGACGCACATCAGCTGGCATAGCGTCAGGCCGGAACCGGCTCAGCTGCGTCATCTTCATCCCGGCATAGCCGCATGGATTGATACGCAGGAACGGAGCCAGATCCATTGCGATATTCAGCGCCAGCCCGTGGAATGAACAGCCTTTACGGATACGTAGTCCGAGTGAACAGATTTTGTCATCACCCACATAGACGCCGGGCGCATCTGCGCGCGCGCGCGCCGTCACGCCGTACTCTGCCAGGGTGGCAATGACGGTCTCTTCCAGTGCCGTAACCAGCTCGCGCACGCCCAGCCTGCGCCGCTTAATATCCACCAGCACGTACATGATTTGCTGCCCCGGGCCGTGATACGTCACCTGACCGCCGCGATCGCTCTGCACCACCGGGATATCGCCCGGCATCAGCAGATGTTCAGCTTTACCAGCCTGTCCCTGCGTAAAGACCGGCGCGTGCTCAACCAGCCAGAGCTCATCGGGCGTTTCCGCATTGCGGGTATCGGTGAAGTGATGCATGGCATCGGAGACGGGCTGCCAGTCGCGCAGGCCGAGGTTGCGTACAAGAAGCGTATTTGCAGACACAGCGGAGGTCCGGTAAAGAGGGAAAGCCTGAGTATAACGCTGGCAAAGCGGGCTTTGCCAGCGCCGGTGTTACAGTACCATGCGCACGATATCGATGTTACCCAGCTCTTCATAGAGCGTTTCAACCTGCTCAATATGGGTCGCGTTAATAGTAATGGATACAGAGTGATAGTTGCCTTTGCTGCTGGGCTTTACATCAGGTGTATAGTCGCCAGGCGCATGCCGCTGCACCACTTCAACCACTTGATCAACCAGCTCTGGCTGCGCCAGTCCCATAACTTTATAGGTAAACGGGGTAGGGAATTCGAGCAGTTCATTCAGTTTGGTTTTCATATTGGCTCCGGTGCTTAAAAAAACAGGCTCCCGCCTGGGCGAGAGCCTTGATCATATCTTATTTATGGGCGAGCTGGTGGTTTTTCAACCGTAAATCAGCCAAACCAGTGATGGAACATCAGTTTGATGTAGTCGATGATACGGCCAAAGAAACCGCCTTCCTCAACTTCATTCAGTACAACCAGCGGACGCTGTTCAACCGTTTTACCATCCAGCTGGAAGTTAATGCTGCCAACCACCTGGTTTTTCTTCAGCGGCGCGTGCAGTTCGGTGTTGTTCAGCACATAGCTCGCTTTCAGATCTTTCATCCGGCCGCGCGGGATAGTCAGATAGGCATCTTTCTCCACGCCCAGCTGAACGCGATCGGTATTACCGAACCAGACCGGTTCAGAAGCAAACTCTTTACCCGCTTTCAGGGGTGCCACGGTTTCAAAGAAGCGGAAGCCCCAGGTCAGCAGCTTTTTGCTTTCGGTCTCGCGTCCTTTAAAGGTGTGACCGCCCATTACGGCGGAGATCAGGCGCATCTGGCCTTCGGTGGCAGACGCCACCAGATTGTAGCCCGCGGCTTCAGTATGGCCGGTCTTGATGCCGTCCACCGCCAGACTGCTGTCCCACAACAGGCCGTTGCGGTTCATCTGACGAATATTGTTAAAGGTGAACTCTTTTTCACGATAGATAGCATACTCATCCGGCACGTCGCGGATCAGCGCCTGACCAATCAGCGCCATATCGCGCGCGGAGCTGTACTGGCCGTCAGCATCCAGCCCATGTACCGTCTGGAAATGGGTGTTTTTCAGACCCAGCGCTCCGACATAGTTATTCATCAGGTTAACAAACGCGTCCTGACTGCCAGCCACATAATCCGCCATTGCGACACAGGCGTCGTTACCGGACTGCAGCACGATGCCGCGTGTCAGCTGGGAGACCGGCACGCGATCGCCTGGCTTAAGGAACATCAGCGATGAGCCTCTGAATACCGGGTTGCCGGTAGCCCAGGCGTCTTTACCCACGGTAACAATGTCATCCTGATGGATTTTACCGGCTTTAACCGCCTGACCAATGACGTAGCTGGTCATCATTTTCGTCAGGCTGGCGGGATCGCGGCGCGCATCGGCGTTCTTTTCGGCCAGCACCTTACCGGAGTTATAGTCGATTAGTACATAAGCCTCAGCATCAATGTCCGGCACGCCCGGAATCATAGTTTTGAGATTGATATCATCAGCAAAGGCAACATGGCTGAGAGAGAGGGCGACCAGTGATCCCACTGTCAGGCGTTTCAGCAAACGAGAAGGTTTCAGCGTATTCATGTTAAGGACTACAACATCCGTGGGGTTAGGGTGAAAAAAGTGCCTTACTATAGCAAATGCGGGATCGGGCAGCATCCCGCATTGCCGGTCAGTTTTAGCCGTAAATGTTACTGTCCGTCACTATCAGGGACGGGCTGTGGTAATAAAGGCGTTAATCTGCGCTTCGGTACTGAGGCGCTGCTGCAGCGCTGCGGCGTCAGCCCGACGGGCAAAGCTGCCAAGCTGAACACGATAGACATTACCGCTGGTCTCAACCTTACCCGGCACGCCGAAGCGCTTACCGAGCGTGCTGGCCAGCTGCTGCGCGCGACCCGCATCGTTCAGCGCGCCAGCCTGAACAACAAAGCTGCCGCTGGCCGGTGCGCCCGCGCTGGCCGCGGCCGCGGTAGCAGCAGGTGCCGCTACCGCGGGTGCTGGCGCAGGGGCCGGCGACGGCTCGCTGTCCTCCAGCACGCCGGTTGCTAACGGCTGCGGCGCGCCCAGAAAGCCGCTGCTCTGTACCGGCGCACCCAGGCTGTCGTCGCCCTGCAGCGAACGGTTATCAACCTCGCGTACGTCTGATTCTGTCGGCTGCGGCGCACTGCCGCCGTTCATCACATTGCCGCCGCTGAGATCGGGACGGGCAGGCAGCGCATAGCTCTGCTTCGCCACCCTGGTGCCAATTGTACCAGGGCCGGAGAGTGAGCCATCAGGCGCAACGTTGATAAAATCGACCCGCACACGGGTATTATTGGAAATGTTCAGACGATCGCCGGCGGCGCGTGACAGATCGATAATGCGCCCGGGCATGTAGGGACCGCGATCGTTAACGCGCACCACAATCTGCCGGCCGTTCGCCATATTGGTAACGCGTACGTAGCTCGGCAGCGGCAGGGTAGGGTGCGCAGCGGTCAGTGCATCAGGATCGTAAGTTTCACCGATAGCGGTACGGTTGCCTTTAGCCTCATCGCCATACCAGGTTGCCAGGCCCACTTCGCTGAAGTCAGATGGATTTTTGACCACGCGCCAGGTTTTGCCATTCACGCTGTAATCCTGGCTGGTAGCCGGATTAATCGGTTCATAACGCGGCTCAACGCCCGGGATCTCCACTACCGGACCGTTATACGCCGGCTGTGGCGGCGGCGTATTTGTTTGCGGTTCCTGTGTGGTACAGGCACTTAATACCAGTGACGCCAGTGCAACCCCAAGCCAGTCCTTACGCATGTGCAGCCTCTTAAACGCTTTTAGACAACATTTTTCGATGAGTATGGATCGACATGACAATGCCGAACCCCGCCATTAATACGATCAGCGCCGACCCGCCGTAACTGACCAGCGGCAGCGGTACGCCAACCACCGGTAAGATACCACTTACCATGCCAATATTAACGAAAACATAAACAAACAGAATCAGCATTAATCCGCCTGACATCACGCGACCAAACGTGGTTTGCGCCCGTGCGGCGATGATCAGGCCGCGCATAATCAGCAGCAGATAGAGCAGCAGCAGCAGCAGCACGCCGACCAGGCCCAGCTCCTCTGCCAGCACGGCAAAGATAAAGTCGGTATGGCGCTCCGGCAGAAACTCCAGCTGTGACTGCGTGCCGTGCAGCCAGCCTTTACCGCGCAGCCCACCTGAGCCGATAGCTATTTTGGACTGAATAATGTGATACCCCGCGCCGAGCGGGTCGCTTTCGGGATCGAGCAGCATCATCACGCGATCGCGCTGGTAGTCATGCATCAGGAAAAACCACAGCACCGGAATAAAGGCCGCAACCAGCAGCACCGCAACGCCAATCAGTTTCCAGCTCATACCGGACAGGAAGAGCACAAACAGGCCGGAAGCGGCGATCAGAATAGAGGTGCCGAGGTCGGGCTGTGCGGCCACCAGCAGCGTGGGCATAAAGATCAGCACCAGCGCGATGCCGGTATTTTTCAGCGTGGGCGGACAGACGTCGCGGTTAATAAAGCGCGCAACCATCAGCGGCACGGCAATTTTGGCGATCTCTGACGGCTGAAAGCGGACGAATCCAAGATCCAGCCAGCGCTGTGCGCCTTTACTGATATGACCAAAGGCGTCAACGGCTATCAGCAAAATCACGCAGACAATATAGAGATAGGGCGCCCAGCTCTCATAAACGCGCGGCGGAACCTGCGCCATGACCAGCATAATCACCGTGCCCATGGCAATCTGACCCAGCTTACGCTCCATCATGCCCGGATCCTGCCCGCTGGCGCTCCAGATCACAATGGCGCTGTAGGTCAGCAGCGCGAGAATAATTAACATAAACAGCGGGTCGATATGGATACGCGTCCAGATCGTCCTTTTCTGCGGACTATCGTTCATCGACATGATTATTCACCTTCGTAGCCGGGCGGCGTCGGGGCGGCTTCAGGCAGCACCGTATTATTGTCACCCAGCATTATGTGATCGAGGATCTGGCGCATCACGGTTCCCACCGCCGGACCGGCACCGCCGTTCTCCAGAATGATGGTCACGGCCACCCGCGGTTTGTCGTACGGCGCAAACGCGGTCATAAGTTTGTGATCGCGCAGGCGCTCGGCAATTTTATGCGCGTTATAGGTCTCATTCTCTTTCAGACCGAATACCTGGGCGGTACCTGATTTGGCAGCAATCTTATAGGGCGCATCAGCAAAGCTTTTGTGCGCAGTCCCGTTAGGCCGGTTGGCGACGCCATACATGCCATCTTTGGCAATCTCCCAGTACCCGGAGTGAATATCGCCAATCGGCGCATCAGGCGGCTGACGATAAGGCACCATGGCGCTGCCCTCACGCGTAGCGCGCAGCAGATGCGGCACTTTGATCACGCCGTCATTAATCAGGATCATCATCGCTTTGTTCATCTGTACCGGCGTAGCGGTCCAGTAACCCTGTCCGATGCCGACCGGAATGGTGTCACCCTGATACCAGGGCTTTTTAAAACGCTTCATTTTCCAGTCGCGCGTCGGCATGTTACCGGCGCTCTCCTGCGGCAGGTCGATACCGGTGCGATGACCATAGCCAAATTTAGTCATCCACTCGGAGAGGCGATCGATGCCCATATCGTAGGCGACCTGATAGAAGAACGTATCGGCTGACTCTTCCAGCGATTTGGTCACGTTGAGACGGCCGTGGCCCCACTTTTTCCAGTCGCGATAACGCTTTTCAGAACCGGGCAGCTGCCACCAGCCAGGATCAAACAGGCTGGTATTACGGTTAATGACCCCCGCGCTCAGCGCTGATACCGCTACGTAAGGTTTTACCGTTGAGGCGGGCGGATAGGCAGCCTGCAGCGCACGGTTATAGAGCGGCCGGTTTTCATCACTGAGCAGCGCCTTGTAATCTTTACTGGAGATCCCATCGACAAACAGGTTGGGGTCGTAGCTTGGCGTGGAGACCAGCGCCAGGATCTCACCGGTGCGCGGATCGCTGACGACTACCGCCGCCCGGCTGCCGGTCAGCAGCGTTTCAATGTACTGCTGCAGCCGCAGGTCAACGGTCAGCCAGATATCGCGGCCCGCCTGCGGGGATTGCTCATGCAGCTGGCGTATCACGCGTCCGCGGTTATTGACCTCAACCTCTTCATAGCCGGTTTTGCCATGCAGCACATCTTCGTAGTAGTTTTCGATACCGAGCTTGCCAATATCATGCGTGGCGGCATAGTTAGGCCACTTGCCCTCTTCATCAAGGCGTTTTACGTCACGATCGTTGATTTTCGATACGTATCCCACAACGTGGGTCAGCGTCTGACCATAAGGATAATAGCGGCGCTGGTAGCCTTTAACTTCCACGCCGGGAAAGCGGTATTGATTTACGGCAAAACGTGCGACCTGTACTTCATTCAGGCCGGTTTTTACCGGAATAGAGGTAAAGCGACGCGAGCGCTTGCGCTCTTTTTCAAAAGCGTCGATATCGTCGTCAGTCAGATCCAGCACTGGTCGCAGCGCCTGCAGCGTCTGCTTAAGGTCGTCAACTTTTTCCGGCACCAGTTCAGCCTGGTAAATCGTGCGGTTCAGCGCCAGCGGAACGCCGTTGCGATCGTAGATGATGCCGCGACTCGGGGCGACCGGCACCAGCTTGATACGGTTTTCATTTGAGCGGGTGCTGTAATCATCAAAGCGCAGGATCTGCAGATGATAGAGGTTGAAAACCAGCACGCAGGAGAGCAGCAGAATGCCGATGAACGCCACAAGGGCGCGGCGGACAAACAGTTTTTGTTCGGCAGTGTAATCGCGAAAAGCGTTGCTCTGTAGTTTCATCCGCTGCGTTTTTATCTGGAGGTTGTCGGGCGTTTATTCACGATGATAAGGGTGATTCGTGGTGATACTCCAGGCGCGGTATAGGCTCTCAGCAACCAGCACGCGTACCAGCGGATGAGGCAGCGTCAGCGCCGACAGCGACCAGCTCTGTTCAGCAGCGGCTTTACACGCCGGAGCCAGGCCTTCAGGACCACCAATCAGCAGGCTGACATCACGACCATCCAGCTTCCAGCGCTCCAGCTGCTGCGCCAGCTGCGGGGTCTCCCACGGCTGTCCGGGAATGTCGAGCGTGACAATACGGTTGCCTTTGCCTGTTGCCGCCAGCATCGCTTCACCTTCTTTTTCCAGAATGCGTTTGATGTCAGCGTTTTTGCCGCGTTTCCCGGCCGGAACTTCAGTCAGCTCAAACGGCATATCTTTCGGAAAGCGCCGCAGATACTCCATAAAACCGGTCTGAACCCAGTCGGGCATTTTGGTGCCAACGGCTACAAGTTGCAGTTTCACTGCTTAGCTCCAGAGCTTTTCCAGCTCATAAAGCTGACGGCTCTCTTCCTGCATTACATGCACAATGACGTCACCGAGATCGACGACAACCCAGTCTGCCGCTGCTTTACCTTCCACGCCCAGCGGAGTCAGGCCAGCTACGCGGGACTCCTGCATAACGTGATCGGCAATAGCGGAGACGTGGCGGGTTGAGGTGCCGGTGCAGATGATCATGTAATCGGTGATGCTGGATTTGCCCTGGACATCAATCGCAATGATATCCTGGCCTTTCAGATCATCAATCTTATCAATAACGAACTCTTGGAGTGCTTTGCCTTGCAAAAGGTTCCCCTTAAAAACAGGTAATGCGGGCTGGCTGAATGCCCGGAAATGCAGCCAAAAATTAAGCGGCGCAGTATAGCATGCTACAACCGGAGGAGATATATATCCGGGTTATTTACCCGCGCCGGCGGGCGGAGCATCCAGATAGAGGCCAGCGCGATCAATATAGTCGATCACCGCTGGCGGCAGCAGCGTGCTGCAGGATTCTCCCTGATGGCGCCGCTGGCGGATCTCGGTGGCAGAAATCGCATAAAGCGGCGTCTCCGCCAGCCAGATATGGCCTGCCGGTGCCTGATGCAGCGCCGCACTGTCCTGCGTCTGATGCTGCTCCAGCCACCGCTGCATCTCAGGCGAACCCATTTCCGTCGCATAGCCCGGCCGTTTGCAAACCAGCAGATGGGAGAGTGACAGCAGTTCCTGCCAGCGATGCCATTTATGCAGCGACAGCAGCGAATCCTGACCGATGATAAAGCCCAGCGGCTGCCGCGGGCCGCGCTCCTGGCGCAGTGCTTCCAGCGTAGTCACTGTCCAGGAAGGGGTCTGACGCTGCAGTTCGCGCGTGTCGATATCAAACAGCGGCCGGTCGGCAATCGCACACTGCAGCATCGCCACCCGCTGTGCGGCACTCGCTTCCGGCTGTGGCCGGTGGGGGGGAACATTGTTGGGCATCAGCGTGACTTTTTTCAGTCCGACCTGCTGCGCCAGCGCCTCTGCCGGACGCAGATGACCATAATGCACCGGATCAAACGTGCCGCCAAACAGGGCGCAGAGTTCAGACATAATGTAATCCTGACGGAAAGTGACGCTGACAGAGCAGCAGCGAGAGCGTTTCCAGCTGCGGCCAGAGGTTCTGGCCATAATCCTGCTTCATGGTGAGCTCCAGCTCAGCCAGCAGGTGTACCGCCTGATGCAGTCGTTCGGCGTCCAGCCGCTGCAGCGCCCCGGTGAAGAGCGCGCGCCGGTTTTGCCAGATGCGCTGCTGATCCATCAGCGTGCGCAGAGGCTGCTTAGCCTGATTGCGCTGCAGATGCAGCAGCGTCAGCAGATCGCGCTGCAGGGTGCGCAGCAGGATCACCGGTTCGCTCTCCTCTTTCTGCAGCTGATGCAGGATATGCAGCGCCCGCTTGCCTTTCCCCGCCAGCAGCGCATCCACCCAGTGAAATGGCGTAAAATGGGCCGCATCATTGACTGCTGCTTCCACGCGCGGCAGCGTCAGTTTGCCGTCAGGCCAGAGCAGCGACAGCCGCTCCAGCGCCTGAGCCAGCGCCAGCAGATTGCCTTCATAGCAGTAGCACAGCAGCTGAACCGCTGCCTCATCGACGCTGAGCTGCATCGCTTTGGCCCGCGCGGCGACCCAGCGCGGCAGCTGTGCCTGTTCCGGCGTCTGACACGGCACCAGCACCGCCTGCGGACTCAGCGCTTTGTACCAGGCGCTGTTTTCCTGCGCTTTGGTCAGCTTTGTCATACGCAGCACCAGCAGGATATCGCTATGCAGCAGGGCAGAGAGGGTAACCAGCTGCTCAGCCATCGCAGCATTCGGGCCGTTTTCCGGCAGCGTCAGCGTCAGCGTCTGGCGCAGGGTGAACAGGCTCAGCGCCTGACAGCTGGCAAAAAGCGCCTGCCAGTCAGTCTGGGCATCCAGCGTGACCGAAAAGTGCTCTTCAAATCCCT
The DNA here is from genome assembly GCF_002473195.1 of Pantoea sp. UBA7232. NCBI lineage: Bacteria > Pseudomonadati > Pseudomonadota > Gammaproteobacteria > Enterobacterales > Erwiniaceae > Pantoea > Pantoea sp. UBA7232. Next base: position 185,237 of record NZ_DKTK01000006.1, read on the forward strand.
GACTGCCGGCAGCAGCGCGGATAGCATCCGCACTCTCCTGGATCAGCAGGGGTTCATTACCGGCGAGAAAATAGCAGGCGCGCAGCCCCTCACGAAGCTGCGCGCGCAGTTGCTCAGGATAAATCCTGATCATTGCAGACTGGTGGCGGAAGAGGAGGGCACTTCCGGTGAATCAGAACCCGGGGCGATGATCTCCGGCTCCGGCAGCGTCTCTTTATTATTGAGCTGCGCGGCATGGACCGTCAGCAGTTTACGCACCAGCTGCTCTGCTCCACGCTGACGCATCTCCTGCAGGATCATATCCTGTTCCGCATCCTTTGCCAGTGCGGCGTTAGGGTTGTCGAAGAACGAGCGGTAGACCGTGGTGCTGATAGGGTAAATCCCTTTGCCGGGCAGCACGACCTGTGCGGTCAGCGTCATCACCAGCGAATATTCTGCCGTGGTACCGCTGATAAACACTGAAGCCGTGTCACGCGCCTGCCGCACGCCTCCCAGACGCAGCGTCGGGTAGGTTGCGCTGGCCTCTTTGCTGTCCTCAATGATGTTTACATCGTTGATGCGCAGCTGCTGACGCACGGTACGCGCCAGCGGGCCGTAAGGATCGCCACTCTGTACAATCAGCGTTTTCATCTCCGGTGGCACCTGAGTGGTGCCGCGCGGATGAAATCCACAGCCTGCGGTGACCAGCACCGCAAACAGGACAAACAGCCTGATAACTAGTTGTCGCACAGTTCCTCCTGAACTTAACCCACGACCAGGTTAAGCAGTTTGCCAGGGACATAAATCACTTTTCGCAGGGTGACGCCGTCCAGATATTTTGCCACCAGTGGCTCCTGTGCGGCTCGCGCCTGCACCTGCTCCTGAGTGGCATCTGCTGCCACGGTGACTTTACCGCGTACTTTACCGTTAACCTGAACGACAACCAGCATTGAATCGTCGACCATTGCGGCTTCATCCGCTACCGGCCACGGCGCATTATCAATGCTGCCTTCGCCACCCAGCGCCTGCCACAGGACATAGCTGGCGTGCGGCGTGAACGGATAGAGCAGGCGCGTAACGGCGACCAGCGCTTCCTGCATCAGTGCGCGATCCTGTTCGCTCTCCTGCGGCGCGCGCAGCAGCTTGTTCATCAGCTCCATGATAGCAGCGATAGCGGTGTTAAAGGTCTGGCGACGACCAATGTCATCTGCGACTTTCGCAATGGTTTTATGCAGATCGCGACGCAGCGCTTTCTGTTCATCATTCAGTGCGCTGACATCCAGCGCGACAGTTGCGCCTTTCGCTACGTGATCGTAAGCCAGTTTCCAGACGCGTTTCAGGAAGCGGTTAGCGCCTTCCACACCAGACTCCTGCCACTCCAGGGTCATATCTGCCGGCGATGCAAACATCATAAACAGGCGTACGGTATCGGCGCCGTAACGCTCAACCATCAGCTGTGGATCGATGCCGTTGTTTTTCGACTTCGACATTTTGCTCATGCCGGCGTAGATAACGTCGCGGCCCTGATTGTCCACTGCTTTGGTAATACGTCCTTTATCATCGCGCTCAACGGTAACATCAACCGGAGAGACCCAGTTGCGCTCGCCGTTAACGCCAACATAGTAGAACGCGTCCGCCAGCACCATGCCCTGACACAGCAGGCGTTTTGCTGGCTCATCGGAGTTAACCAGGCCCGCGTCACGCAGCAGCTTGTGATAAAAGCGGAAGTACATCAGGTGCATGATGGCGTGTTCGATACCGCCTACGTACTGGTCTACCGGCAGCCAGTAGTTGGCCGCCGCCGGATCCAGCATGCCTTCGTTGTAGTTAGCGCAGGTATAGCGCGCGTAGTACCAGGAAGATTCCATAAAGGTGTCAAAGGTATCAGTTTCGCGCAGTGCTGGCTGACCATTCACGGTAGTTTTAGCCCACTCCGGGTCCGCTTTGATCGGGCTGGTGATACCATCCATGACCACATCTTCCGGCAGGATAACCGGCAGCTGATCTTCTGGCGCAGGGACGACCGTGCCATCTTCCAGCGTGACCATCGGAATAGGTGCACCCCAGTAGCGCTGACGCGAAACGCCCCAGTCGCGCAGACGGTAGTTAACTTTGCGTACGCCAACGCCTTTTGCCGTCAGCGCGTCGGCGATTGCGTTAAAGCCCGCCTGGTGATCCAGACCGTCAAACTCACCGGAATTAAACAGCGTGCCTTTTTCGGTCATGGCACCGCTGCTCAGATCGGGTTCTGTGCCATCGAGGTTGCGGATAACAGGCTTGATGTTCAGGCCATATTTAGTCGCAAACTCCCAGTCGCGCTGGTCATGACCAGGTACCGCCATCACCGCACCGGTGCCATATTCCATCAGTACAAAGTTTGCGACCCATACCGGAATGGCTTCACCGGTCAGCGGATGGATAGCAGACAGGCCGGTCGCCATGCCTTTTTTCTCCATCGTGGCCATATCCGCTTCTGCGACTTTAGTCGTACTGCACTCGGCAATGAAATCAGCCAGCACCGGATTGCCTGCGGCAGCCTGTCGCGCCAGCGGATGACCCGCCGCCACGGCGACGTAGGTCGCGCCCATAAAGGTATCGGGACGGGTGGTGTAAACCGTGACCTTTTCGTCGCTGTGCGCAACGTCAAAGGTGATTTCAACCCCTTCTGAACGGCCGATCCAGTTGCGCTGCATGGTTTTAACCTGCTCCGGCCACTCATCCAGCTTGTCGAGGTCGTTAAGCAGTTCTTCAGCGTAGTCGGTGATTTTGATAAACCACTGCGGGATCTCTTTGCGCTCAACTTTGGTGTCGCAGCGCCAGCAGCAGCCATCGATTACCTGCTCATTAGCCAGCACGGTCTGATCGTTCGGGCACCAGTTCACCGCCGAGGTCTTTTTGTACACCAGGCCTTTTTCGTAGAGTTTGGTGAAGAACCACTGTTCCCAGCGGTAGTACTCTGGCTGACAGGTCGCCAGTTCGCGGCTCCAGTCGTAGCCAAAGCCCAGCAGCTTCAGCTGGTTCTTCATGTAGTCGATGTTGTCGTAGGTCCATGGCGCCGGTGCAGTATTATTTTTTACCGCAGCGCCTTCAGCTGGCAGACCAAAAGCGTCCCAGCCAATCGGCTGCAGAACGTTTTTGCCCAGCATGCGCTGATAGCGGGCAATAACATCGCCAATGGTGTAGTTACGCACGTGGCCCATGTGCAGGCGGCCAGAAGGATAGGGCAGCATCGACAGGCAGTAATATTTCTCTTTGCCTTCCTGCTCGGTGACTTTGAAGGTTTCATTTTCGTCCCAGTGCTGCTGGACGCGGGATTCTATCTCTTCCGGGCGGTATTGCTCTTGCATGGCTGCCTGTGATCCTTAGTAAAAATCGTTTTCCCGGACCGTCTGGTGCAGCAGCAGAGCCGCTGACATCGTCGCCTGATGGCTTGACCGCCGCATCGGACAGGCCGGGTTTGTCTACTTATGATCCGCATAGCATACCCATAAGCCCCGCCCTCAACAACATTTCACCGTCCCTCTCCGCCGCTTTTCTGCGGAATGCGTTGCGGCTTCCGCGCTTTTGCAATTTCCGCGATGACCGTCAGAGCTTTTGCGATAAAGCGGCTAAACTTACAGCAGCCCTCACAGCAGAAAGGAGAATAAAATGAATAACGTGGCGCAGGCGTATCGAACCACGGTAGCAACGTTAACCCAGCGACTGGAGCACGGTGAACGCGATATCGACGCGCTGGTCGCGGAAGCGCGTCAGGATCTGCTGACCGACGAGAGTCTCTCATCTTCTGAAGTGGATGAAGTAATGCGTGCGGTGCGACGCGATCTTTACGAATTCTCCCGCAGCTATCCCGAAGCGGAAAGCGCGCTGGAAGATTCGGTCTTTTTACGTGTGATCCGTGAGAGCCTGTGGAAAGAGCTGGCGGATATCACAGATAAGAGTCAGCTGGAGTGGCGTGAGGTGTTTAAAGACCTGCATCATCACGGCGTTTATCAGAGCGGTGAGGTGGTGGGGCTGGGTAATCTGGTGTGCGAAAACTGCGGCTTTACGCGCGCTATCTATACGCCTGAAAGCCTGACGCGCTGCCCTGAGTGCAATCACGATCAGTTTCAGCGCCAGCCGTTTGAACCCTGACAGATTGCGCTAACAGCGCGCCGCTGCGTGTGTGCAGGCGGCGCGCATGGTTCAGCGTTTAGTGCAGAATTTTTGCCAGGAACTCTTTCGCGCGCCCGGACTGCGGATTATTAAAGAAGTCATCTTTGCGGGTATCTTCGACAATTTTTCCTTCATCCATAAAGATAACGCGATTAGCCACCTTACGCGCAAAGCCCATTTCGTGCGTCACCACCATCATCGTCATGCCTTCGTTTGCCAGTTCAACCATGACATCCAGCACTTCATTGATCATCTCCGGATCGAGCGCGGAGGTGGGCTCATCAAACAGCATGGCGATCGGGTCCATGCAGAGCGCACGGGCGATGGCCACACGCTGTTGCTGGCCTCCTGAAAGCTGCCCCGGAAACTTCTCCGCGTGGGCAGAGAGCCCCACGCGCTTCAGCAGGGCTTGTCCTTTATCTCGCGCCGCCGTTTTATCGCGCTTCAGTACTTTTACCTGCGCCAGCACCAGGTTATCGATAATGCTCAGATGAGGAAACAGCTCAAAGTGCTGAAACACCATGCCGACCTGACTGCGCAGTTTGGCCAGATTAGTCTTTTTATTGTTCACTTCAGTGCCGTTGACCTGAATGCTGCCCTGCTGAACCGGCTCCAGTCCGTTGACGGTTTTAATCAGCGTGGATTTGCCCGAGCCCGAGGGCCCGCAGACCACCACCACTTCTCCTTTTTTTACCTCGGTTGAGCAGTCGGTCAGCACCTGAAAGTGCCCATACCACTTAGAAACATTTTTCAGGCTAATCATTTAAACTGTCCTTTTTCTTTTCAGATAGCTAACCAGCAACGACGCGCTCAGGCTGATCGCGAAATAGACCAGACCGGCAAACAGAACCATTTCTACCTGGGTACCATCGCGCTCGCCAATGGTAGAGGCGGTGCGGAAAAAATCAGCCAGGCTCAGTACATAGACCAGTGAGGTATCCTGGAACAGCACAATGCCCTGAGTAAGCAGCAGCGGCACCATGGCGCGAAACGCCTGCGGCAGAATAATCAGCTTCATTGATTGCCACTGCGTCATGCCGAGCGCCAGTGCGGCATTTGATTGTCCGCGAGAGATGCTCTGGATACCGGCGCGAATAATTTCCGAATAATAAGCAGCCTCAAACAGCGCAAAGGCCACCATGGCAGAGATAAGACGAATATCCGTCTGCGGCGACAGGCCCAGCACCTGCTGCAGAAAACTCGGCACAACCAGATAGAACCACAGCAGTACCATCACCAAAGGGACTGAACGGAACAGGTTGACGTAGAGTTTTGCAAACCAGCGTACCGGGGCAAACGTTGAGAGGCGCATAACGGCCAGAATGGTGCCCCAGATAATGCCGAACACCACCGCGACGGCGGTAATTTTAAGCGTAATCACCATGCCATTAAGCAGGTAGGGCAGGCTGGGCGGAATAGAGCTCCAGTCAAAATCGTACATTATTTCCCTCCCAGGTTGCCGGGCAGGCGAATTTTGCGTTCTACCAGACCCATGACCAGCATAATCACCAGATTGATGCCGACATAGGCGAGCGTAATCGCAGTAAAGGACTCATAGGCGTGCGCCGAGTAGTCGAGCAGCTTGCCCGCCTGGGCAGCCAGGTCGACCAGGCCAATCGTGGAGGCGATGGCGGAGTTCTTGACCAGGTTCAGCATTTCCGAGGTCATCGGCGGCACAATCACCCGGTAGGCGTTAGGCAGCAGCACATAACGATAGGTTTGTGGCAGCGTCAGCCCCATAGCCAGTCCGGCATTTTTCTGTCCGCGCGGCAGCGACTGAATCGCCGCCCGCACCTGCTCGCAGACGCGCGCTGCGGTAAAAAGTCCGAGACAGATCATGGAGGAGAGGAAGAACTGAATGTTTGGATCAAGCTCCGCCTTAAACCACATGCCGAGCTTCTCACCAACCAGTTCCGGCGCCACCAGATACCAGAAGAAAAACTGCACAATCAGCGGGATATTACGAAACAGCTCTACATAGCAGGTGCCAATCGCAGCCAGCAGGCGATTCGGTACGGTACGCAGAATGCCAAACAGCGATCCCACCAGGAAGGCGATAATCCAGGCGCAGCAGGAGACCGCGACGGTCACCTGAAATCCGGACCACAGCCAGCCAAGGTAGGTCGTATTGCCGAACGGAGCCTGCTGTAAAAAGATGCCCCAGTTCCAGTCGATACCCATAACGAGCTCCGGTAAAAAAGGGTAGCCAGGCTACCCATAAGATTGTTGAGCGGTCTCTTTTTTCCTGCCGCAGGGGAACGACCCGCAGCAGTCTGTCTGTCCGTACCGCATGTTCAGCAATCAGGAGGGCAGCCTGGCCGCCCTTGTTATCGTTGTTACGTTACAGCGCCTTGTCGTTAGGTGATTTAAACAGGGCCTGCATATCGGAGGAGAGTTCAAAATTCAGATTGAGGTTTTTTGGCGGAATAGGCTGTTTAAACCATTTATCAAACCATTTGGTCGCTTCACCGGAGGTCTGTGCCTTAGCAATGGTTTCATCCAGCAGCTGTTTGAACTGTGGATCGTCTTTACGCAGCATGCAGCCGTAAGCCTCTTTGGATTGCGCGGTACCCGTAATCTCCCAGTTATCAGGCTTCTTCGCCTTGGCGCGCTCACCGGCCAGCAGGGCATCATCCATCATAAAGGCGACGGCACGTCCGGTTTCCAGCGTGCGGAACGAATCGCCATGATCTTTAGCGCTGATAATGCGCATATCGAGCTTTTTCTCATCATTCAGCTTGCGCAGCAGAATTTCAGAGGTGGTACCGGAGGTGACCACAACCGTTTTGCCTTTCAGATCGGTGAAATCTTTAATGTCACCGCCTTTTTTCACCAGTAAACGGGTGCCGATGATAAAGATGGTGTCAGAGAAGGCCGCCTGCTGCTGACGCTCAACGTTGTTTGTCGTGGAACCACATTCAAAATCGTAGGTGCCGTTCTGCAGCAGAGGAATACGGTTCTGCGAGGTAATTGGCAGCATCTTGATCTGCAGATCGGGTTTATTCAGTCTGGTTTTGATCGCTGCCACAATGGCGCTGGAGTAGTCCTGCGAATAGCCGACGACTTTTTGCTGGTTGTCATAATAAGAAAAGGGAACGGATGACTCACGATGGCCGACGACAATAACGCCGCTGTCGTTAATCTTTTTCAGCGTGCCGGTGAAATCTTCTGCCTGAGCCGCGCCCGCTGCTGCTCCCAACAGCAGAAGTGATAAGGCCACTTTGCGCATTTGCATGTTCCAACTCCTTCGTGTGAATGTCGCGCAGAATAAAACTGCGCAGAGCGTGATGTTATGTCTGTGTCCTGTTGCTTTTTTAATAATCCTTTAGCGCAACTGCGCGCAGGATAGGGGACTAACATAGCGAAATGTTAACGCAATGAAACAAAAAAGTTTGTTTTTTGCGAGCCGCTCCGCACCATTACAAGGCAATGTAGCTGCCTTGCGCTGTTTCAGTGCGCAATCATGCCCGTTAACAGTGCGTGAAATTCACGACAGCAAGCCTGCTGCCGGGATTCGCCGCTGTCGTTATGGATAACAGCAAGCTTTGTGCCACATTACGCAGCATTGCAGGAGAATGTTTCAGCGGAAAGACAAAAAAAAAGCGAAGCCGTGGCTTCGCTTTCAGGGAGACGCGAGCGTCAGACGCGCCGGCGTGCAATGGCGGCGGTGATCGCTGCCAGCGTCAGTAACCAGACCGGCCAGATACCGCTGCGCGCATAGGGCGTTTCGCCTGCAGCAGGCGTTACGCGCGCCTCCAGTACCCGGCGGGTAAACTGCGGGATCATCTTTTCAACGTCGCCGTCGGCGTTGACCACGGCCGTAACGCCATTGTTTGTCGAGCGCAGCAGCGGGCGTCCCAGCTCAAGCGCACGCATGCGCGCCATCTGAAAATGCTGCCACGGACCGATCGAGTGGCCGAACCAGGCATCATTTGAAACCGTCAGCAGGAAGTTGGTATCTGGCCGGAAGTTGGCACGTACCTGTTCGCCCAGAACGATTTCATAGCAGATGGCGCTGGTGAGGTTATAACCCGCCACGTTCAGCTGTGGCTGGATGTAAGCACCGCGGCTGAAAGAGGACATGGGCAGATCGAAGAACGGCGCCAGCGGACGAAGCAGGCTCTCCAGCGGCACAAACTCGCCGAACGGCACCAGGTGATTTTTCTGATAGCGGTTACGGCTCTGGTAGTTATAAGGCTGTTTGCCACCGAGCACGATGACGGAGTTATAGTCGTGATAGCGGTTATCACCCTCAACGCGTGAGTCAACAATGCCGGTGATCAAACTGCTGCCGCGCGCGCGCAGTTCCGCGTCCAGCGCCTGTAAAAAGGGCTGCTGGTTACTTTCAAGATCGGTAATAGCTGATTCAGGCCAGATAATCAGCGGCGCACTGCCGATATAGGGCTGACTGTAGCTGGTATAGACGCGCAGCGTGTCGCGCAGCTGCTGCGGATCCCACTTCATCGATTGCGGGATATTACCCTGTACCATCGCCACGTCCACACTGCGTGCCGGCAGCGGCTGATACCAGTGCAGCATACGCAGCGGCCACGGCAGCAGCAGCAGGGCTGCGGCAACAATCAGGCTTTTCAGACTGCGCTGATGCAGGGCAAAGACCAGCAGGCCGGCAATCATCATCAGCAGGAAGGTAATGGTCTCTACGCCCGCAAGCGGCGCAATACCTTTCAGCGGACCGTCAATCTGGCTGTAGCCAAACTGCAGCCAGGGGAAACCCGTCAGGACCCAGCCGCGCAGAAACTCACTGATTTGCCATAACGCCGGCGCCGCCAGCGCCAGCCGCCATAGAGTAGCGCGCGGCCAGAAGCGGTTGAGCACCACGGCAAACAGCAGCGGATAGAGCGCCAGATATGCTGCCAGCAGCAGCACCAGAAAGACGTTTACCGGCCCGGGCATACCGCCAAAGGTAGCGATGCTAACATAGACCCAGTTAATGCCGCTGCCAAACAGGCCAAAGCCCCATGTAAAGCCAAGCGCTGCAGCCTGGGCAGGACGACGGTTTAGCAGTAATACCTGCAAACCCGCCAGGGAGATAAGCGCCGCAGGCCAGAAATCGTAAGGAGAAAAGGCGAGGGTGCCGGTGGCACCCGCTATCAGCGCCAGCAGCAGACGCACCCGCTGCCGGGAAAAAAGAGAGGCAGATGCCATAAAGTTATTCGTCTTCGAGTTGCGGTTGTGGAGAATCTTCCGGAATTTTCACATGCACCTGAATAATACGACGGCTGTCCGCCATAGCGACTTTGAAGTGGTAGCCATCAATAGTGATACTCTCGCCGCGAGCCGGAAGGTGGCCAAAGCCCTGCATAACCAGACCGCCAATCGTATCCACTTCGTCATCGCTGAAATCGGTGCCGAACGCCTCGTTGAAATCTTCAATCGGCGTCAGCGCGCGTACCGTGTAGGTATGGCGATTCAGCTGACGGATGTCGCGATCTTCTTCGTCGTCATACTCATCTTCGATTTCGCCGACAATCAGCTCCAGAATATCTTCGATGGTCACCAGGCCGGATACGCCACCAAATTCATCAATAACAATCGCCATATGATAGCGCTGCGAGCGGAACTCTTTCAGCATGCGGTCAACGCGCTTGCTTTCCGGCACCACTACCGCAGGACGCAGCACCTTTTCCATACTGAAGGGCTCAGCGCTGCTGCTCATAAACGGCAGCAGATCTTTCGCCATCAGAATGCCTTCAACGTGATCTTTATCTTCGCTGATGACCGGAAAACGGGAGTGCGCAGATTCAATAATCACGGCCAGGCACTCTTCCAGACTCTGATTGCGCTTCAGGGTGATCATCTGTGAGCGTGGGATCATGATATCGCGTACGCGCTGTTCGGCGATGTCGAGCACCCCTTCCAGCATGTCGCGGGTATCCTGGTCAATCAGCTCTTTTTGTTCAGAATCACGGATCAGACCCAGCAGTTCATCACGATTTTTAGGTTCACCGTGAAACAGCTGGCTAAGCAGCAGGGAAAAGAAGCCCTTTTTACTACTGGGGGCGTCGTTGTTTTGAGAATGGTCGTCGCTCATGGCGTTTTAATTACGATCTCGCTGTTAGATAAGGATAGCTGCCCGCGTCCCGCCGGCAGCACAGTAGCCTGAACCCACGGCTCAGGCGTCTTCTTTCTCCGAAATGTACGGGTCAGGATAACCAAGAGCAAGCATTATCTCAGTCTCCAGCGCCTCCATCTCTTCGGCTTCACTGTCTTCAATATGGTCATAGCCCAGCAGATGCAGCGTGCCGTGTACGACCATGTGTGCCCAATGTGCTTCAGTGCTTTTACCCTGTTCAGCCGCTTCCTGCTCAACCACCTGGCGACAGATAATTAAATCACCCAGCAGCGGCAGCTCAATTCCTGGCGGCGCTTCAAAAGGAAAAGAGAGCACGTTGGTCGGCTTGTCTTTGCCGCGATAAGTCAGGTTTAGCTCGTGACTCTCCGCTTCATCAACCAGGCGAATCGTGACCTCACTTTCTGGCTGAAAGGGGGTAACGGCCGCTTCCAGCCAGCGCTGAAAAGCGGTTTCTTCCGGCAGGCCGTGCGCGTCGGCGCAGGCCTGCTGTAAATCCAGTACTACCGTACTCATGACGGCTCCTGTGGTGGTGTGGAGTGCACAGCTTGTGCGGCCAGCGACTCCCGTTTACGCTCTTCCGCCAGTTTATCACGACGCTTCTGATCCGCCTCTTCCCAGGCTTCATAAGCGTTCACAATACGTGCCACTACCGGATGGCGTACCACATCTTCGCTGTGGAAGAAGTTAAAGCTGATCTCTTCGACGTCAGCCAGCACTTCAATCGCGTGGCGCAGACCCGACTTGGTGCTGCGCGGCAGGTCAATCTGCGTCACGTCACCGGTGATCACCGCTTTGGAGTTAAAGCCGATGCGCGTCAGGAACATCTTCATCTGTTCAATGGTGGTGTTCTGGCTTTCATCAAGGATCACAAACGCATCATTCAGCGTACGACCGCGCATATAGGCGAGCGGTGCGACCTCAATCACGTTGCGCTCCATCAGCTTCTCAACCCGTTCAAAGCCGAGCATCTCAAACAGCGCGTCATAAAGCGGGCGCAGATAGGGATCAACCTTCTGGCTCAGATCGCCAGGCAGAAAGCCCAGTTTTTCACCCGCTTCTACCGCCGGGCGGGTCAGCAGGATACGACGAATCTCCTGGCGCTCCAGCGCATCAACCGCGGCGGCAACCGCAAGATAGGTTTTACCGGTACCCGCCGGGCCGATACCAAAGGTGATATCGTGGTCGAGGATGTTGGCGATGTACTGCGCCTGATTCGGCGTGCGCGGCTTAATCACACCGCGTTTGGTTTTAATGTTTACCGCTTTGCCATACTCCGGCACACTTTCAGCGGTCTGCTCCAGCACCCGGCTCTCTTTAATGGCCAGATGGATGTGATCCGGTTCGATATCCGGAATATGACCGCGTACCGGGGCAGTATCCACGTACAGCGTACGCAGAATATGCGCGGCGGCCTCCACGCTGAGCGCGCGGCCCACCAGTTTGAAATGGTTGTCGCGGCGGTTGATTTCGATGCCCAGACGGCGTTCCAGCTGCTTCACATTGTCATCAAACGGACCGCACAGGCTCATCAGACGCTGGTTATCGGCGGGTTCCAGGGCGATTTCACGAGTTTCGATATTCAATTGAATCCTTTGGGTCACACAGGGCCAGTTGAAAAGGTGTATAGATGCCGCGCGTGCGCGTCATAAGCGTATGACAAAATTATTTATGGGACAGCACCAGGACGCAAGCGCAGGGAAAGATATTTGGGCGACCGCTGCAGAATGCAAGGGGTGGCGGATGAAACAGGCGGCAGCACGCTGCGTGCTGCCGCACAGTGATTAACTGTCAGGGTTGATACAGGCCGACGCCGGTTTCATCCTCTTTGCGGGTACGGGCAATGACGGCCGCCGGACTCTGCGCCACGCGCAGTCCCATGCGATCTTCAGTGCGTACGACCACGCCGCGCAGTGAGTTGGCATAGACATCAACGATTTCAACATCGACAAATTTGCCAATCATGTTCACCGAGCCTTCAAAGTTTACCACGCGGTTATTTTCAGTACGGCCGGTCAGTTCCATCACATTTTTACGTGATGTACCCTCAACCAGAATACGCTGAACGGTACCCACCATACGGCGGCTGATCGCCATCGCCTGCTGCTGGATACGATCCTGCAGAATATAAAGGCGCTGCTTTTTCTCCTCTTCCGGCACGTCGTCTGGCAGGTCAGCCGCAGGCGTACCCGGACGGGCGGAGTAGATAAAGCTGTAGCTGGTGTCAAAGTTAACGTCGTGGATCAGCTTCATGGTCTGTTCGAAGTCGTGCTGAGTTTCACCCGGGAAACCGATGATAAAATCAGAGCTGATTTCGATATCAGGACGTGCTGCGCGCAGCTTGCGAATAATCGCTTTGTACTCCAGCGCAGTGTGCGCCCGCTTCATCAGCGTCAGAATACGGTCAGCGCCGCTCTGGACCGGCAGATGCAGGAAGCTCACCAGCTCTGGCGTATCACGATAGACATCAATGATGTCATCGGTGAACTCAATCGGATGGCTGGTGGTAAAGCGGATGCGGTCGATACCATCAATGGCGGCGACGAGGCGCAGCAGCTCAGCAAACGTGCAGATCTGGTCATCAAAGGTTGCGCCGCGATAGGCGTTGACGTTCTGACCCAGCAAGTTGACCTCGCGCACACCCTGAGCGGCCAGCTGAGCGATTTCCAGCAGGATATCGTCGCAGGGACGGCTGACTTCTTCGCCGCGGGTATACGGCACCACGCAGAAAGTGCAATATTTATTGCAGCCTTCCATGATGGAGACAAAAGCCGTCGGGCCTTCAGCGCGCGGTTCCGGCAGACGGTCAAATTTTTCAATTTCCGGGAAGCTGACGTCAACTACCGGGCTTTTATTCCCGCGTACCTGATTGATCATTTCCGGCAGGCGATGCAGCGTCTGTGGTCCAAAGACGATATCAACACACTGTGCACGCTGGCGCAGTTTATCGCCTTCCTGCGACGCCACGCAGCCGCCCACGCCGATGATAAGATCGGGATTGGCCGCTTTGAGCTTTTTCCAGCGCCCTAACAGGTGAAAGACTTTCTCCTGCGCTTTCTCACGGATAGAGCAGGTATTAAGCAGCAGAACATCTGCGTCTTCGGCTTCCTCCGTCAGAGTGTAGCCGTGCGTGCTGTTCAGCAGGTCAGCCATCTTGGATGAATCATACTCATTCATCTGACAGCCCCAGGTTTTGATATGCAGTTTTTTGGTCATTGAACCAGCCATTGAATCTGAGCAGGGAAGTGCAGGGGGCATAGTGTAATGCTTTGGGGGGGATGTGACCAGCGTACCTGTCATACTTCGCGCACCAGCGTGACAGCCAGGCTGCTGCAGGCAGCGCGGACACAAAAAGATGTGGCAGCGGCTCAGCCCCCTTCCGGATGATTTCCGGTACACTTTGTTTATCAGCAAACGCCGTGGGGCGTCAGGGCAACAGGAAAGGTGAGGATTGATGCAGGAGAGACAGTATGACGTGGTCATCGTCGGAGGTGGCATGGTGGGGGCGGCGCTGGCGTGCGGGCTGGCGCAGCAGCAGTTCCGCGTCGCTGTCATTGAGCGTGCAGAACCTGAGCCGTTTGATAGCAGCTGCGAGCCTGATATCCGCATCTCCGCGATTGGTGCTTCTTCAGTTGCGTTACTGCAGCAGCTGGGCGCCTGGGCGCGCGTAGAGACGATGCGCAGTGCGCCCTATCGCAAACTGGAAACCTGGGAGTGGCAGAGCGCGCACGTCACGTTTGATGCAGCATCGCTGGGGCTGCCGGTGCTTGGCTATATGGTAGAAAACCGCGTGTTGCAGCGGGCGCTGTGGGAGCAGATGCAGCAGGATGGCGTCGCGCTGCTGTGCCCGGCAACGCTGCAGGATCTGCAGCCGCATAGCGGCGGCTGGCACATCACCCTGGACCAGGGCGCACCGCTTGATGCCCGGCTGGTGGTTGGCGCGGATGGCGCTAACTCGCGGGTGCGGCAGCTGGCAGGCATTGGCGTGCACGGCTGGAACTATGCGCAATCCTGCATGCTTATCAGTACCGAGTGTGAGCATCCGGCGGGTGATGCTACCTGGCAGCAGTTTACGCCGCAGGGGCCGCGAGCTTTTCTGCCGCTTTTTGACCAGCATGCATCGCTGGTGTGGTATGACGCACCCGCGCGTATCCGTCAGCTGCAGGCGCTGCCGCTGAGCCAGCTGGAGAAAGAGGTAAAGCTGAATTTCCCGGCCCGTCTCGGCCGTTTTCAGATAAAGAGCGCGGCGTCGTTTCCGCTGGTCCGGCGTCATGCCACGCGCTACGTCATGCCGGGGCTGGCGCTGGTGGGCGATGCTGCGCATACGATTAATCCGCTGGCGGGGCAGGGCGTTAACCTGGGCTATCGCGACGTGGATGCGCTGATTACCGTGCTGACTGAGGCGCGCAGTCAGGCGCAGACGTGGTCAGGAATGGCGGTGCTGCAGCGCTATCAGCGTGAACGCTATCGCGATAATCTGCTGATGCAGGGTGGCATGGATCTGTTCTATTTTGCGTTCAGCAACTCACTGCCGCCGCTGCGCCTGGCGCGTAATCTGGGGTTGATGGCGGCAGAGCGTGCCGGCGGCCTGAAGCGTCGTGCGCTGCGCTACGCGCTGGGACTCTGACCTCACCCACGCTTACTGCTGGCGCGGCGCGCTGGCAGAAAGCCCTGCCGTTTCAGAACGTCAGAAACAACAAAGCCCGCAAAAGCGGGCCTGTTGTGCAATTTGGCTGGGGTGCAGGGATTCGAACCCCGGAATGCTGGTATCAGAAACCAGTGCCTTACCGCTTGGCGACACCCCAATAGGTGTTTGATCAAATTGTCTTTGTATGGCTGGGGTGCAGGGATTCGAACCCCGGAATGCTGGTATCAGAAACCAGTGCCTTACCGCTTGGCGACACCCCAATTATCTGGTGGCTACGACGGGAATCGAACCTGTGACCCCATCATTATGAGTGATGTGCTCTAACCGACTGAGCTACGTAGCCATAATACTGCTTTACTGCTTTTCCCGATGCTGGCTGGGATACCTGGATTCGAACCAGGGAATGCCGGTATCAAAAACCGGTGCCTTACCGCTTGGCGATATCCCATCTGTTAACGCGTATCCACGAAAACATATCGGATTGGCTGGGGTACCTGGATTCGAACCAGGGAATGCCGGTATCAAAAACCGGTGCCTTACCGCTTGGCGATACCCCATCCGGCTGCCGAAGACTGAAATGGTGCGGGAGGCGAGACTTGAACTCGCACACCTTGCGGCGCCAGAACCTAAATCTGGTGCGTCTACCAATTTCGCCACTCCCGCAAAAAAGATGGTGGCTACGACGGGAATCGAACCTGTGACCCCATCATTATGAGTGATGTGCTCTAACCGACTGAGCTACGTAGCCATCTTTTTTCGCGTTACCTTCAACGGCGTTGCGGGGCGCATTATGCGTATTGAGCTTTGTAGCGTCAACAGTTTTTTTGCCGTTTTTTACCTTGCGGCGCCTGTTTGTCTGGCTTGTAACCAGGCTGGCGCTTTATTCAGCAATTTTCGATCACATCCGCGTCAGTTGCAACTAAAAAGGGACCGCAGCGGGTCCCTTACTCTATCCGGCGATGCGCTTATTTGTAAGCGGACTGATGTACGCCAACGGCACGGCCGGAAGGATCGTCCATGGATTTGAACGCCTCATCCCACTCAATCGCTTTAGCAGAAGAGCAGGCCACAGAAGGTCCGCCAGGCACGCACTCTGCTGCGCTCGGCAGCGGGAACAGCTCCTCAAAGATTTCGCGATAGAGATACGCTTCTTTTGAGCCAGGCGTGTTGTGCGGGAAGCGGAAATGTGCGGTTGCCAGCTGCTGATCGCTGACCTGCTTCGCCGCCACTTCTTTCAGCGTATCGATCCAGCTGTAACCGACCCCATCAGAAAATTGCTCTTTTTGACGCCACGCCACGCTCTCCGGCAGATACGATGAGAAGCATTCACGCAGAATGTGCTTTTCCATCTTCCCGTTGCTGCCGCACAGTTTATCTTCCGGGTTGATGCGCATTGCCACATCCAGGAATTTTTTATCCAGGAACGGCACGCGTGCCTCTACGCCCCAGGCTGACATCGCTTTGTTCGCACGCGCGCAGTCAAACATATGCAGCGCCAGCAGCTTACGCACGTTCTCCTCATGGAACTCACGGGCGTTTGGTGCTTTATGGAAGTAGAGATAGCCGCCAAATACTTCATCTGCGCCCTCACCAGAAAGCACCATCTTGATACCCATCGCCTTGATTTTGCGTGACATCAGATACATCGGCGTTGAGGCGCGAATCGTGGTGACATCATACGTTTCGATGTGGTAAATCACGTCACGGATCGCGTCCAGGCCTTCCTGTACCGTGAAATGAATTTCGTGGTGTACGGTACCGAGATGATCGGCGACCGCCTGCGCAGCTTTCAGATCGGGTGAACCCTCCAGGCCCACAGCAAACGAGTGCAGCTGTGGCCACCAGGCGTCGCTCTTATCAGCATCTTCCACCCGTTTAGCCGCAAAACGCTTGGTAACGGCCGAAATGATTGAAGAGTCGAGTCCGCCTGAGAGCAGCACGCCGTAAGGGACATCAGACATCAGATGGCTTTTTACTGACTCTTCCAGCGCATGTTTCAGGCCTGCAGCATCGGTGGTGTTCTGCGCAACCGCCGCAAAATCCATCCAGTCGCGCTGCCAGTAACGACGGATTTCACCATCAGTGCTGGAGAGGAAGCTTCCCGGCGGGAATTCTTTAATAGAGCGGCAGACCGGAACCAGCGCTTTCATTTCAGACGCCACGTAAAGGTTACCGTGCTCATCATTGCCCATATAGAGCGGAATGATACCGATATGATCGCGACCAATCAGGTACTGCTGTTTAACGCTGTCCCACAGGATGAAAGCGAACATACCCTGCAGGTCATCAAGGAAATCGACGCCTTTTTCCTGATAGAGCGCCAGAATCACTTCGCAGTCGGAGCCGGTTTGAAACGCATAACGATCGCTCAGCTCAGCGCGCAGCGCCTGATGGTTATAAATTTCGCCGTTCACGGCCAGTACGTGAGTGTGGTCAGCGTTATACAGCGGCTGCGCGCCGTTGTTAACGTCAACGATTGAGAGGCGCTCATGCACCAGGATAGCCTTATCATCTGCAAACACCCCGGACCAGTCCGGGCCGCGGTGACGCATCAGACGGGAAGACTCCAGCGCTTTCTTGCGCAGTTCAACAGGATCGCTTTTCAGATCCAGCACACCAAAAATCGAACACATAACTGACTCCTGATCTCACCCTGTGGCGATGTTATTTTGCATTTGTCCGGCAGCCTGCGCTGCGTGATGTATAAGAAAATGCGCTAATTGATGGTGGTTGCGCAAGCAAAATAACGTTTTTATGATAAATAGAGTGTTGCACAGGTGAATAAATTGAATATACACCAAAATAAAGGCTGTTTTTTTAGATGGTATCTAATAATTTGCCGGTTTAGCTCTTTTTATCATCAGGCGCCAAAAACAGTAACGCCCCGCACACCGGCAGGTGGGCAGGGCGTCAGCAGGTGCACGGCGCCGGTCAGAACAGATCGATATCGGCGACGGAAGGGAAAATCCAGTCGGGGCGGAATGGCATTGCGTCGATATCGCTCAGGGTGGAAACACCAGAGAGCACCAGAATAGTTTCCAGTCCCGCCTGGAAGCCCGCCAGAATATCGGTGCGCAGGTTATCACCCACGATCACTGTCTCTTCAGAGTGCGCATGCATTTTGTTCAGCGCCGCCCGCATAATGTAGGGGCTGGGCTTGCCAACATAAAAAGGCTTACGGCCCGAAATGGTTTCGATACCGGCACAGAGGGCGCCGCAGGCGGGAATAAATCCACGCGCGTGGGTATCCGGATTGGTCGCAATAAAGCGCGCGCCGTTAGCCACAAAAAACGCGGCTTTATGCATCATATCCCAGTTAAACGAGCGGGTTTCACCGACGATAACAAAATCAGGATTGACGTCAGTAATGGTAAAGCCGGCGTTGTAGAGTTCATGAACCAGCGCACCTTCTCCGATCACATACGCTTTTTTCCCCTCCTGACGCCGCAGGAAATCAGCGGTGGCCATGGCTGAGGTATAAAACACTGAGTCAGGAATGTCGACGCCGGCGTTGGAGAAACGGTTGGCCAGATCCTGAGCAGTCTGCGACGGATAGTTAGTCAGCACAACCAGCGGCATGCCTTTTTCCAGGATACGCTGCAGAAATTCATTAGCCCCTTTCACGGCCGTGTTGTCATGCATCAACACGCCATCGATATCACAGATTACGCTTTTAATGGTCATACAAGATCCCGTCAGGCCTGCTCAGGCAGGTTACAATTAATCTTCCAGCAGATGCTGCAGCAGAATGCCATTCAGCATAGCGCGTTTTGCCAGCGCAAACGCCCCAATCGCGGAGCGATGATCCAACTGTGAGCGCACCACCGGCAGGTTTTTACGAAACTCACGCAGCACCTGCGTATTGATACAGCTCTCGATGGCGGGAAACAACACTTTGTCGGCGTCGGTGATTTCGCCCGCCAGCACCACCTTTTGCGGGTTAAAAAGGTTGATTGCAATGGCAATCGCTTTGCCGAGATAACGCCCCACATACTCAATCACTTCACACGCCAGCGCGTCGCCCTGATTAGCAGCGTGACAGATTTGCGGCATCAGGCAGTTATCCAGCGACAGCGTACTTGGATATCCCTGATTCAGCAGATGGCGTACGCGGTTTTCAATCGCGCCATTTGCGGCGATGGTTTCCAGACAGCCGAAGTTGCCGCAGTGGCAGCGTTCGCCTAACGGATCGACCTGGATATGGCCAATTTCACCCACGTTACCGTTACTGCCGAGAAAAATCTGTCCGTTAGCAATAATGCCGGCACCGGTTCCACGATGCAGCCGCACCAGAATCGAGTCAGCGCAGTCGCGGCTTGCACCGAAGTAGTGCTCAGCCAGCGCCAGACTGCGGATATCATGCCCTACAAAGCTGGTCACGCTGAACCGCTGCTGCAGGCTGGCAACCAGCGGCCAGTGGCTGACGGCAATGTGCGGCATATAGCGGATAATCCCTTTAACCGGATCGACCAGCCCGGGCAGGATGACGGCAATAGCGATCAGCTCATGAATTTTCCGCTGATGCACGTTAATAAACGCGCTGATAGCGTTAAACAGCGCGTTCTCCAGCGTCTCCTGCGTGCGCTCCGGTAGCGGATAATCTTCCTGCGCCAGCGATTTGCCGCTTAGATCAAACAGGGTAAGCGTGGCGTCGTTGCGTCCGAGACGGACGCCGATGGTATGGAAATGACGGGTTTCCGTGATAATGGAGATGGCGCGGCGACCGCCGGTAGAGGCCTGCTGCTCGACCTCTTTGATCAAACCGCGTTCAATCAGCTGACGGGTAATTTTAGTGACACTGGCGGGCGCAAGCTGGCTGAGATCGGCAATCTGAATGCGCGAAATCGGCCCCTGTTGATCGATCAACCGATAAACGGCTGCGCTATTGAGTTGTTTGACAAGATCGACATTTCCTATTTGAGTCTGGCCGCCAGTGGTCATTCAATGCTTACTCGCTGAGGACGCTCTCTCCATTGACGAACGTCTTGATGATTTGATAATCGCGGGTAAAAACAGTGAGGTTGGCGGCTTTTCCTGCTGCTACCGTGCCCAGCTGTTTCTCCACGCCCATGGCTCTTGCCGGATAAAGCGTTGCCATACGTAACGCCTCATCCAGGGCAATGCCGCAATACTCTACGCTGTTCTGCACTGCTTCAATCATTGTCAGTGCTGAACCGCTCAGGGTTCCATGCTCATCCACGCACAGACCATTGCGATAGTATATTGTTTTACCTGCAAAAATGAATTTATCAATCGCAGCACCTGCCGGCGCAGTCGCGTCAGTAACCAGAATCAGCCGTTCGCCTTTGAGACGTTTTGCCATGCGCACGTTAGCGTAATTGACATGTAAGCCATCTGCAATGATGCCGCAGTATACATCAGGCGAATCAAACAGCGCACCGACCAGTCCAGGTTCACGGCCGCTAAAAGGACTCATCGCATTATAAAGATGGGTCGCAAAGGTAATGCCGGCGCTGAAGCCGGCTTTTGCCTCGGCATAGGTCGCATTAGAGTGACCGGCAGAAACGATGATACCGGCTGCGCTGAGCTGACGAATAACCTCGCTGCCTGCCTGTTCAGGCGCCAGCGTGACTTTAGTAATGACATCCGCGTTGGCACAAAGGTAGTCGACCAGTGCGGGATCGGGCTGGCGTATCAGAGCCGGATTGTGCGTTCCTTTTTTCTCCCGGTTGAGCCACGGACCTTCAAGGTGCAAACCCAGCGCCTGATTCTGGCGCGTTGTCAGCCAGGCGCGCATGGTTTCCACCGCCTGCTTCATCAGTTCATCACTGCTGGTAATCAGCGTTGGAAGAAAGCTGGTACAGCCTGACTTTTCATTAGCACGCTGCATTATCTCCAGCGTTTCCACGCTCAGCGCTTCAGGCGAATCGTTGAATTGCACACCGCCGCAGCCGTTGAGCTGCAGGTCGATAAAGCCGGGAGCGATAAACGCGCCGGCCATATCCTGTTGCGGTAGCGCTGCATCCAGCATGGCGCGCGGGCAAACCCGATCAATAATACCGTCCGCGATAACTACCGCGTGATCGTCCAGAATGTCATAGCCGGTAAAAATCCGACCGTTTACTAATGCGTACATTATCTCTCTCCCGGCTGCGCCAGCTGTCAACGACAGCAGGCTTCTACATCGTGCTCTCAGACGCCCTGCATATTTTCCGCTTCAAGCTCGCGGAAATATTTTACCGTTTTAATTTTCAGTTCCATTGTCGCTGGCTCATCACATACCACAACCGCTTTTGGATGCAGCTGCAGACAGCTGATGGTCCACATATGGTTTACGTTGCCTTCTACCGCGGCCTGAAGCGCCAGCGCTTTGACGTGGCCTGTCACCAGGATCATTACCTCTTCGGCATCAAGCAGCGTACCCACGCCAACGGTCAGCGCATATTTAGGGACCTGGCTGACATCGCCATCGAAAAAGCGTGAATTAGCGACACGCGTATCATGCGTCAGCGTTTTTATACGTGTACGCGATGAGAGCGAGGAGGCGGGTTCATTAAACGCAATATGGCCATCATTGCCTACACCACCCATAAACAGGTGGATTTTACCAAACGCACGAATCTTCTCTTCATACTGGCGACATTCTGCGTCAATATCTTCCGCATTGCCATTCAGAAGATTGATGTTTTCTGACGGAATATCAACGTGATCGAAAAAGTTGCGATACATAAAGCTGTGATAGCTTTCCGGGTGCGCTTTCGGCAGACCGACATACTCATCCATATTGAATGTGACAACATGCTTAAAGCTGACCTGGCCCGCTTTGTGCATCTCAATCAGATGCTTGTAAGCTTCCAGCGGCGTGCCGCCCGTAGGCAATCCCAGAACAAAGGGACGCTCAGGGCCTGGGTTAAAGGCGTTAATCCGGTTGACGATATGGCGGGCTGCCCATTTGCCAACCTGAGCAGGTGTAGCCAGCGGAATCAGTCTCATAGTGCACCTCGGTTAAACAGATAAAAAGAATATGCTGTAGCAGCCGTGATCAAGTGTGAATGAGGTTAACGCGTTTATCAGCAGGCTACAGCGAAAAAGAGCGGTTGATATTTTTTATCATAAAATAAGTTTGTGGCAGTGACCAGTATTAAGCGACTTATATTGGCTATTAAGGTGATAAAAGTCACAACTGGAGCGGTTTTAATTTGCGAGGCGAATTAATTTATCTTTACACTGCATCTCGCAGAGAATCGTCTTATCAACACGCCAGGTGCCGGGATAATAAAACCAACCCGTACCAGGGGATACGCCAGTCTCATAGGGGGAGAACAAGGTGAGTATATTAGGCTATTTACAAAAAGTCGGCCGTGCGCTGATGGTGCCGGTGGCCACGCTGCCGGCGGCCGCTATCCTGATGGGGGTAGGCTACTGGATCGATCCCGACAGCTGGGGGGCAGGTAACGCACTGGCGGCACTGCTGATAAAGTCAGGCTCCGCGATTATCGACCATATGTCGGTACTGTTTGCGATTGGTGTCGCGTACGGTATGTCTAAGGATAAAGATGGCGCAGCGGCCCTGACCGGCTTTGTTGGCTTTCTTGTGGTGACCACGCTCTGTTCGCCTGCTGCAGTCGCTATGATCCAGAAAATGCCGCTTGAGCAGGTGCCTGCGGCGTTTGGCAAAATTGAAAACCAATTTGTCGGTATCATGGTGGGTATCCTTTCGGCGGAGATGTATAACCGCTTCAGCCATGTCGAACTGCCTAAAGCGCTCTCTTTCTTCAGCGGGCGTCGCCTGGTACCGATTCTGGTCTCCTTCCTGATGATTGTCGTGGCGTTTATCCTGATGTACGTCTGGCCGGTGATCTTCGGTGGTCTGGTAAGCTTTGGGGAACATATCCAGAAACTGGGTTCTGTCGGGGCGGGGGTATACGCCTTCTTTAACCGACTGCTGATCCCGGTTGGCCTGCACCACGCGCTCAATTCCGTGTTCTGGTTTGATGTTGCGGGTATTAACGACATTCCAAAATTCCTCGGCGGCGCGCAGTCTATTGCTAACGGCAGCGGCATTCCGGGTATTACGGGTCGCTACCAGGCAGGCTTCTTCCCGATCATGATGTTTGGCCTGCCGGGTGCGGCACTGGCTATCTATCACTGCTCGCGTCCTGAGAATCGGGCAAAAGTGGGCGGCATTATGCTGGCAGCCGCTTTTGCCGCATTCTTTACCGGTATCACTGAGCCGCTGGAATTCTCCTTTATGTTCGTGGCCCCGGTGCTCTATGTGATCCACGCGGTACTCACCGGTATTTCCGTGTTTATTGCGGCCAGCATGCAGTGGATTGCCGGCTTTGGCTTCAGCGCCGGCCTGGTAGATATGGTGCTCTCGTCGCGTAACCCGCTGGCGGTGCACTGGTGGATGCTGATCCCGCAGGGCCTGGTCTTCTTCGTGATCTATTACGTCGTCTTCCGTTTCACTATCCGCAAATTTAATCTGCTGACGCCGGGCCGCGAGCTGGCAGCGGATGATGAAACCGATGGTTATGATGTGAATGTCACGCCTGAAAGTAGCGGTGAAACGGCGACTGAATCGCTGGCGCGTCGCTATATTGCTGCCGTCGGCGGCTCTGAAAACCTGACGCATATTGATGCCTGTATCACGCGCCTGCGCCTGAACGTGAAAGATTCCGCACAGGTCAGCGAAGGTGTGGCAAAACGTATCGGCGCTTCAGGCGTTATTCGTCTTAATAAGCAGAGCGTGCAGATTATTGTGGGTACGCAGGCGGAGAGTATCGCTACTGCGATGAAGTCCGTATTGACCAAAGGCCCGGTGGCGGCCGCCAGCGCTGCGCCTGTGGCTAAACCGGTTGTGGCAGCAGCAGCGCCTGCGCCCGCGGCTACACATAAGGCGATTGCCACGCTGCTGGCACCGGTATCAGGTCATGTAGTGGCGCTGGATAAGGTGCCGGATGAAGCGTTCGCCAGCAAAGCGGTAGGTGATGGCCTGGCCATTCAGCCGTCGGATAGCCGCGTGGTGGCACCGATTGCCGGTACCATAGTGAAAATCTTCAATACCAATCACGCCTTCTGTCTGGAAACAGAGAGCGGCGTTGAGATAGTGGTGCATATGGGGCTGGACACCGTTGCGCTGGCAGGGCGCGGTTTTACCCGGCTGGTGGAAGAGGGCGCGACCGTTACCGCTGGCGAGCCGATCCTGGAGATGGATCTGGACTATCTGAACGCTCACGCGCGCTCGATGATCAGTCCGGTGGTGGTCAGCAACAGCGACGACTTCGCAGGTCTTACGCTGCTGGCAACCGGCACGGTCGTTGCCGGCGAAACGCCGCTCTATGAGGTGAAAAACTAACCCCGGGCGTCTAACCGATAAGGCAGGAAGCGATTCCTGCCTTTTTTGTTTTAAAAGCGCCAACAAACGGTTGTTTCCCTTCAGCGCTTTGTGGATCATACTCCGTTACTTCGAGGTAAAATCACCCGTTATTGTTTGAGGATTTTGAGATGAGTGAGGCTGAAGCCCGCCCAACGAACTTTATTCGTCAGATCATCGACGAAGATTTGGCGAGCGGTAAGCACAGTAGTGTGCATACCCGTTTCCCGCCAGAGCCCAATGGTTATCTGCATATTGGCCATGCAAAATCGATCTGCCTGAACTTTGGAATCGCACAGGATTATCAGGGGGAATGCAATCTGCGTTTCGATGATACCAATCCGGTTAAAGAGGATATGGAGTTCGTCGAGTCGATCAAAAATGATGTGCAATGGCTGGGCTTTGAGTGGAGTGGCAACATTCGTTACTCATCCGACTATTTTGATCAGCTGTTTAATTATGCTGTCGAGCTGATCAACAAAGGACTGGCGTACGTTGACGAACTGTCACCCGAGCAGATCCGCGAGTATCGCGGCACGCTGACGGCGCCGGGCAAAAACAGCCCGTATCGCGATCGCAGCGTCGAAGAGAACCTGGCGCTGTTCCGGAAAATGCGCGATGGTGGCTTTGAAGAGGGTAAGGCGTGCCTGCGTGCCAAAATCGATATGGCCTCCAGCTTTATTGTGATGCGCGATCCGGTGCTCTACCGCATTAAGTTTGCCGAGCACCATCAGACCGGTAACAAGTGGTGCATCTATCCGATGTACGATTTCACGCACTGCATCTCCGATGCGCTGGAAGGGATCACGCATTCGCTCTGTACGCTGGAGTTTCAGGATAACCGTCGCCTGTATGACTGGGTGCTGGATAACATCACGATTCCGGTGCATCCGCGGCAGTATGAATTTTCGCGCCTGAATCTGGAATATGCGGTGATGTCGAAGCGCAAGCTGACGCAGCTGGTGAGCGAGAAGCGGGTTGAAGGCTGGGACGATCCGCGCATGCTGACCGTTTCAGGCCTGCGCCGTCGTGGTTACAGCGCGGCATCAATTCGTGAGTTCTGCCGCCGCATCGGTATCACCAAACAGGACAATATCGTTGAGATGGCTTCGCTGGAGTCATGCATTCGTGACGACCTCAACGAAAATGCGCCGCGTGCTATGGCCGTGCTCGACCCGCTTAAAGTCGTGATTGAAAACCTGCCTGCCGGGCATGATGAGATCATCACCATGCCAAACCATCCCAACCGGCCGGAGATGGGAACGCGCGACGTGCCTTTCAGCCGCGAAGTGTGGATCGATCGCGCAGATTTCCGTGAAGAAGCTAACAAGCAGTATAAGCGTCTGGTACTGGGTAAAGAAGTGCGCCTGCGTAACGCTTATGTGATTCGCGCTGAGCGCGTGGCAAAAGATGAGGCGGGCAACATCACCTGCATCTATGCAACCTGCGATGTGGATACGCTGAGCAAAGACCCGGCTGATGGCCGCAAAGTAAAAGGGGTGATCCACTGGGTCTCCGCAATTCATGCGCTGCCCGCTGAGTTCCGCCTCTATGATCGTCTGTTCAGCGTGCCTAACCCGGGCGCGGCAGAGGATTTCCTCGCGACCCTGAATCCGGACTCGCTGCAGATCAAGCAGGGCTTTGTGGAGCCAGGACTGCGCGAAGCGGCAGCAACCTCGCCATACCAGTTCGAGCGTGAGGGCTACTTCTGCGCGGACAGCGTCTACTCGCAGCCATCAGCGCTGGTATTTAACCGCACGGTAGGCCTGCGTGATACCTGGGCGAAGATCGGCAGCGAATAATAACCGCTTCCGGCATCATAAAATTATATAAGGGCGAGCATTCGCCCTTTTTTATTATCCTCTTTTGCTTCCCGGCAACCATTTATTCTGCGTTAAATAAAATCGAGCTGGTATGCGGGTTTACGACTTGTCTGACTTTAAAAAAATTAACGCATTTGACCGTGTTAAATCCTTTTTTTCAGGTAGGCTATGCGCACTCCGGACTTGGTCTGTGGCTAGCAAAAAGGGAAAAATAATGACAAGCCTCGCTCAGGAAGCCAAACATAGCGTTGTGGTTTTACATCAGCTCATTGAACGTATTTTTAATCATGCGGATGTCAGCAACGATACCATGGGGCTGCTGCTGTCGCATTTCCATCCTGATTTCCGGATGGTTACGCCACAGGGCAGACAGCTGAATCTGAATGACGTTGAAGATCTTTTTCGCCGCCTGTGCGGACAGCGTGAAGGAGTGCGCATCGCGACCAGCGAACATGCAATCATTTCTGAGCAGCAAAAAGAGGTCACCATTCAGTATCGCGAACTGCAGATACTGAACGGCGAGAGCCACAGCCGTATTTCGCTGGCGGTGCTGGACTGCACAACGGAAAATCCGCGCTGGCGCTATCTGCAGGAGACACTGGTCGCCTGAACTGCAGCAACAAAAAAACCGGTGCCTGCACCGGTTTTTTTATTTTACAGCGTAGCTGACGTTATTTATCGTTATGCAGCGTTTCATCTTCCCGGCAGTCACCCACTTCGCAGTGACCATACAGATAGAGGCTATGGTTAGTAAGCTTAATGCCGTGGCGGGTCGCGATTTCGCGCTGGCGGGTTTCGATCGACTCATCGCTGAACTCAATCACTTTACCGCAGTCCAGGCAGATAAGATGATCGTGATGCTGCTGCTGCGTTAATTCAAAAACGGACTTGCCGCCTTCGAAGTTATGACGGGTTACAATGCCCGCGTCGTCAAACTGGTTCAGAACGCGATATACCGTGGCCAGACCAATCTCTTCGCCCATATCGATCAGGCGTTTGTACAAATCTTCCGCGCTGACGTGATGGCACTGGGGTTCCTGAAGCACTTCCAGAATCTTTAATCTGGGCAGCGTGACTTTCAGGCCAGCCTTTTTCAATGCGGAATTGTTGTCAGTCATGCGGATATTGTCCTGTTACTTTGCTAGTCATTTGCGGCTTAACAGCCTTGAATGTGTGGTTAACGCGCATTCTCATTTGCGTCTCATTATAGAACCGGGGCAGGCGAATAGAAACCAGGCAAATGCTAAAGAAATCACCAGAGGCGGGAGTAACGCTCTTGCTGTCGCCGGCGGGATTATACAGTGCTGGGTTCTCAGTTCACTCAGCCTCAGCCTGCTGACAGAGGAATAAGCCGTTAACCGTTGCGGGTATTCTACAGAATTGCAGGGAAAAGTTAAAAAAGCGTAGCTATTATTTTTATAGGCAATTCCGTTACCCGATGTTAACCGTGCCTGCATCGGGTAACGGCAACACATTATGCCTCAATAATTTCTTTAAGCTGCAGCTCATCAAAAATCTGCTTCACCCAGCCCTCGACGCGCGCATTCGTCAGCTCTGGCTGACGATCTTCATCGATGGCGAGCCCGAGGAAATGCTTCTCATCGGCCAGACCTTTGGAGGCTTCAAAGTGGTAACCTTCAACAGGCCAGTGGCCCACGATGATTGCGCCATTTGGCTCAATAATGTCGCGAATCGTACCCAGCGCATCGCAGAAGTACTCGGCATAATCTTCCTGGTCGCCACAGCCAAACAGTGCAACCAGCTTGCCATTGAAGTCAATCTCTTCCAGCGTCGGGAAAAAGTCATCCCAGTCGCACTGCGCCTCACCATAATACCAGGTAGGAATACCCAGCAGCAGAATATCAAACGCTTCCAGATCTTCTTTCGTGCTCTTAGCAATGTCATGCACTTCGGCGACATCTTTACCCAGTTGTTTCTGGATCATCTTTGCAATGTTTTCAGTGTTGCCGGTATCGCTGCCGAAGAAAATGCCTACGATTGCCATGGGTTAGGTAGCCTCTTAAATCCTGAATGTGAGAGTAAGTCAACAGACTATACAGATAAGCGAATGATAGCAGACCCTGAAAAAGCGCGGAACGCGCAAAGCGCAGAGTTTGTGTTCCAGTGTGCGGTCTGCATAAATTATATGAGTTTGAGCTGCGTCAGCAGCATCTGCTCAATCAGCTCGCTGCGGCTGATATTTTGCTGCTCAGCCAGCGTATTGAGCGCGTCAACCGCTTCGCCGGACATTTTGAGCTCCACGCGCCGTAGCCCACGAACCTTATCGCGTTTAAGCTGATTGCGCTTATTAATGCGCAGCTGCTCATCGCGCGACAGCGGGCTGGTTTTCGGGCGGCCCGGTCGTCGCTCGTCTGCAAAGAGATCAAGCGTGGTACGGTCTGTCTGTTCTTTTGCCATGATTTGCGAAACTGAGTGGGCGCGAACGGCGCCGCGCGATTAAACACATTATCGGCCAGCCACAGTGTCTGACCACCGTGGCAAAATTTTAGCGCGACATCATACTCCAGCGTCAGACGCGACGCCAATCTTAAACATAGCGCAGTAAGCTTTTGCTTTCAGAGCGTAAAAAAGCGCCGCACGGCACGTAACACGGCATCAGGCTTCTCTGCATGCACCCAGTGCCCGGCACCGGCAATGACCTGCGCCCGCGCCTCAGGAAACTGGGCCAGCAGCGCGGCCCGATAGTGATTATCCAGATAAGGAGAGTCGCCGCCGCGAATAAACAGCGCCGGATGAGCCGAGGCGGGAATAGGTTCCCAGCCCGATATCGTCGCGTAGTTATCCCATAATACCGGCACGTTAAACCGCCATTCTTCTTCAGCAAAGGACTTCAGGATAAACTGAATGATCCCCTCTTCAGGGATAAACTGTCGCATCACCGCTGCGGCTTCACTGCGGCGCGTCACGCCGGCTGCGGATACCGCGCGAATCGCCGCAAAGATCTCATCGTGCCGGCGCGTCTGATAGTCAACGGGAGCGATATCAATCAGCACCAGCTTGCCAACGCGTTCAGGCGCCAGCGCACTCAGTGCCATAGCGATTTTGCCCCCCATCGAGTGGCCAATCACATCAACCTGCGTGATCTGCCGCGCATCCAGCGTATCAACCATATCCTGCGCCATTGCAGCATAGCTCATGCTGTTGCTGCGCGCCGATAAACCGTGGTTGCGCACATCCACCTGCAGCGTAGTACGCGCATCGGCTACGCCACGCGCCAGCCCGCCAAGGTTATCCAGGCTGCCGAACAGGCCATGGATAAGCAAAACCGGTGCGCTGTGAGAATCAGATTGTGCAGTTTGCAGACGGGTATTCAAAATCATGGCTAAAGTTCTTACAGTTGAGAGCGTGGGTTAGGGTATCATGATTCTACCTGTCCGGGTGGCGGTCGCCAGGTATTAGGGCATATTCTGACTTTTGCCCGTAAACGTTGCCAGCGCTATCAGCTATTGCGGATTTAACTTTATAATCAATATGTCAGATCCCAGGCTCTCTGCGTGCCCGCTACCGGTAAGGGCGTTGCAGAATGCGGGATTCTGCTAGTTGCCAGACTCGTACGGAATAAGATGAAAACGATTGAAGTTGACGAAGAACTCTACCGTTATATTGCCAGCCACACGCAGCACATCGGTGAAAGCGCCTCAGACATACTGCGTCGCATGCTGAAATTTACCGCCAGCTCGCGCGCTGCAGCAGCGCCAGCAGTAACGGCCCCGGTAAAAGAGGCGACAGCAGCAGCAGAGCCTGAAGCGCGTCCGCAGGACCGCGTGCGTGCCATGCGCGAGCTGATGCTGTCAGATGAGTATGCCGAGCAGAAAAAAGCGGTTAACCGCTTTATGCTGATTTTGTCAACGCTCTATCGTCTCGATCCTGATGCATTTGCCGATGCAACCGCATCGCTGCAGGGACGTACGCGCGTCTATTTTGCCGGTGATGAGCATACGCTGCTGCAAAATGGCACGCATACCAAACCTAAGCATGTGCCAGGTACACCTTACTGGGTCATCACAAACACCAATACAGGCCGTAAATGCAGCATGGTGGAGCACATCATGCTGGCTATGCAGTTCCCTCCGGAGCTGACAGAGAAAGTTTGCGGCACCATTTAAACTGAAGCGTCAGGGAGAAGCGCCAATGGCCAATCACCCCCGTGCCGGGCAGCCTGCCCAGCAGAGCGATTTGATTAACGTTGCACAATTAACCTCGCAGTATTACGTCCTGAAGCCGGATGCGGCTAACCCGGACCATGCGGTGAAATTTGGCACATCTGGCCACCGCGGCAGCGCGGGACGTCACAGCTTCAATGAAGAGCACATTCTGGCTATCGCACAGGCGATCGCCGAAGAGCGCAAAAAGAACGGTATTACGGGTCCATGCTACGTGGGCAAAGATACGCACGCGCTTTCTGAGCCCGCTATTCTGTCAGTACTGGAAGTGCTGGCGGCGAACGGTGTGGATGTCATCGTGCAGCAGGATAACGGCTACACGCCAACGCCCGCTATCTCCAATGCTATTCTGGAGCATAACAAACGCGGCGGCGCGCAGGCTGACGGCATTGTGATCACCCCTTCACACAATCCACCGGAAGATGGCGGCATTAAATACAATCCGCCAAACGGTGGACCGGCTGATACCAACGTCACAAAAGTGGTGGAAGATCGCGCTAACCAGTTGATCAAAGGCGGTCTGCAGGATGTGAAACGTCTGCCGCTGGATCAGGCGTGGCAGAGCGGCCACATTGTTGAGCAGGATCTGATTCAGCCTTATGTTGAAGGACTGGCGCAGGTTATCGACTTCCCGGCGATTCAGAAAGCGGGACTGAAAATTGGCGTAGATCCGCTTGGCGGCTCAGGTATGGCTTACTGGCAGCGTATCGCTGAGCATTACAACCTCGATCTGACCATCGTTAATGACGCTATCGACCAGACCTTCCGCTTCATGCATCTGGATAAAGATGGCGTGGTGCGCATGGACTGTTCATCAGAGTGCGCGATGGCGGGTCTGCTGGCGTATAAAGACAAGTTTGATCTGGCCTTCGGCAACGATCCCGATTATGACCGTCACGGTATTGTCACGCCAGCTGGCCTGATGAATCCAAACCACTACCTGGCCGTCGCTATCAACTATCTTTTCCAGCATCGTCCGCAGTGGGGTAGTGATGTTGCCGTGGGCAAAACGCTGGTCTCCAGTGCGATGATCGACCGCGTGGTTAATGATATCGGGCGCAAGCTGGTAGAAGTACCGGTGGGCTTTAAGTGGTTCGTTGATGGCCTGTTCGACGGCAGCTTTGGCTTTGGCGGCGAAGAGAGCGCGGGGGCTTCCTTCCTGCGTTTTGATGGTTCAGCCTGGTCAACGGATAAAGATGGCATTATTCTCTGCCTGCTGGCCGCTGAAATCACGGCGGTGACCGGTAAAAATCCGCAGCAGCACTATGATGAGCTGGCGGAGCGCTTTGGTGCGCCAAGCTACAATCGTCTGCAGGCGTCTGCGACCTCGGCACAGAAAGCCGCGCTGTCAAAGCTGTCACCAGAGATGGTCAGCGCTGATACGCTGGCGGGCGATCCGATTACCGCACGCCTGACGGCTGCTCCGGGTAACGGCGCATCTATTGGCGGACTGAAAGTCATGACGGAGAACGGCTGGTTTGCCGCGCGTCCGTCCGGCACTGAAGATGCTTACAAGATTTACTGCGAAAGCTTCCTTGGCGCTGAGCATCGCGAGCTGATTGAGAAAGAAGCGGTGGAAATTGTCAGCGAAGTTCTGAAGAACGCCTGAGGGTGATACAGTGAAAAGGGCCGCTGCTGCGGCCTTTTTTTATGGCATAAAACGGTAGCCGATACCGGTTTCCGTCAGCAGGTGAGCAGGCTGCGTCGGGTTTTCTTCGAGCTTCTGACGCAGGTGGCCCATATAGATGCGCAGATAGTGGCTGTGTTCCACCGCATTGGGGCCCCAGACCTGATTCAGCAGCTGGCGCTGCGTCAGCACCTTGCCGGCGTTATTCAGCAGCAGACTGAGCAGGCGAAACTCGGTTGGCGTCAGATGCACTTCCTGACCGCTGCGGGTGATACGGCGTGCAGCCAGGTCAACGCAGACTTCACCAAACAGCACGCGCGCATCGGGCTGACTGCCCTGATGACGACGTAAAGCCACCCGCACCCTGGCCAGCAGTTCGCCAATGCCAAACGGTTTTGTCAGATAATCATCCGCACCCGCGTCCAGCGCTGCGATCTTATCCTGCTCGTCACTGCGGGCTGAAAGCACAATAACCGGCATAGTGCTCCACTGGCGTACTTCACGAATAAACGCGATGCCATCACCGTCAGGCAGGCCGAGATCGAGGATCGCCAGATCGGGCTTGCGCGTTGCCGCTTCAATCAGACCACGCTGCAGCTGTTCAGCTTCAACAATTTTTACGCCTTCACTCTCTAACGCCAGACGTACAAAACGGCGGATCTCTTTTTCATCTTCCACAATCAAAATGGTTGTCACGTGGGCTCCTGCGACACGGTTTTCTCTACTTTAGCAATAAACCGCAGCGGCGTCCGCGCAGCGATTTACCCCAATAAAATAACCCGTTATTCACACCGTTGTAACGCCATTCTGTGGAGCGGGAAAATGGTCAAAAAAAGTTCAGAATAAGTGGTCTGATGAGTAGCAAAAGTGAGCAGCCAGGAGTAATATTTGCGGCAGATCACACTTTACAACAGATTGCTCAGGAGGAACGCAATGGATAAACGCTATTCACTGCCAAAAATCGTTATACGGCGCACGCTGGTGCTGATTGCAGGCGTTGCGGCGCTTCCTTTTATGCTATTTCGCCGCGATCGTGCGCGTTTTTATAGCTACCTGCACCGTATCTGGTGCAAAACCAGTACTAAGCCGGTATGGCTGGCGCAGTCCGAGGTGGCAGGCGGTATTTACTGGTAACAGAGTTTTTTATGACTGAGGCGGACGCTTTTACCCAAAGCGCCCGCTTTTTTTGACAAAATTTTCCTTATAGCGCCTGCTACATCCTGCCATTCATCACCATTTGCGCTACACTTAAACCTCTACAAGATTCTGGAGGTTGTACAAGTATGAGCGAGAAAATTCCTGTCGGCATCAGTGCCTGCCTGCTCGGGGATAGCGTCCGATTTGATGGCGGCCACAAGCGTTTTGCCTTTGCAACGGACGAACTCGCGCAATTTGTGCGCTATGAGCCCGTCTGTCCTGAAATGGCTATCGGCCTGCCCACACCGCGTCCGGCATTGAGGCTGGTGAAGCAGGGCGACGATCAGATCCATATCTGTTTCAGCAAAGATGACAATCAGGAAGTCACCAGCGAAATGCGCAGCTGGTCAGCGGAGCGCGTCAAATCGCTGCACCATCTTTGCGGCTATATTCTCTGCGCCAAATCACCCAGCTGCGGTCTGGAGCGGGTGCGCGTTTACGATCCTGCCACAAACAATAATCGCAAATCGGGCATCGGCATCTTTACCTCTTTTTTACAGCAGGAGATGCCCTGGCTGCCGCTGGAAGAGGATGGCCGCCTGCATGATCCGGTTCTGCGCGAAAACTTCACCGGGCGCGTATTTGCGCTGCATGAGTTCAACGAAATGTGGCGCAGCGGACTGACGCGGCACAAACTGATCGCCTTTCACAGCCGGTACAAACTGCTGCTGCTGTCGCACGCGCAGGACGCCTATCGCGAACTGGGACGCTTTGTGGCCGCTATGGATAAATGGGCGTCGCTGGAAGAGTATGCGTTTGAGTACCGTAACCGGCTGATGCAGCTAATGTCGCATCGCGCATCGCGCCGCAATCACACTAATGTGCTGATGCATGTACAGGGCTATTTCCGGCCAAAACTCAGCTCTCCTCAGCGTCAGGAACTGGCGCAGCTGATCGATCGCTATCGCTGTGGCGTTCAGCCGCTGCTGGCCCCTATTACTATGCTGAAACACTACATGGCTGAGTATCCGCATCCCTGGCTGGCGCAGCAGCGCTATTTCGATCCCTACCCGGAAGCACTGCGCCTGCGTTACGGACAATAAGGACAAGGCCCCATGACCACACACCTGCTCTGGCTGCGCAACGATCTGCGTATTAACGATAACAGCGCGCTGGCGGCAGCGTGTCATGATAAAAAGGCTGACGTCATGGCGCTGTTTATCGCCACGCCGAAACAGTGGCGGCAGCATAGCATGTCAGCAAAACAGGCGACCTTTATTCATCAGAACCTGTGTGAGCTGCAGCAGGCGCTGGCGGAACGCGGCATTCCGCTGCATTTTCATCAGTGCGATGATTTTGCTGCTTCGGTTAATTACCTGAGCGACTTCTGCAAAACGCATCGGGTGGATGCGCTGTTTTACAACTATCAGTATGAAATTAACGAGCGCGAGCGCGACGCTGCCGTCGAAAAACAGCTGGATGAGCAGGGTATTACCTGTCAAGGATTTGATGACAGCCTGCTGCTGCCGCCGGGTAGCGTGCAGACCGGCAATAATACGACGTTCAAAGTCTTCACGCCGTTCAGCAAAGCGTTTGTAAAACGGCTGCAGAAGGGGATGCCAGAGTGCCATAGCGCTCCTGCCGCGCGCGGTGATGCGCCGCTGAAAAGCCTGAAAAAGATCCCCGCATTTGATTATCCGACTGAAAAACCCGATGAAAAGCTGTTTCCGGCCGGCGAACAGGCGGCGTTAAAACGCCTGCGCGCCTTCGCCAGACAGCCGGTACTGGATTATCCCTTAGAGCGCGATACACCTGCCAGCGACGGGACCAGCCAGCTGTCAGCCTATCTCTCAACCGGCGTACTCTCACCCCGGCAGTGTCTGCATCGGATTGTGAAAGAGCATGCTGATGCGCTGAAAGGAGGAAAAGCCTTTACCTGGATCAGTGAGCTGATCTGGCGGGAATTCTATCGCCATCTGATCGTGGCCTATCCGGCGCTCTGTAAACATCAGCCGTTTATCGACTGGACCCATCACGTCAGCTGGCAGAAAGACAGCGCCCATTTTGACGCCTGGAAAGCGGGCAAAACCGGCTATCCCATCGTTGATGCAGGTATGCGCCAGATGAACAGCATTGGCTGGATGCACAACCGGCTGCGCATGATCACCGCCAGCTTTCTGGTAAAAGATCTGCTTATCGACTGGCGGCAGGGCGAGCGCTACTTTATGGAACAGCTGATTGACGGTGATTTCGCTGCTAACAACGGCGGCTGGCAGTGGGCAGCCTCTACCGGCACCGATCCCGTTCCCTATTTCCGTATCTTCAACCCGACAACCCAGGGTGAACGGTTCGATAAGCAGGGCGCATTTATCCGGCAGTGGCTGCCGGAGCTGAAAGATGTGCCCGACAGCGATATTCATCAGCCGCACGTCTGGGCGAAGAAAAATAACAAGAAACTCGATTATCCCCTGCCAATCGTGGAACATAAGGCGGCACGCAAAAAGACATTAGACGCCTTTGAACGCGCACGCGGCGCGGCCTGAGGCGATGACGGAGCCTTTATGAATAACATTGAGCTGGAAAAGATCGTTAACCAGCAGCTAAACAGCAGCGCGTTTAGCGACTATGCACCTAACGGACTGCAGGTTGAGGGACGCAGTGAAGTCAGAAGAGTGGTTACCGGCGTTACGGCCTGCCAGGCGCTGCTGGATGAAGCGGTAAAGCGGAATGCCGATGCCGTTCTGGTACACCACGGCTATTTCTGGAAAAACGAAGCCCCGGCAATAAAAGGCATGAAACGACAGCGTCTGCGCACGCTGCTGGCTAACGATATTAATCTCTATGGCTGGCATCTGCCGCTGGATGCGCATCCGCAGCTGGGGAATAACGCGCAGCTGGCGCGCCTGTTTGATATCGACGTCAGGGGTGAAATCGAGCCGCTGCTGCCCTGGGGTGAGCTGCGCACGCCGCTCAGCGGCAGCGACCTGGCAGAAAAAATCGCGCAGCGTCTGGGACGCACGCCGCTGCACTGCGGTGATAACGCACCCGCGCTGATCAAACGCGTGGCCTGGTGCAGCGGCGGTGGTCAGGGCTTTATCGACAACGCGGCCGCGGCCGGCGTTGACGCCTTTATTACGGGCGAAGTCTCTGAGCAGACCATTCACAGCGCGCGCGAACAGGGGCTGCACTTTTTCGCCGCGGGCCATCACGCGACCGAGCGCGACGGTATCAAAGCGCTGGGTGAGTGGCTGGCGCAGCATTACCACCTCGATGTTACCTTTATCGATATCGACAATCCTGCCTGATTTTTCTCTCTCTGCGTCCGCTCGCCGGGCGCAAACTGGTTGACACATCTCCGCCACTTTTGCATAACCTATTGAACCTGAGCAGCTATGTGAAAGGTTTATCGTGCCGCAGCACGTCTGCCGGCGCGCGTTATTCACGATCGGGAGGTGGGTTTTGCAACAGGCACGTTGTTATTTACTGGGAGAGCGGGCGGTTGTACTGGAACTGGCGCCGCCGGTTTCGCTCGCCAGTCAGCAGCGCATCTGGGGATTATGTGAACGACTGCAGCAGGATGAGCAGGTGCAGGAGGTGATCCCCGGTATGAACAACCTCACGCTGATACTGCGCGAGTCACAAATTGATGCGCAGGACGCCATTGAGCGTCTGCAGCGCTGGTGGGAAGAGGGTGAAGAGCAGCTGCAGAATAATCCCCGGCTGATTGAGATCCCGGTGGTGTATGGTGGCAGTGCCGGACCCGATCTGTCAGAAGTGGCAGATCGCGCCGGGCTGACGCCGCCGCAGGTGGTAGAGCTGCACAGCAGCGCAGACTACATTGTCTATTTTCTTGGCTTCCAGCCTGGTTTCCCCTATCTGGGCGGCCTGGATACGCGACTGCATACGCCGCGTCGCGCCGAGCCGCGCGTGGCCGTCCCGGCTGGTTCAGTGGGGATTGGCGGCAGTCAGACCGGTATCTATCCGCTGGCTGCCCCCGGCGGCTGGCAGCTGATTGGCCATACGCCACTCAGCCTGTTTGATCCGCTTAAGCAGCCGCCCACGCTGATGCGCCCCGGCGATCGCGTTCGGTTTGTGCCGCAGAAGGAGGGCATATGCTGAATATTTTACGCGCCGGGTTAATGACCTCGGTACAGGATCGCGGGCGGCACGGCTGGCGTCAGCTGGGCGTCAGCCTGAGCGGTGCGCTGGATGAGCCCTCCATGCGTACCGCAAATATGCTGGTGGGTAACAGCGAGAACAGCGCGGTACTGGAGATTGTGCTGGGTCAGTTCAGGGCGGAGTTTCAGCGCGACGGCTGGTTTGCGCTGACGGGAGCCGCCTGTAACGCTGAGCTGGATGGCAAGCCGGTCTGGACCGGATGGCGCCTGCCGGTGCGGCGTGGTCAGGTTCTTACGCTATCCATGCCAACCAGCGGCATGCGCAGTTATCTGGCGGTAAACGGCGGGTTTGCGGTAGCAGAAATGCTGGGCTCGCACAGCACCGATCTGAAAGCTGCATTTGGCGGCTGGCAGGGCCGCAGGCTGCAGGATGGCGATCGTCTGCCGCTGGGCGAGCCAACCCGCCGCTTCAGCCAGCCGGCGGGTGTGCGCCAGCTGCTGTGGGGGAACCGCATTCGTGCGCTGCCGGGTCCGGAATATAGCGAATTTACCCAGGAGGCGCAGGAGGCATTCTGGCGTAACCCGTGGAAACTGAGCCCGCAGAGTAACCGCATGGGATATCGCCTGCAGGGCGACAGCCTGCAGCGGACCGCCACGCGCGATCTGCTCTCACATGGTCTGGTGCCTGGCGTGGTACAGGTGCCGCCAAACGGCCAGCCTATTGTGCTGATGGCGGATGCACAGACCACCGGCGGCTATCCGCGGATCGCCTGCATCATCGAGGCGGATATTTATCAGCTGGCGCAAATCCGGCTCGGCGAACCGATTCACTTTATTCCGTGTACGCTGGAGGAGGCGCTGCTGGCGAAACAGCAGCAGCAGCGCGCGCTGGATCAGATAGCCTGGGGGCTTACGCATGAAAATTGATCTGAATGCCGATCTCGGCGAAGGCAGCAGCAGCGATCGGGAACTGCTGACGCTGGTAAGCTCTGCCAATATCGCCTGCGGTTTTCACGCCGGTGATGCGCAGACTATGCTGCAATCGGTGCGCTGGGCCAATGCGTCAGGGGTGGCGATTGGCGCTCATCCCGGCTTTCCCGACCGCGAGAACTTCGGCCGCACGGCGATGCAGCTGCCGCCGGAAACAGTCTATGCCCAGATGATCTATCAGATTGGCGCGCTGAAAAGCATGACGGAAAGTGAAGGCGCGCGGCTGTTTCACGTTAAGCCGCACGGCATGCTCTATAACCAGGCCGCCGCCGATCCGCAGCTCGCTGACGCGATTGCCCGGGCAGTACGGGCGGTGGATGCTCAGCTTATTCTGGTTGGCCTGGCGGGCAGCGAGTTGATTGCGGCAGGTGCCCGGTATGGCCTGCGCACCCGCGAAGAGGTGTTTGCCGATCGCGGCTATCTGGCGAGCGGGGCGCTGGTGCCGCGCAGCCAGCCAGGCGCGCTGATTGAGGATGCCGGCCAGGCGCTGGCGCAGACGCTGGCTATGGTAAAGCAGCAGCAGGTGCAAAGCGTGAGCGGTGAGTGGGTCGCCGTCAACGCGGAGACGGTCTGCCTGCACGGTGATGGCGCACACGCGCTGCAGTTTGCCCGTACGCTGCGTGCCGCGTTTGCTGCTGAGCAGATTGCCGTCAGCAGCGCATAACGTCCCTTTTTCGCCCGGCCTGCTACGGCCGGGCTTTTTTGTTTTCAGTGAGGAAAATCATGGAAAACGTTGTCAACCTCTGGCCCCTGCTGGGGATCCTGGCCATCATTATTGGCTTTTTATTACGCTTTAATCCGGTGCTGGTGGTGATCGTCGCGGGCTTTGTTACTGGCCTCGCGGCGCAGATGCCGCTCGGCGACATTCTGGAAAAACTCGGTTCCGGCTTTCTCAATACGCGCAATCTGCCGCTGATCCTGCTGCTGCCGCTGGCGGTAATCGGATTGCTGGAACGCCACGGGCTGAAAGAGCGTGCCCAGAGCTGGATTGCGCAGATCAAAACTGCCACCGCCGGCCGTCTGCTTATCGTTTACCTGTTTGTGCGCGAAGCAACCGCTGCGCTGGGACTGACCAGCCTGGGCGGCCATCCGCAGATGGTGCGTCCGCTGCTGGCACCGATGGCGGAAGGGGCGACGGAAAACCGCTACGGTGAGGTTTCGCCGGAGATACGTCACCGGCTGCGCGCCATGTCTGCCGCAACGGATAACGTCGGCCTTTTCTTTGGTGAGGATATCTTTGTCGCGTTCGGCGCGATTATCTTTATGCATAACTTTATGCAGGAATCAGCCGGCATTACCACCGAGCCGCTGCATATTGCGCTGTGGGGCATCCCGACCGCGCTGTGCGCCTTTCTTATCCACTCGGCCCGGCTGGTGCGGCTGGATCGCCAGCTGTCGCGCGAGCTGGGTGCGCTGAATCAGCAGGCGCTGCACGCCAGGGAGGAGAAGTAATGTTTCAGCAACAATATCTGATGTGGCTGGCAGGGGCGATTCTGCTGGTGGTTGCGCTGCTCTCCTGGGGAGACCGCGCCAATCCGCGCCGTCTGACAACCGGTCTCTTCTGGGCGCTCTATGGCCTGATTTTTCTGATTGGTGATGGCGCTTATCAGCTGGCAGGGCAGTGGGCCGGCGACGCTGAGCTGGGCCGCCGCTGGCTGCATATTGCCACCGGGGTGGTCGTGGTTGTAATGGCGCTGATCGCCGGCTGTGGTGGGGTGCGCCTCGGGCGCTATCATCAGCGTACTGATGAAGAGAAACAGGCCAGCGCCAGACGGCTGGGCAATAAGCTGTTCTTACCCGCCCTGGCGATACCGCTGGTTACGGTGATTGGCGTACTGGCGTTTAATCATATTCCCGGACTGCAGGAGCAGGTGTTTGGCGCGGGCAACCACGCTACGCTGGTGACGCTGTTTTCAATGATGGTGGGCTGTATTCTGGGCTGGCTGATTGCACTGGCGTTTACGCGGGAAAAGCCGCTGCAGTCGATGCAGGAGACACGGCGCCTGCTGGATGCGGTAGGCTGGGCGTTTATTCTGCCGCAGATCCTCGCCACGCTGGGGTTGCTGTTTACCAGCGCCGGCGTCGGCAGCGCGATTTCGCATCTCACTGAACACTATCTGGCGGTGGATAACCGGCTGATTGCGGTGGCGGTCTATGCCGGAGGAATGGCGCTGCTGACGATGGTAATGGGCAACGCCTTTGCCGCGTTCCCGATTGTGACGGCCGGCGTCGGCATCCCGATTCTGGTGCTACAGCATGGCGGAAACCCGGCCGTCATGGCGGCGATCGGCATGTTTTCCGGCTACTGCGGGACGCTGATGACACCGATGGCAGCAAACTTCAACATCGTGCCCGCGCGCCTGCTGGAGCTGCCGGATCGGAATGCGGTGATCAAGGCTCAGGTTCCTACCGGTGTACTACTCTTGTTAGTGAATATTTTCCTGCTCTACTTCCTGATGTTTTTGTGAGGCAGTAATGAAAACGGTGTTGTTAACGGCTTTTGAGCCGTTTGGCGGTGAGCGTCTCAATCCTTCCTGGGAGGCGGTGCGCGACTTTGACGGTAAAATGCTGGCTGGCGTGCGGGTAGTGGTACGCCAGCTGCCGGTGGTGTTTGCAACCTGCGGTGCGGTGCTGACTGACGCGCTGACTACGCTGCAGCCCGATGGCATTCTCTGCGTGGGGCAGGCGGGCGGTCGCTGCGATATTACGCTGGAGCGGATAGCGATCAATATTCACGATGCGCGTATCCCCGATAACCAGCAGCAGCAGCCGGTGGATGAGCCGGTCGTAGCGGGAGGCCCGGCGGCCTACTTTGCCACGCTGCCCATTAAAGCGATAGTCGCCTCGCTGCGGGAGGCAGGCATTCCCGCCTCGGTTTCGCAAACGGCCGGCACCTTTACCTGCAACAGCGTGATGTACTCTCTGCTGCACTGGCTGCACACCCACGGCAGTCCGGCACGCGGCGGATTTATGCACATTCCCTGGATGCCGCAGCAGGCGGTGAATCATCCTGGCGCGCCGAGCATGTCCGTTAGCAGCGTGACGCAGGCGCTGGAGATCGCCATTCAGGTCATGATGAACACCCATGACGACATCCGTGTTGCGGGTGGCGCAACACACTAATCAGGAGTCTGTATGCCAGAGGGACCGGAGATCCGCCGGGCGGCGGATCAGCTGGAAGCCGCTATCGTGGGCAAGCCCCTTACCGATGTGTGGTTTGCTTTTCCATCGCTGAAAACCTATGAGCCCGCCTTGCTGGGCGAAACGGTTAACGCTATTGAAACGCGCGGTAAAGCGCTGCTGACCCACTTCTCTAATGGCCTGACGCTTTACAGTCACAATCAGCTCTACGGCGTCTGGCGGGTCGTTGCCGCAGGCACGCAGCCCGCGACCACCCGGCAGCTGCGGGTGCGGCTGGAGAGCGCCGATAAAGCCATTCTGCTTTACAGCGCGTCTGATATTGAACTGCTGAATGCGGACACGCTCGGTGCACACCCGTTTCTGCAGCGCGTCGGGCCGGATGTGCTGGATGCCACGCTGACCGTCGCGGAGGTGCGCGAACGCCTGCTTTCGCCGCGGTTCCGGCGCCGGCAGTTCAGCGGCCTGCTGCTGGATCAGGCTTTTCTGGCCGGGCTGGGTAACTATCTGCGGGTGGAGATCCTGTGGCACGCCGGACTGCGCGCGCAGCACCGGGCGCAGGATCTGGATGACGCTCAGCTCGACAGGCTCAGTGACGCGCTGCTGGCGATCCCGCGTCTCTCTTACAAAATGCGTGGCAGCATGAAGAAGTATCATGAAGAGGCGGCGTTTCGCTTTGAAGTCTTTCACCGGCAGGGCAAAAAGTGCCGGCGCTGCGGTACGCTGATTGAGAAAGGCGTGCTCTCATCACGTCCTTTTTACTGGTGTCCGGGGTGCCAGCTGTAGCCAGACGTGGGCAGATTGCGGGCAAAAGAAAAGGGCAGAAGAATCTGCCCTTTTTTATGGCGTGACGGCGCTTATTTTTTCAGCGCTGACTCAAACGGACGCTCGGTATAACCGGTATAGAGCTGACGCGGACGGGCAATTTTCATGCCTTCATCGTGCATCTCTTTCCAGTGTGCAATCCAGCCAACGGTACGCGCCATCGCAAAGATTACGGTAAACATTGAAGAAGGGATGCCCATCGCTTTCAGAATGATGCCGGAGTAGAAATCGACGTTTGGATAGAGTTTACGCTCGATAAAGTAGGGGTCGTTCAGCGCAA
Source organism: Pantoea sp. UBA7232 (assembly GCF_002473195.1). Lineage (NCBI taxonomy): Bacteria > Pseudomonadati > Pseudomonadota > Gammaproteobacteria > Enterobacterales > Erwiniaceae > Pantoea > Pantoea sp. UBA7232. The sequence continues at coordinate 227,566 of NZ_DKTK01000006.1, forward strand.
TGTGTTCCAGCTCCATCGCCACTTCCAGCAGGTCATCTTTCATACCCAGCTCATTGAGCACTTCATGGCAGGTCTCACGCATCACGGTGGCGCGCGGATCGTAGTTCTTGTAAACGCGGTGACCAAAGCCCATCAGGCGGAACGAGTCATTCTTATCTTTAGCACGGCGCACAAACTCCGGAATGTGCTCTACGGTGCTGATCTCTTCCAGCATACGCAGGGTAGCTTCGTTGGCGCCGCCATGTGCCGGCCCCCAGAGTGAAGCGATACCGGCCGCGATACAGGCAAACGGGTTAGCCCCGGATGACCCTGCGGTACGTACGGTAGAGGTAGAGGCGTTCTGTTCGTGATCGGCGTGCAGGATCAGAATACGATCCATCGCGCGCTCAAGCACCGGATTCACTTTGTACTCTTCACACGGTGTGGCAAACATCATATGCAGGAAGTTGCCGGCATAGGAGAGGTCGTTACGCGGATAAACAAAAGGCTGACCGATAGAATATTTGTAACACATGGCTGCCATGGTAGGCATTTTCGACAGCAGGCGGAACGCAGCGATTTCGCGATGGCGCTCAATGTTTACATCCAGCGAGTCGTGATAGAACGCGGCCAGCGCACCGGTTACGCCGCACATAACGGCCATCGGGTGTGAGTCACGACGGAAACCGTGGAACAGACGGGTGATCTGCTCGTGAATCATGGTGTGACGGGTAACGGTCGTGCAGAACTCTTTGAACTGCTCCTGAGTAGGCGCTTCGCCGTACAGCAGGATATAACAGACTTCCAGATAATTTGAGTGGGTCGCCAGCTGGTCAATCGGGAAACCGCGATGCAGCAGAATGCCTTCATCACCATCAATAAACGTTATTTTGGATTCACACGACGCGGTAGAGGTAAAGCCGGGGTCAAATGTAAACAGGCCTTGTGAGCCAAGGGCGCGGACGTCAACAACATCCTGTCCCAGCGTGCCTTGCATCACATCCAGTTCAAGCGTGTTGTTGTCTTGTAGGGTCAGCGTCACTTTTTTATCTGTCATTTTTCGTCTCCATAGCGCCTGGGTAAGTAAGGATCTTTAGACACCAGAATAGTTCGCATGTTGCGTAACACCACTCGCTTCAGATTATCACCTGGCAATAACCTGCACGTAATGAGGTTACGCAGTACTAAGGCATCCGGGGCAAGGATATTCGGACATGACATGGCGCTCATCGCAGATGTTAAAGATCCTGTCACGACATAACTTCTTGGTAACCAATAACCTGACGGTTTATGTTGCTCGTTAGGGCAATGTTACATAACTTGAGCTTAGGGGAAAGTGTATCCCCATAACTTTTGTGCATCATAGGGCTTTAGTGCGATTGTTTGTAACTGAAATGTTGATCTATTGTCAAATCAGATAATTAAAAATGTATATTTTGTGAAAATCGTGACCCTGATCACTGTTCAGCTTAAATGTGACCAAACAGATTGTAGGGGAATTGTAATCAGAATGTGATCGTCCTATACTGCCGCCAGGTCTCCGGAATACCCTGACACCAGGAGCCACCCAGCGTTTTACCCGCTTCATTTAACACTGGATGTTGCTATTTTGGTGGCGGTTGTTGTCTGAACACGCTCAGTGCTCTGCTGCAACTCAGGACCGGAGGAAGCAAAATAAAAAAGAGCTGTGTGGGCAAAACCGTGAAAAAACAAAGACCTGTTAACTTGGATCTCACGACGATCCGGTTTCCCGTTACTGCAATATCGTCCATTCTCCACCGCGTCTCCGGCGTGATTACGTTTGTCGCTCTCGGAATTCTGCTCTGGTTGCTGGGTCTCTCTCTCTCCTCTCCCGAAGGTTTTCAGCAAGCGGCATCCATCATGGATAGCTTCTTTGCCAAATTCATTATGTGGGGCATTCTGACCGCGCTGGCCTATCATGCGGCAAGCGGTATCCGTCATATGCTGGCAGATTTTGGCTTTACCGCAGAGACCCTGCAGGTGGGAACCCGTACCGCGCAGGCGGTTTTTGTTATCACTGTCGTGCTCTCAATTCTGGCTGGAGTCCTCGTATGGTAAGCAATGCTTCTGCTTTAGGACGCAACGGTATCCACGACTGGCTTCTGGTCCGTGCTTCCGCAATCCTGATTACGCTCTACATCATCTATCTGCTCGGTTTCGTCGTCATGACCGATACGCTGACCTATGATGTCTGGCGCGGCTTTTTCGCCTCCTCCTTCACCAAAGTGTTTACGCTGCTGACCCTGTTCTCCATTCTGGTTCACGGCTGGATCGGTATGTGGCAGGTACTGACTGACTACGTGAAAGCGCTGGCGCCGCGTTTGTTGCTGCAGCTGGTTATTGTGGTCGCGCTGTTGTCGTATGCCGTTTATGGCACTGTTGTTGTGTGGGGTGTGTAAATGAATTTGCCAGTCAGAGAATTTGATGCCGTGGTGATCGGCGCAGGTGGCGCGGGTATGCGCGCGGCACTGCAAATCTCCCAGTCGGGCCAGAGCTGTGCCCTGTTATCGAAAGTTTTTCCAACCCGTTCCCATACCGTATCGGCGCAGGGCGGCATTACCGTTGCGCTGGGTAACACCCATGACGATAACTGGGAATGGCACATGTACGATACCGTTAAAGGCTCCGATTACATCGGGGACCAGGACGCGATCGAATATATGTGTAAAACCGGTCCGGAAGCGATTCTGGAGCTGGAGCATATGGGCCTGCCGTTCTCCCGTTTAGAAGATGGCCGCGTTTATCAGCGTCCGTTTGGTGGCCAGTCCAAAAACTTTGGCGGCGAGCAGGCCGCACGTACCGCTGCGGCCGCTGACCGTACCGGTCACGCGCTGCTGCATACGCTGTATCAGCAGAACCTGAAAAACAAAACCACCATCTTCTCCGAATGGTATGCGCTGGATTTGGTGAAAAACGCAGATGGTGCGATTGTGGGTTGTACCGCTATCTGCATTGAAACCGGTGAAACCGTCTACTTCAAAGCCAAAGCGACTATTCTGGCAACCGGCGGCGCGGGACGTATCTACCAGTCCACCACCAACGCGCACATCAATACCGGCGACGGCGTCGGCATGGCAATTCGTGCGGGTGTTCCGATGCAGGATATGGAGATGTGGCAGTTCCACCCGACCGGCATTGCTGGCGCGGGCGTACTCGTCACCGAGGGCTGCCGTGGTGAAGGCGGCTATCTGCTGAACAAACATGGCGAACGCTTCATGGAGCGCTATGCGCCAAACGCCAAAGATCTGGCGGGCCGTGACGTTGTTGCGCGTTCAATGATGGTTGAGATCCGTGAAGGTCGCGGCTGCGATGGCCCGTGGGGTCCGCATATCAAACTGAAGCTCGATCATCTTGGGGCTGAGGTGCTTGAGTCGCGCCTGCCTGGCATTCTTGAGCTGTCGCGCACCTTTGCGCATGTCGATCCGGTTAAAGAGCCGATTCCGGTTATTCCAACCTGTCACTACATGATGGGCGGTATTCCGACCCGCGTCACCGGACAGGCGCTGCGCGTGAATGAACAGGGCGAAGATGAAGTGATCCCGGGCCTGTTTGCGGTTGGCGAGATCGCCTGCGTATCGGTGCACGGTGCTAACCGTCTGGGCGGTAACTCACTGCTGGATCTGGTGGTATTTGGTCGCGCGGCAGGGGTGCACCTGATGGAGTGTATCGCTGAGCAGGGCGAGCTGCGCGATGCTACCGCGGAAGAGATCGATGCGGCGATGGCGCGCTTCAATCGCTGGGAAAATAACACCACGGGTGAAGATCCGGTGGAAATCCGCAAAGCGCTGCAGCGCTGCATGCAGAACAACTTCTCGGTGTTCCGCGAAGGTGACGCCATGCGTGAAGGCCTGGCCGAGCTGAAAGCGATTCGCGAGCGTCTGAAGAGTGCGCGTCTGGATGACCGCTCACCCGATTTCAATACGCAGCGTATCGAATGTCTGGAGCTGGATAACCTGATGGAAACCGCTTATGCAACCGCGGTTGCCGCAAACTTCCGCACTGAAAGCCGTGGCGCACATAGCCGCTTCGACTATCCGGAGCGTGATGATGCAAACTGGCTGTGTCACAGTCTCTATGTTCCGCAAACGGAAAGCATGACGCGCCGTGAGGTGAACATGCAGCCGAAACTGCGCGCGGCCTTCCCGCCGAAAGCGCGTACCTATTAATTGCGGAGGTCATGATGAAACTCGAATTTTCAATCTACCGTTATAACCCGGACGTCGATGACAAGCCGCGCATGCAGGATTACACCCTGGAGTCGGAAGACGGGCGCGACATGATGCTGCTGGATGCGCTGATTCGGCTGAAAGAGCAGGATCCAACGCTGGCGTTTCGTCGCTCGTGCCGCGAGGGTGTCTGCGGCTCAGATGGTCTGAACATGAACGGCAAAAATGGTCTGGCCTGCATTACTCCGGTCTCAGCACTGGGTAACGGCAGTAAAAAGATCGTGATTCGCCCGCTGCCAGGTTTGCCGGTTGTGCGCGATCTGGTGGTCGACATGAGCCAGTTCTATACGCAGTATGAGAAAATCAAACCGTTCCTGCTGAACAATGGTGAGAATCCGCCGGCGCGTGAGCATCTGCAGAGCCCGTCGGAGCGTGAGCACCTTGATGGCCTGTATGAGTGTATTCTCTGCGCCTGCTGCTCAACCTCCTGCCCGTCGTTCTGGTGGAACCCGGATAAGTTTATCGGTCCGGCCGGTCTGCTGGCTGCCTATCGCTTCCTGATTGACAGCCGCGACACGGAAACGGATGCGCGTCTCGACAATCTGAGTGATGCTTTCAGCGTATTCCGCTGTCACAGCATCATGAACTGTGTGAGCGTATGTCCGAAAGGGCTGAACCCGACGCGCGCCATCGGCCATATCAAGTCGATGCTGCTGCAGCGCGGGGCGTAAAGCTAAGAAGTCCTGCCGGGAACTCAGGTTCCCGGCAGCGTATGGAAGCCTCTATAAGCGCGGTGCTGACCACGCTTATAAAGGTTCCCTTACGGGCCCGGCGCCGGTAGCGCACAGGTTCGTATCGCTGAACTCACTACGGCAAGCCGTGAAAGCGGCAACAAATGAAACCTCATAAAAAGCAGCTTAATGCTTAAGGGATCACAATGCAGAACAGCGCGATGAAACCCTGGCTGGACTCCTCCTGGCTGGCCGGCGCGAACCAGTCTTACATAGAGCAACTCTATGAGGATTTCCTGACCGATCCTGACTCTGTTGATGAAGTGTGGCGCGACCTGTTCCAGCAGTTGCCAGGTACCGGCGTAAAACCAGAGCAGTTTCACTCCACGACGCGTGACTATTTCCGCCGCCTGGCGAAGGATGCTACCCGCTACACCTCTACCGTTACCGATCCGGCTACTAACTCCAAACAGGTTAAAGTCCTGCAGCTGATTAACGCGTTCCGTTTCCGCGGCCATCAGCACGCTAATCTTGATCCGCTTGGCCTGTGGAAACAGGATATCGTGGCCGATCTCGACCCGGCCTTTCACGATCTGACCGACGCCGATTTTCAGGAAAGCTTCAACGTAGGCTCATTTGCGATTGGCAAAGAGACGATGAAGCTGGCCGATCTCTACGCCGCCCTGCAGCAGACCTACTGCGGGTCGATTGGCGCAGAGTATATGCACATCAACAACACTGAAGAGAAGCGCTGGATCCAGCAGCGTCTTGAATCAGTGGCTGGACAGGCTTCATTCAGCGCGGAAGAGAAAAAAGGCTTCCTGAAAGAGCTGACCGCAGCCGAAGGTCTGGAAAAATATCTTGGGGCGAAATTCCCCGGCGCCAAACGCTTCTCACTGGAAGGTGGCGATGCGCTGGTGCCTATGCTGCGCGAAATGATTCGCCACGCAGGGAAAAGCGGCACGCGCGAAGTGGTGCTGGGTATGGCGCACCGCGGACGTCTGAACGTGCTGATCAACGTACTGGGCAAAAAGCCGCAGGATCTGTTTGATGAGTTCGCCGGCAAGCACAAAGAGCATCTGGGTACCGGTGATGTGAAATACCACATGGGCTTCTCTTCCGATGTTGAAACCGAAGGGGGCCTGGTGCATCTGGCACTGGCGTTTAACCCGTCGCATCTGGAGATTGTCAGCCCGGTTGTCATGGGCTCCGTACGCGCCCGCCTCGATCGTCTCTCTGAGCCGGGCAGTAACAAAGTTCTGCCTATCACCATTCACGGTGACGCAGCGGTAATTGGTCAGGGTGTGGTGCAGGAAACCCTGAACATGTCGCAGGCGCGTGGTTATGAAGTTGGCGGTACGGTGCGTATCGTGATCAATAACCAGGTTGGCTTTACCACGTCAAATCCAAGAGATGCGCGCTCCACGCCTTATTGTACTGATATCGGTAAGATGGTGCTGGCACCTATTTTCCACGTGAACGCGGACGATCCGGAAGCCGTTGCTTTTGTTACCCGTCTGGCGCTCGACTACCGCAACACCTTTAAGCGTGATGTCTTTATCGATCTGGTCTGCTATCGCCGTCATGGCCATAACGAAGCGGATGAGCCAAGTGCAACGCAGCCGCTGATGTATCAGAAGATTAAAAAGCATCCGACGCCGCGTAAACTTTACGCCGACCGCCTGCAGAGCCAGGGCGTAGCTTCGCAGGAAGATGCCACTGAACTGGTTAACCTCTATCGCGATGCGCTGGATGCCGGTGAGTGCGTGGTGCCGGAATGGCGCCCGATGAGCCTGCACTCGTTTACCTGGTCCCCTTATCTCAACCACGAGTGGGATGAGAGCTACCCGGAAACGGTTGAGCTGAAACGCCTGCAGGAGCTGGCGCGCCGTATCAGCACGGTTCCGGAAGCGGTTGAAGTGCAGTCGCGCGTGGCCAAAATTTACAACGACCGCAAAGAGATGGCGGAAGGCAACAAGCCGTTTGACTGGGGCGGGGCAGAGAATCTGGCCTACGCCACGCTGGTGGATGAAGGCATTCCGGTGCGTCTCTCTGGCGAAGATTCCGGACGCGGCACCTTCTTCCACCGCCATGCGGTGATCCACAACCAGCTGAATGGCTCTACCTATACGCCGCTGCACCATATTCATAATGGTCAGGGAGAGTTCAAAGTCTGGGACTCCGTGCTGTCGGAAGAGGCGGTACTGGCGTTTGAATATGGCTACGCCACCGCAGAGCCGCGCGTGCTGACCATCTGGGAAGCGCAGTTTGGTGACTTTGCCAACGGCGCACAGGTGGTTATCGATCAGTTCATCAGCTCGGGCGAGCAGAAGTGGGGCCGCATGTGTGGCCTGGTGATGCTGCTGCCGCACGGCTATGAAGGTCAGGGTCCGGAGCACTCCTCAGCGCGCCTGGAGCGTTATCTGCAGCTCTGCGCTGAGCAGAATATGCAGGTTTGCGTGCCATCTACCCCGGCTCAGGTTTACCACATGCTGCGTCGTCAGGCGCTGCGCGGTATGCGCCGTCCGCTGATTGTGATGTCGCCGAAGTCGCTGCTGCGTCATCCGCTGGCGATCTCCAGCCTGGACGATCTGGCAAACGGCAGCTTCCAGCCGGCGATTGGCGAGATCGATGCGCTCGATCCGCAGCAGGTTAAACGCGTGGTGCTCTGTTCAGGTAAGGTCTACTACGATCTGCTGGAACAGCGTCGCAAAAACGAGCAGAGCGATGTTGCCATTGTGCGCATCGAGCAGCTCTATCCTTTCCCGCACAAAGCGGTACAGGAAGCGTTAAAAGATTACGCCCATGTCCAGGATTTCGTCTGGTGTCAGGAAGAGCCGCTCAATCAGGGCGCATGGTATTGCAGTCAGCATCATTTCCGCGAAGTGGTTCCCTTTGGTGCGTCGCTGCGTTACGCAGGCCGTCCGGCATCTGCTTCACCGGCCGTGGGCTATATGTCCGTACATCAACAACAGCAGCAAGACTTGGTCAACGACGCGCTGAACCTTGGTTAATAAAAAGGAAAGAAAATGAGTAGCGTAGAAATTCTCGTTCCCGATTTACCTGAATCCGTAGCGGACGCAACGGTTGCAACCTGGCACAAAAAACCTGGCGATGCAGTCAGCCGTGATGAAGTGCTGGTCGAAATTGAAACCGATAAAGTGGTGCTGGAAGTTCCTGCTGCTGCTGATGGTATTCTGGAAGCCGTGCTGGAAGAAGAGGGTGCTACCGTCACCTCGCGCCAGCTGCTTGGTCGCCTGAAAGAGGGCAACAGCGGCGGGAAAGAGACCTCAGCGAAAGTTGAGAGCAATGAATCTGCACCGGCACAGCGCCAGTCCGCGTCGCTGGAAGAAGAGAGCAGCGACGCGCTGAGCCCTGCTGTACGCCGTCTGATCGCGGAAAACAATCTCGACGCCAGCCAGATCAAAGGCACCGGCGTGGGTGGCCGACTGACGCGCGAAGATATTGAAAAGCACCTGGCGAAAAAGCCGGAAGCGAAAGCGGCTCCGGCTGCTGAAGCGGCGGCTCCGGCTCCGGTTGCTAACCGCAGCGAGAAGCGCGTGCCGATGACCCGCCTGCGCAAACGCGTGGCTGAGCGTCTGCTGGAAGCGAAAAACAGCACCGCCATGCTGACCACGTTCAACGAAATCAACATGAAGCCCATCATGGATCTGCGCAAGCAGTATGGTGAGGCGTTTGAAAAACGTCACGGTGTACGCCTGGGCTTTATGTCCTTCTACATCAAAGCGGTCGTTGAAGCCCTGAAGCGCTTCCCGGAAGTGAACGCCTCTATCGATGGCGAAGATGTGGTGTACCACAACTACTTCGATGTCAGCATCGCCGTTTCTACGCCGCGCGGTCTGGTGACGCCAGTGCTGAAAGATGTGGATGCGCTGAGCATGGCGGATATCGAGAAGAAAATTAAAGAGCTGGCGGTGAAAGGCCGTGATGGCAAGCTGACAGTTGAAGAGCTGACCGGCGGTAACTTCACCATCACCAACGGCGGCGTGTTTGGTTCGCTGATGTCAACGCCAATCATTAACCCGCCGCAGAGCGCCATTCTGGGCATGCACGCCATTAAAGATCGTCCAATGGCGGTCAATGGTCAGGTGGTGATCCTGCCGATGATGTATCTGGCGCTCTCTTACGATCACCGTCTGATCGATGGCCGTGAATCGGTAGGCTATCTGGTCGCAGTGAAAGAGATGCTGGAAGATCCGGCTCGTCTGCTGCTGGATGTCTGATTTTCGCCGGGCGCGCAGCGATGCGCGCCCACATTTAAATGTTTCAGATCTGAATGGATAGAACATCATGAACTTACACGAATACCAGGCGAAGCAGCTGTTTGCACGGTATGGTATGCCAGCACCGACTGGTTATGCCTGCACCACGCCACGTGAAGCCGAAGAAGCCGCCTCAAAAATTGGCGCAGGCCCGTGGGTAGTGAAATGTCAGGTTCATGCCGGTGGCCGTGGTAAAGCGGGCGGCGTGAAGGTAGTGAAAAGTAAAGAAGAGATCCGTGCATTTGCTGAGCACTGGCTGGGTAAACGTCTGGTGACCTATCAGACAGATGCGCTGGGCCAGCCGGTTAACCAGATTCTGGTTGAAGCGGCAACCGATATCGATCAGGAACTCTATCTGGGTGCGGTCGTCGATCGCGCTACGCGCCGCGTGATCTTCATGGCATCAACCGAAGGCGGTGTGGAAATTGAAAAGGTGGCGGAAGAGACTCCGCACCTGATCCACAAAATGGCGCTCGACCCGTTAGCGGGACCGCAGCCATACCAGGGCCGCGAACTGGCGTTCAAACTGGGTCTGACCGGTAAGCAGGTCAGCCAGTTCACCAAAATCTTTATGGGTCTGGCTACCATGTTCCTGGAGCGCGATCTGGCGATGGTTGAGATCAACCCGCTGGTGATCACCAAACAGGGCGACCTGATCTGCCTGGATGGCAAGCTGGGCGCAGACGGCAACGCGCTGTTCCGCCAGCCTGAACTGCGCGAAATGCGCGATCCAAGCCAGGAAGATCCACGCGAAGCGCACGCAACGCAGTGGGAGCTGAACTATGTCGCGCTGGAAGGCAACATTGGCTGTATGGTCAACGGTGCGGGTCTGGCGATGGGCACAATGGATATCGTGAAGCATCACGGTGGCCAGCCTGCAAACTTCCTTGATGTCGGCGGCGGCGCAACTAAAGAGCGCGTAACCGAAGCCTTCAAAATCATCCTCTCTGACGACGCGGTAAAAGCGGTATTCGTTAACATCTTCGGCGGTATTGTCCGTTGCGATCTGATCGCTGATGGCATCATCGGCGCAGTGGCAGAAGTGGGTGTCAACGTGCCGGTAGTGGTACGTCTGGAAGGTAACAATGCTGAGCTGGGCGCTAAGAAACTGGCGGACAGCGGTCTGAACATCATTGCAGCAACCAGCCTGACAGACGCGGCACAGCGTGTTGTTGCTGCAGCGGAGGGTAAATAATGTCCATTCTGATCGACAAGAACACCAAAGTCATCTGCCAGGGTTTCACCGGTGGCCAGGGGACTTTTCACTCTGAGCAGGCGCTGGCCTATGGCACGCAGCTGGTTGGCGGCGTAACGCCAGGTAAAGGCGGCACTACCCATCTGGGCCTGCCGGTGTTCAATACCGTGCGTGAAGCGGTAGAAGCGACCGGCGCAACGGCGACGGTTATCTACGTTCCGGCTCCGTTCTGCAAAGACGGTATCCTGGAAGCGATCGACGCGGGCATCAAGCTGATCATCACCATCACTGAAGGTATTCCGACGCTGGATATGCTGACTGTGAAAATGAAGCTGGATGAAGCAGGCGTGCGCATGATTGGCCCTAACTGCCCTGGCGTGATCACCCCAGGCGAATGCAAAATCGGCATTATGCCAGGCCACATTCACCAGCCAGGCCGCGTGGGCATCGTGTCACGTTCCGGCACCCTGACCTATGAAGCGGTTAAGCAGACCACAGATATTGGCTATGGCCAGTCTACCTGTGTCGGTATCGGTGGCGACCCGATCCCGGGCTCTAACTTCATCGATATTCTGCAGATGTTCCAGGACGATCCGCAGACCGAAGCGATTGTGATGATCGGTGAAATCGGCGGCAGCGCGGAAGAAGAAGCGGCAGCCTTTATCAAAGAGCACGTCACCAAGCCGGTTGTCGGCTACATCGCAGGCGTAACGGCGCCGAAAGGCAAACGTATGGGCCATGCTGGCGCCATCATTGCCGGCGGTAAAGGCACGGCTGACGAGAAGTTTGCTGCGCTGGAAGCGGCAGGTGTGAAAACCGTCCGCAGCCTGGCCGATATCGGTGATGCGGTAAAAGCGGTTCTGCCTGCTAACTGATTGCGCTGACTGAATAAGCATAAGCCACCTGCGGGTGGCTTTTTTTATGCCTGCAGCGTAGCGGTTTTCATTTATTATCCGACGCGGCGGATTTTAAAGTTAATAACTCACAGAAAAAGTAATCGTAATTTTAATTAAACGCGGCAGCTTTTGACATCGCTTTAACAACTCTTTCAGGCTACATATTCGTAAACTTTATATCTTAATCCAGATCAAATAATAGCGTGTTATAGCAAACTTTACTGCTGGCTAAAAACAACCCGGCCGGTATAAATTGCGCTGCATCAAATCACAGTTTTGCCACGGATAACAGCCGTCTGAGTCGTATGCCCCCGGATAAATATTGTGGCATCTGACGCTGACGCCTGCATGACAGAAATGTGAGGCGATATTTTCAGGGAATTATCACCACTATTACTCGCTCATTCCGGGCCGCAGATTGCGCTGTCTGCGGGTAATAAAACCGGAATTAATAATCAGCCGTTCCTGCACGCTGCTGCGCCGTTTACCGTCCGGCAACACAGCGGCATGCGAAGAGCAAGGAGTTCTCATGTTAGATATTGTCGAGCTGTCGCGCTTACAGTTTGCCCTGACGGCGATGTACCACTTTCTGTTCGTGCCATTAACGCTGGGTATGGCGTTTCTGCTGGCGATCATGGAAACCGTCTACGTGCTGTCGGGCAAACAGATTTATAAAGATATGACCAAATTCTGGGGCAAGTTGTTTGGCATCAACTTTGCGCTGGGCGTGGCCACCGGACTCACCATGGAGTTTCAGTTCGGCACTAACTGGTCCTATTACTCCCATTACGTCGGCGATATTTTCGGGGCGCCGCTGGCCATTGAAGGATTAATGGCGTTCTTTCTTGAATCCACCTTTGTAGGCCTGTTTTTCTTTGGCTGGGACCGGCTGGGCAAAGTTCAGCATCTGGCGGTCACCTGGTTGGTGGCGCTGGGATCCAACCTCTCTGCGCTCTGGATCCTGGTGGCCAATGGCTGGATGCAAAATCCCATCGCCGCAGCATTCAACGCTGAAACCATGCGTATGGAAATGCTGAGCTTTTCAGAGCTGGTGCTTAACCCGGTCGCACAGGTGAAATTTGTACATACCGTGGCGGCGGGCTATACCGCTGGCGCTATGTTTGTTCTGGGGATCAGCGGCTGGTATCTGCTTAAAGGGCGCGATGTGGCGTTTGCCCGCCGCTCCTTTGCTATTGCGGCCAGTTTCGGCATGGCGGCAGTGCTCTCGGTGATTGTGCTCGGCGATGAGTCGGGCTACGAGATGGGGGATGTCCAGAAAACCAAACTGGCCGCAATTGAGGCGGAGTGGGAGACCCAGCCGGCACCCGCCGCCTTTACGTTATTTGGTATACCGAATCAGGAGACGCAGGAGAACAAATATGCGATTCAGATTCCGTATCTGCTTGGCCTTATCGCCACGCGCTCAGTGGATAAACCCGTTACCGGCCTGAAAGAACTGCAGGCTCAGCATGAGGTGCGGATCCGTAACGGCATCAAAGCGTATGGCCTGCTCAATGCGCTGCGCAGCGGCAATCAGGACCCGGAAGTCCGCCGCGCGTTTGAAGCCAGCAAGCAGGATCTTGGCTACGGCCTGCTGCTTAAGCGCTACACCCCGACGGTCACCGATGCCAGCGAAGCGCAGATACAACAGGCGGTGAAAGACGCCATTCCGCGCGTGGCGCCGCTCTATTTTGCCTTCCGTATCATGGTGCTGTGCGGCGCGCTGTTGCTGGCGATTATTGCCCTCTCATTCTGGAGCGTAGTCCGCGACCGGATCGGTCAGCAGCGCTGGCTGCTGAAAGCCGCACTGTATGGCATTCCGCTGCCGTGGATCGCTATCGAGGCGGGCTGGTTTGTTGCGGAGTACGGGCGTCAGCCGTGGGCAATCGGTGAAGTGTTACCCACCGCCGTAGCGAACTCTTCGCTGACCGTGGGAGACGTGCTGTTTTCGATGACGCTGATTTGCGGACTATACACGCTGTTTCTGGTGGCAGAGATGTATCTGATGTTCCGGTTTGCCCGCCTGGGGCCGGGCAGCCTGAAAACCGGCCGCTATCACAATGAATCAGTGCAGATCGCTACGCAGCCAGAGCGCGGCTAAAGGAGAGCAACCATGTTTGACTACGAAGTGTTACGTTTTGTCTGGTGGCTGCTGATTGGCATACTGCTGATCGGCTTTGCCGTGGCGGACGGTTTTGATATGGGGGTCGGTATGCTGACCCCCGTGCTCGGACGCAGCGACACCGAGCGCCGTATTATGATCAACACGATTGCACCGCACTGGGACGGCAATCAGGTCTGGCTGATCACGGCTGGCGGTGCGCTGTTTGCCGCCTGGCCCATGGTCTATGCCGCCGCCTTCTCTGGTTTCTATGTCGCCATGATTCTGGTGCTCGCCTCGCTCTTTTTTCGCCCGGTGGGTTTTGATTATCGATCCAAAATTGAAGACAGGCGCTGGCGTGCCGTGTGGGACTGGGGCATCTTTGCCGGCAGTTTTGTTCCGCCGCTGGTGATAGGCGTTGCCTTTGGCAATCTGCTGCAGGGGGTGCCGTTTCATGCAGATAGCTATCTGCGTCTGTTCTATACCGGCAATTTCTTCCAGCTGCTCAATCCATTTGGCCTGCTGGCGGGAGTCATCAGCGTGGCGATGATCCTGACCCAGGGCGCCACCTATCTGCAGATGCGCACCTGCGGTGAGCTGCATTTACGTGCGCGCAGCGCGGCGCAGGCGGGGGCGCTGGTGATGCTCATCGCCTTTGTGCTGGCGGGCTTGTGGGTAAAATATGGCCTTGACGGCTATGTAGTGAAAAGCGTTATCGATCACCACGCAGCCTCTAATCCACTGGGCAAAGAGGTGGTGCGCGAGGCGGGTGCCTGGCTGCGTAATTTTGAGCAGATGCCGCTGCTGTGGGCGTTTCCGCTGCTGGGCGCTGTTCTGCCGCTGCTTACACTACTTTGTTCGCGCGGCGAGCGGGGTGCCTGGGCATTCATCTTCTCTTCCCTGACGCTGGCCTGCGTCATCATGACCGCCGGTATTGCGCTGTTCCCGTTTATCATGCCCTCCAGCACCGTGCCGGGTAGCAGCCTGACCCTCTGGGATGCCACCTCCAGCCTGCTGACGCTGAAGATTATGACCATCGCCGCACTCATCTTTGTGCCGATCATTCTGGCCTACACCAGCTGGTGCTACTACAAAATGTTCGGTCGCATTACCCAAGATGATATTGAACGCAACACGCACTCTCTCTACTGATTAAGGAGCTTTTGCATGTGGTATTTTGCCTGGATCCTCGGCACGCTGCTGGCCTGCGCATTAGGTGTGATCACCGCCCTGGCGCTGGAGCAGAGAGATGCAAACCGTGCACAGGATGACAACGCCTGATCGGTCAGCATGCTGGCCGGTAGCATGAGGTAATAAAGGGGTCCGGACGGGCCCTTTTTTTGTGCCTGTTAACGGCACACTCGCCTGACTGCAGACCAGGACTTTTGTCAGCATCAGGTCAGGAAATGTTGAGTAATTCCTTCTGGTTGTTACCGTCAGATAATTATTTTCTTCTGGCTCTGGCGGACCATTCCCAAGCGGATCGCTCTTGCGTATAGTAGCAACGTTTAAAAATGAGACCGGGATGTAGAGTGAGTACAACGCTGTTTCGCTGGCCGGTGCGGGTCTACTATGAAGATACCGATGCCGGAGGTGTGGTTTACCACGCCAGCTATCTTGCTTTTTATGAACGAGCACGTACCGAAATGCTGCGTCAGCGCCATTTCAATCAACACGTCCTGTTAGAAGAGCAGGTCGCATTTGTGGTACGGCGCATGACGGTGGAGTTCATCGCCGCGGCTCGCCTTGACGACCTTCTGGAGATACAGACCGAAGTGACCTCAATGACCCGCGCAACCATGACCTTCACCCAGCGTATCGTCAATGCTGAAGGCAGGGTGCTCAACGAGGCGGATGTCCTGATCGCCTGCATTAACCCACACCTGATGAAGCCGATTGCGCTTCCCAAGTCTATTGTCGCGGAGTTCAAGCAGTGACTGACATGAATGTTCTTGATTTGTTCCTGAAGGCGAGCCTTCTGGTCAAACTTATCATGTTGATTTTGATCGGCTTTTCTATTGCCTCCTGGGCAATCATTATCCAGCGTACGCGCATTCTGAATGCGGCAGGACGCGAAGCGGACGCGTTTGAAGATAAGTTCTGGTCCGGTATCGAACTCTCGCGTCTCTATCAGGAGAGCCAGGGACGCCGTGATGAGCTGGGCGGATCTGAACAAATTTTCTACGCCGGCTTCAAAGAGTTTGCCCGCCTGCACCGCGTAAACAGCCATGCGCCGGAAGCGGTGGTTGAGGGGGCAAGCCGTGCTATGCGTATCTCCATGAACCGCGAGCTGGAAGCGCTGGAAACCCACATTCCTTTCCTCGGTACCGTGGGTTCAATCAGTCCCTATATCGGTCTGTTTGGTACCGTATGGGGGATCATGCACGCTTTCATCGCGCTGGGCGCAGTCAAGCAGGCCACGCTGCAGATGGTGGCACCGGGTATCGCAGAAGCGCTGATCGCCACTGCGATCGGCCTGTTTGCCGCGATCCCGGCGGTCATGGCCTATAACCGTCTGAACCAGCGCGTTAACAAGCTGGAGCAGGGTTACGATAACTTTATGGAAGAGTTCACGGCTATCCTGCATCGTCAGGCTTTCTCTAGCGACAATACGAAGTAAGTCGAGGTTTACGATGGCCAGAACCCGTGGTCGCGGACGCCGCGATCTTAAGTCGGAAATCAACATTGTTCCGCTGCTCGATGTACTGCTGGTGCTGCTGCTTATCTTTATGGCAACCGCGCCAATCATTACGCAGAGCGTGGAGGTTGATCTGCCGGACGCCACTGACTCTAAAACGGTTGCCAGCGATGATAATCCACCGGTGATTGTTGAAGTGGCCGGTGTAGGACAATATAGCCTGGTGGTGGATCACGATCGTATGACCCAGCTGCCGCCAGAGCAGGTGGTCAGTGAGGCGCAGCGTCGTATTGAAGCCAATCCTAAAACCGTGTTTCTGATTGGCGGGGCCAAAGATGTGCCTTACGACGAAATCATTAAAGCGCTGAACCTGCTTCATCAGGCTGGCGTCAAATCAGTCGGTCTGATGACGCAGCCGATTTAACGCGACTTGTTTTTGGGAACCGAGAGTGTCGAAGGCAACCGAACAGAACCAGAAGTTGAAACGCGCAATCATCGTTTCGGTGGCGCTGCACATCGTGCTGATTGCGCTGCTGATCTGGAGCTCGTTCAACGAACATATTGAAGCGAGCGGCGGCGGCGGCGGTAGCGATATTGATGCCGTCATGGTCGATCCCGGTGCTGTGGTTGAACAATATAATCGTCAGCAAAATCAGCAGAGCGACAGCCAGCGTGCAGAACAGCAGCGGAAAAAGCAGGCGCAGCAGCAGGCAGAAGAGCTACAGCAAAAACAGGCCGCTGAGCAGCAGCGTCTGAAAGCGCTGGAAAAAGAGCGGCTGCAGGCGCAGCAGGAAGCGAAAGAGCAGGCTAAACAGCAGGCTGAGCAGCAGAAAGCGGCCGAAACGGCTGCAAAGCAGGCTCAGGAGCAGCAAAAAGCGGCTGAAGCCGCTGCCGCACAGGCGAAAGCGGATGCGAAAGCAGAAGCAGACGCGCGCGCTAAAGCAGCAGCAGAAGCGAAAGCAACCGCAGCGGCTGAAGCGAAGCAGGCTGCTGCCGAGGCGAAGAAACAGGCAGAAGAGCAGGCGAAAGCAGCGGCAGCGGATGCTGCAAAAGAGAAAGCGGCAGAGCAGGCGAAAGCGGCAGCTGAGGCGAAAGCCAAAGCGCAGGCGGAAGCGAAAGCGCAGGCAGCGGCCGATGCCAAAGCTAAAGCAGCGGCAGAGGCGAAAGCCAAAGCTGCGCAGGAAGCCAAAGAGAAAGCAGCAGAGGCGGCGAAGGAGAAAGCTGCGGAAGCGGCTAAAGAGAAAGCAGCTGAAGCGGCTAAAGAGAAGGCGGCCGCTGAGGCAAAAGCGAAAGCAGACGCCGCTGCCAAAGCGAAAGCGGATGCAGCCGCTAAAGCAAAAGCAGATGCAGCGGCGAAAGCCAAAGCAGCCGCGGACGCGAAGAAAAAGGCTGCTGCTGAAGCCGCGCAGGGCGAAAGCGATGTTGACGATCTGCTGGGCGGCCTCTCCTCCGGTAAAAACGCGCCGAAGAGTGGCGCTGCAGCCGGCGGCGGTGGTGCAGCAGGGCAGGGCAATCAGAAGAAAGCGGGTGCATCGGGTGCTGAGGTCAACGCCTATCTGGGCCAGATCACCAGCGCCATCCAAAGCCGCTTCTATGATGCCGATCTCTATCGCGGTAAGAGCTGCGATTTACGTATTAAGCTGGCACCCGATGGGCTGCTGATTGATGTGAAATCGGAAGGGGGCGATCCGGCACTTTGCCAGGCTGCCATTGCCGCTGCGAAGCAGGCGCGTATTCCTAAGCCACCTTCGCAGGCGGTGTATGAAGTGTTTAAAAACGCACCAATGCGTTTCAGGCCGCAATAATGCAGTAACGTACGGCAGGTTGAACTAAGGTTAGCTTGCCGTATTCTATAAAATACTCGTGTTTTTTCAGGAACTGTGCGAATTATCGTGAACTCAGGTTCAGGTAAGGGAGATAAGATGAAGCAGGCACTTCGTGTAACCTTAGGTTTTTTTGTACTGCTGTGGGCCGCTGTGCTGCACGCAGAAGTACGCATTGAAATTACGCAGGGCGTTAACACTGCCCGTCCGATTGGTGTAGTACCGTTTAAATGGGCCGGACCTGGCGCGGCGCCAGAAGATGTCGGCGGTATTGTGGCAGCTGACGTGCGCAACAGTGGTAAATTCAATCCGCTGGATCGCTCACGTCTGCCGCAGCAGCCCGGCAGTGCGCAGGAAGTTCAGCCTGCCGCATGGAGCGCGCTGGGTATTGATGCTGTGGTGGTCGGTCAGGTCTCACCTAACGCCGATGGCAGCTATCAGGTCGCCTATCAGCTGGTCGACACCGGTGGTGCACCGGGCAGCGTACTGGCACAAAACTCCTTCAAAGTAACAAAACAGTGGCTGCGCTATGCGGCGCATACCGCCAGTGACGAAGTCTTTGAGAAGCTGACCGGCATTAAAGGCGCATTCCGCACCCGTATCGCTTATGTTGTGCAGACCAACGGCGGCCAGTTCCCGTATGAGCTGCGCGTGTCTGACTACGATGGTTACAACCAGTTTGTGGTACACCGTTCACCGCAGCCGCTGATGTCACCGGCCTGGTCACCTGACGGCAGCAAACTGGCCTACGTTACGTTTGAGAGTGGCAAATCAGCGCTGGTGATCCAGACGCTGGCAAATGGCGCTATTCGTCAGGTTGCCTCCTTCCCGCGTCACAACGGTGCACCATCGTTCTCACCGGATGGTTCTAAGCTGGCTTTCGCCCTCTCTAAAACGGGCAGCCTGAATCTCTATGTAATGGACCTGGGCTCAGGTCAGATCCGTCAGGTAACAGACGGCCGCTATAACAGCACTGAGCCAACCTGGTTCCCGGATAGCCAGACCCTGGCGTATACCTCGGATCAGGCGGGTGCACCGCAGATTTATAAAGTCGGTGTTAACGGCGGCGCGCCACAGCGTATTACCTGGGAAGGCAAACAGAACCAGGATGCGGATGTGTCGACCGACGGTAAAACCATGGTGATGATCAGCAGCGCCGGTGGCGCGCAGCACGTCGCCAAACAGGATCTGGAAACGGGAGCCGTTCAGACGTTAACGGACACGTTCCTGGATGAAACGCCAAGTCTGGCACCAAACGGCACCATGGTTATCTACAGCTCTACTCAGGGGATGGGATCCGTGCTGCAGCTGGTTTCAACTGACGGGCGTTTCAAAGCGCGTCTTCCGGCAACTGATGGACAGGTAAAATCACCTGCCTGGTCGCCGTATCTGTGATGCATCGCTCCCTTGCCTCGTCGGCGGGAGAGTCTATGTATGGCAAACAAAATAATAGGATAAAGAAATGCAACTGAACAAAATGCTGAAGGGTTTAATGCTGGCTCTGCCAGTGATTGCAGTCGCTGCTTGTAGCTCACACAAAAACAACAACAACGATCAGTCCGGTATGGGTGCTGATGGTGCGTACGGTGCGGGCTCTGGCGCTGGCATGAACGGCGGCAACATGTCTTCTGACGAGCAGGCGCGTCTGCAGATGCAGCAGCTGCAGCAGAACAACATCGTTTACTTCGGTCTGGACAAGTATGACGTGCAGTCTGACTATGCTCAGATGCTGGATCAGCACGCAGCTTTCCTGCGCGGCAACCCGTCTTACAAAGTGACTATCGAAGGTCATGCGGATGAGCGTGGCACGCCAGAGTACAACATCGCGCTGGGCGAGCGTCGTGCTAACGCAGTGAAAATGTATCTGCAGGGCAAAGGCGTCTCTGCCGATCAGATGTCTATCGTATCTTACGGTAAAGAGAAACCAGCCGTACTGGGCCATGACGAATCAGCGTATGCTAAAAACCGTCGTGCCGTACTGGTTTACTAAGAGAATCATATGATTAGTAACTTCAGACTATCCCTTGCGGGTCTGTCGTTACTGGTTGGCGTAGCGGCCCCCTGGGCCGCTAATGCCCAGGCGTCAATCAGTAGCGTTGGCTCAGGCTCGGTCGAAGACCGTGTCACCACTCTTGAACGTATCTCCAATGCTCAGGCGCAGCTGCTGCAGCAGTTACAGCAGCAGATGAGCGATAATCAGAGCGACATCGATTCCCTGCGCGGGCAGATCCAGCAGAACAGCTATCAGCTTAACCAGGCGGTTGAGCGTCAGAAGCAGCTTTACCAGCAGCTCGACACGTTAAGCAGCAGCCAGTCCGCTGCACAGAGCGGCGGTAACGCTGATGCTGCCGGTGCCGCAGCGGGAAACGCTGATGCGGGTAGCAGTAATACGGCTGCCGCACCTGCACAAACCGGCGATGCAAATACCGATTACAACGCTGCCGTCGCGCTGATTCTGGAGAAGAAGCAGTACGATCAGGCTATCTCTGCACTGCAGGCATGGGTGAAGAAGTATCCTGACTCTACCTATCAGCCAAATGCCAACTACTGGCTGGGGCAGCTGCATTACAACAAAGGCAAGAAGGATGATGCGGCTTACTATTTTGCCACGGTGGTGAAGAACTATCCCAAATCACCGAAAGCGGCGGAAGCGCTGTTTAAGGTTGGCGTGATCATGCAGGATAAAAAAGACACGGCAAAAGCCAAAGCGGTTTATCAGCAGGTGATCAAGCAGTTCCCGGATAGTGAGTCAGCAAAGCAGGCGCAAAAGCGGCTGGCCGGATTGTAATTTGTACGAAAAAGACCAGATTTCGCCTGATTTCTGGTCTTGCCGCCTGAAAGGTAAGCAGTTGAGCTATCTGCGGGAAAATAAGGGTTGCGCCCTCCCGCTAAATCAGTAATATATGCCGCCGTTGCCGGGACATATGTAAATGCGTATCGGCGACGCTGAAGATGGGTCGTTAGCTCAGTTGGTAGAGCAGTTGACTTTTAATCAATTGGTCGCAGGTTCGAATCCTGCACGACCCACCATCTCAACCACAGGTTCAGGCGGGTTCTTCAGTTAGCTTCACAACCTTGATGGGTCGTTAGCTCAGTTGGTAGAGCAGTTGACTTTTAATCAATTGGTCGCAGGTTCGAATCCTGCACGACCCACCATCAAGTTTAAAGTTGTAAGCCGCTTCCACAGCGGGTCGTTAGCTCAGTTGGTAGAGCAGTTGACTTTTAATCAATTGGTCGCAGGTTCGAATCCTGCACGACCCACCAGATTCAGAAAAAAGCGCCCAACGGGCGCTTTTTTCGTTTTCCGCAGTACGGTAATGCCCCCCCACAGACGCGCATTAATACACCAGGGTCGCATTAATGCGACCCCTACGGGTATGAGGAGCGGTAATGCGTTTGCGTTGACGGAATATGCCCATCCATACGTAGGGGCGCCATTTATGGCGTCCTGGCCGCGTATAAACCCCGATGGTTAATGAACGCGTCAGGGTCGCATTAACACGCCAGGGTCGCATTAATGCGACCCCTACGGGTATGAGGAGCGGTAATGCGTTTGCGTTGACGGAATATGCCCATCTATCCGCAGGGGCGCCATTTATGGCGCCCTGGCCGCTACCGTGCCGGCTTTTTCCGGGAGGCTTTTTCGGGCATCAGGCTTTTCCAGATATGCTGCACGGCATAGCTGCGCCATGGCCGCCAGACCTGCGATAGCTGCTCTGCCTCTCTGGCCGTTACGCCACCGAGATTATTACGGATAGCGATATCCTCTTTCGGGAAAGCATCAGGCCAGCGTAGCGCCCGCATGGCGATATAGCTGGCGGTCCACGGGCCGACCCCCTTCAGCGCCAGCAGCTGCTGCTGTACGGTATCCGGCGGCAGAGATCCGTTAAAGCGCAGCGCGCCGCTGGCGCAGGCGTGGGCCAGTGCGATAATCGCATTTGAACGGGCGCTGACTATGCCGAGCACCGCAATATCATCGACCGTTGCTGCTGCCAGCGTGGCCGCGTCCGGAGAGAGGCGGGAGAGCGCCGGCCAGGGCGTCTCCAGCGGCTCGCCAAAGCGCTCCGTCAGACGGCTGCTGAGCGTTACAGCCGCTTTTACCGTAACCTGCTGGCCGAGAATCGCGCGCACGCTTAACTCAAACGCATCGAACGCGCCGGGCACGCGCAGGCCCGGGTGGCGCGCCAGGCTCTCTGCCAGCAGCGGATCGCGGCCCAGTAGCTCGCTCACCGCCTGCGGCTGAGCATCCAGATCGAACAGATCGCGCAGCCGGCGCAGCAGGGCAGGCAGCACCGGCGTCAGTGTGGTAGTGAACTCAACCTGCAGCGCATGCTTATCGGGCAGGGCGCTGACGCGCACCCAGCCGCGACAGCCGCCCAGCGCGACGGTGCGGTGATAAGCGCCATCGGCCACCCACTCAGCCTGCTTCATGACGTGCGCTTCAAGAAACTCCAGCATCGCCGCCCAGTCATAGGGTGGACGGTAGCTCAGCTGCAGGGTGGCGCTCTGCTGTGGCAGCGCAGCGCCTTCCGGCTGGCTCCGCTTACGCAGCGCGGAAGGCGTCATGTGATAGCGCGCCTGAAACACATCATTAAAGCGGCGCAGGCTGCGAAAGCCGCTGGCGTAAGCGACCTCCGTTACGGGCAGCGCGGTTTCGGTCAGCAGCTGTTTGGCCAGCAGCATACGCCGCGTCTGACGCAGCTCCAGCGGCGAAACGCCCAGCTCCTGCTGAATAACGCGCCGCAGCTGACGTTCACTCAGAAAGAACTCACCGGCAATATCTGCCAGCGAGGTCTGCTCCTCCAGCATGCCCTCTTCAACGCGACGGATCAGACGATCGGCAATGCGGTGATGGTTATCTACCGGCGCAAATCCCGGCGCCAGCTCCGGGCGGCAGCGCAGGCACGGGCGAAAGCGCGCCTTTTCCGCTGCTTCTGCGTTATGAAAAAAGCGGCAGTTTTTCAGCAGCGGTTTGCGCACCGGACAGACAGGACGACAGTAAATACCGGTTGAGGTTACGCCCACGTAGAGCAGCCCGTCAAAGCGACTGTCGCGCGACGTCAGCGCCTGGTAAGCAATTTCAGGATCAAGCATCGTCTTCTCCGGTAAATAAAGGGCATCATGGCGCAGTCCGGGTGCGGAAACACGCTGCTTTCGGACAGCTAATCAGTTTATGTGCCTGTCCGAAAACAGCCAGTTTGCGGCGCGATTAATGCAATAATAGTCGGGAGTCATCCACTGCGGAGATCTGTTATGTACCATACTAAAACCATCGTGACGCCGGTCGGCGAGCTGACGCTGATTGCCAGCGATAAAGGCCTGGCAGCCGTGCTGTGGGAAAATGAAGGATCGCAGCGCGTGCCGCTGACGCCGCTGTCACGTAACGAGTCGCACCCGGTGCTATGCGAGGCGGAGCGTCAGCTGCAGGAGTATTTTGCCGGCACCCGGCAGCGTTTTACCCTGAGCTACGACCCGTCCGGCACGCCGTTCCAGCAAAAGGTATGGGCCGCCCTGCTGACCATCCCATTTGGAGAGACGCGCAGCTACCGGCAGATAGCCGAGCAGATTGGGCATCCCAAAGCCGTACGCGCGGTGGGGGCTGCCAACGGCAAAAACCCGCTCTCTATTATGGCTCCATGCCACCGCGTCATTGGCAGCAACGGCAAACTGACCGGCTTTGCCGGTGGCCTGCCGGTTAAGGCGTTTTTGCTGGAGCTGGAGCGGGCAGGTAAAGAGCCGGGTGCGCCGGTTGTTTAGTATAAAAAACTAAATAGCGATTTATTATGCTTTGTAGTATTTTCGTGGCTTCTGTTGTTAATTACATAAAACACTGATGCGGTAGTGCGCCATTGGATCGGCGGCAGGCGAACCGCTCTTTTACGCACCCTGCATTTCAGGCACAGGAGCCAGTAATGGACATTTTCAGCACGCAAAATATCCTGGTACATATCCCTCTGGGCGCCGGCGGATACGACCTCTCATGGATTGAAGCGTTCGGCACGCTGGCCGGGCTGCTCTGTATCTGGCTGGCAAGCCAGGAAAAAATCAGTAACTACCTGTTTGGTCTGATCAACGTCACGCTGTTTGCGGTGATTTTCTTTCAGATCCAGCTCTACGCCAGCCTGCTGCTGCAGCTCTTTTTCTTTGTCGCCAATCTCTATGGCTGGTACGCATGGAGCCGGCAAACCAGTGACCATGAGCGCGCGTTAAAAATTCGCTGGCTGTCGCTGCCGAAAGCGCTGGCATGGGGCGCCGCCTGCGTTATTGCGATTGCGCTGATGACGCGCTATATCGATGTGGTGTTTGGCTTCCTTACCCGCAGCGCAGTGCAGATCATGCAGGGAATCGGCCTGCAGGTCAGCATGCCGCAGCTGCAGCCTGACGCGTTTCCCTTCTGGGATTCCTGCATGATGGTGCTCTCTGTCGTGGCAATGATTCTGATGACGCGTAAATATGTCGAAAACTGGCTGCTGTGGGTGGTCATCAACGTCATTAGCGTAATGATTTTTGCCCGGCAGGGGGTATATGCGATGTCGCTGGAGTACGCCATTCTCACGCTGATTGCGCTGAACGGCTCGCGTCTGTGGATACAGAGCGCACGCGAGCAGGGCTCACGTGCGCTGGCGGGTTAGTGATGATGATGCGCGTGTCCGTCCAGCACCGCATGATGATCGTCATCAGCGGCGTGTTCTGAACCGAGCGCGCAGTCGGGCAGGCTGCACGCCTGATACTCCATCTGCACCGTGGCATGTTCAATCTGATAGTGCTGATGCAGATAGTGATGAATTTTTCGCAGCAGGCCGTCGTGATCGTACGGCGGCACCACCTGAACATGCAGCGTAAGCACTGGCTTCTCTCCCACCTGCCACAGGTGAATATGGTGAACGTTACGCACCTCATCGATGTTCAGCTTCAGCTCGCGCGCCAGCTTATCAATATTGATATTCACCGGTGCACCCTCCAGCAGCTCATGCAGGCTTTCACGCAGCAGCGCCCAGGCGCTGCGCACCACCAGCACGGAAACCAGCAGTGAAAGAATCGGATCGATGGGCGTCCAGCCGGTAAGCATAACGATAACCGCGGCGGCAATGGCGCCCACCGAACCAAGCAGATCGCCCATGACGTGCAGCGCGGCGGCGCGCACGTTGAGATTTTTCTCGCCGCTGCCGCGATGCAGCAGCCAGAATGAAAGCAGGTTAGCAAACAGCCCGGCGATAGCGATACCGAGCATCAGGCCGCCCTCAATCGGCTGCGGATGAGTAAAACGCCGGATCGCCTCCCAGACAATCAGCACGGTGATCACCAGCAGCGCAATCGCGTTTACAAACGCCGCCAGGGTGGTCAGACGCAGCAGGCCAAAGGTATGCCGCGCATTGGGTTTACGGCGCGCAAACTGCACCGCCAGCAGCGCCATCAGCAGGGCGGCGGCGTCGGTCAGCATATGTCCGGCGTCGGCCAGCAGCGCCAGTGAACCTGAAAGAAGGCCGCCGATCACTTCGGCCAGCATAAACAGTGCCGTGACGCTAAACGCCGCCGCCAGGCGGGTGCGATTAGCATTGTGGTCACCGTGAGAGTGAGAGTGTGCCATAGCGTTCCAGTTGGTTGAGTAGCCTGTTGGTTAATAATATCAGTAAATTGAGCGTGTCAGGATGGAGCTGCTGCTGTTTCGCGGCGTCAATCAGCTGCTGACACGCTCCGGCGGCATCTTCAATGCCCAGCATCAGCCAGCTGCCTTTCAGGCGGTGAGCCGCTTTTTCAATCGCCGCCCAGTCGCGCTGCCCGCTGGCCTGCAGCAGCGCATCGCGATCCTGCGTAACGGCGCGCTGCAGCGTTTCACAGATGCGCGGCAGCCAGCTGGCGTCGTGCTGAGCCAGCTGCTGCAGCGTTGCCGGCAGCTGCGCCAGCGGATCGGACTGCGCCTGCGCCAGCAGCGCGGCCAGCGCCTGCAGCGTAACGGGCTTCACCAGCTGCGCCTCATGCGCCTGCAGAGGCAGGCGCAAGCGCTGCACGTCGGCGGAACAGATCACGCGCAGGGCAGGGTGTGGTCGTTGCCGCTGGCGGCGGCGCAGAATGCGCAGCAGCGTCAGGCCATCGGGATGCGGCATCATCTGATCGATAAACAGCACATCAAACGGCTGCCTGGCATCGGCGAGCAGCAGGGCGCGTCCCGCATCAAAGGTCTCAGCCTGAATGCCAAAAGCAGCCAGCTGCTGCTGCAGCACCAGCAGATTAGCGGGATGATCGTCAACAATCGCCACCCGCAGCTGCGGATAGCGCGGCCAGACCGGATCGTCGCCGGCATCCACAATGTCACAGGGCGTCAGCGGCAGCGTTACGCTGACGCGTGTGCCCTGGCCCGGCGCAGAGCTCAGCTGCAGCGTACCGCCCATTCGCTGTACGATTTCCCGGCAGATAAAGAGCCCCAGACCGCTGCCCTGTACCGCATGACGCCGGCCAGACGGCGCCTGATACCATGGCTCAAACAGGTGTGCCTGTTCGCTGAGCGGAATGCCGCTGCCGCTGTCCGTCACAACAAGCGTAATCTGCTCCTCTGCCGCCAGCGTAAGGCTTATTTCGCCTTCACGGGTGAACTTCAGTGCATTAGCCACCAGGTTATTAATGACCTGCTGCAGGCGATCGCTATCCAGCAGCACGCTGGCGGGCAGCGGCGTCAGGGCCGTTACGCGCAGCTGCGGACCGCCGGGGCGCATCAGCGGATGGTAAAGCTGCCGCTGCTGCTGCAGCCAGCGGGAGAGATTCAGCGGGTGCGGATTCAGGCGGAAACTCTGATTCTCAATCCGCGCATGATCCTGCAAATCGTTCAGCAGCGCCATTAGCGAGCGGGCGCTGCTGTGCATCAGCGCGACCCGTGAGGGCACATGCTGCTGCTGTTCCAGCTCCAGCAGGCCAAGGATCGCCTGCATCGGCGTGCGCAGTTCATGACTGACGGTCGCGAGAAACTGGCTTTTAGCCGCACTGGCGCACTCCGCTTCTGCGCGCTGCCGCCGTTCACGCCGCTGCTGCAGCACGTGACGCAGCTGCAGCAGCAGCAGCCCTGCAATAATCAGCGCCGCTGCAAACAGCAGCAGTTTTGGTATGCTGCGCATCATCATCGTGCTGCCGGGCTGCGGCGGCTGCGCCCAGCTTGCCCGCATCTGGTTCAGCGTTTCTGGCGGTATCTGTTGCAGCGCGCGATCGAGCAGGGCGCGCAGCTGCGGCTGCTGCGGGGTTACCCGGGGCGCCATCGGCCAGGCGATATCGCTGGCGGCAAACGCCAGACGCAGCGCGCTGTCATCGCGGCTGGCCAGCCGCCAGCGTGCTGAGATCACATTATCCACCAGCGCATCAATCTGTCCGCTGCCGAGCGCCTGCCAGAGCCGGGTGCGGTCGTCAAACCACTGTGGCGTAATACCCGGCGGCAGCAGCTGACGGGCCAGATCGCCGCGCAGTACGCCAAGACGTTTGCCCTGCAGCGAGGACCAGTCGGCAGGCGCAAGCGGCATCCGGCTGTAAACGCCCCAGATAGCACGCCATACCGGAAGCGTGGTGGAGGCCGCATCGGGCGTATCCAGAGGCTCCAGCAGCGTAAGCATCACCGCCTGCTGTGCCAGCAGCGCCTGCGCCTGCTGCGGGTTAGCGACCCAGCGCGGCGTGAAGCGGATGCCGGTGCTCTGGCCCAGCGCATTAAGCAGGTCAATACCAAAGCCGCGCGCGTTACCGCTGGCGTCCCGGTAGCTCCAGGGGGCATTATCTGGCGCGGCGGCGTAGGTGACAACGGGATGCGCCGCCAGCCACTGCTGCTCTGCCGGGCTGAGCATCAGCGTCTGCGTATCCTGATAGCGCGGCAGCGGCGGGCTCCAGCGCTGAGCAACCTGCCGGCTGAACTCCGCCGGCAGCAGGCGAAGCTGCGCATCGATCCATGTTGTCAGCGCCGGATCGCGGGCGATCGTGCGCAGCGTCAGTACCGCATCCGGATCGGCGGTGATCTGGTAGATCTCTCCCTGCTGCAGCTGGCTGAGCAGAAAGCCGGCGCTGGCTTCATCGGCGACCAGATAATCACTCTGCTGATTGAGCAGGGCGTAGAGCGCCTGTAAGTTGCCGGCCAGCGGATGCCAGCGGTGGCGCGCTGCCAGCTCCGGCGGCAGCTGCGTCAGCGTGCTGCCGGCAATCGTCAGCTGAGCGTTATCGCTGTTAAACATTACCGCGCGCTGATTTGCACGGTTGCGGTAAATACGGAGCGGCGTGCTGAACCAGCTGGCGCTGAGCGAGGCGCCGGCAGGCAGCGGTGCGCTTTCAGTCGTCAAAACCAGGTCCACCTCACCGCGCTTCAGCGCCTGCAGCTGCGCGCTCCGGTCAGGGTAGCCCTGCAGCTGAAACCGTACGCCGCTCTGCTGGCTGAGGGCGCTGAGATAGTCAGCATCAATGCCCCACAGGCGATCGCCGATGCGCATCGACCAGGGCGCGCTATTTTGCACCGGCACCGCCACGCGCAGCTGCGTGGCGGGCGGTGGCGCAGCGTGAGGCACCGGCATAACCGCAGGCAGCATGACGCTGCTGGCGGGCAGCAGTTCAGCGCGTGCGCCGGCTACCAGCAGCAAGCAGAGCAGCCAGAGCCGCTTCACTGCTGCGCTTTCCACAGTTCAGCCAGCTCAACCACCGAGGTCACGCCGGTCTTGGCCATGATATTTTTTTTATGCGTGCTGACGGTTTTATTGCTGATATGCAGCTGCTCACCAATCTGCAGGTTAGAGAGGCCGCGCACCAGCAGCGCTACAATCTGCTGCTCTTTCTCCGTCAGCGGCAGGTCCAGGCGCTCCGGCAGCGGCGGAAAGGCCTGCTGTCCCCCCAGCACTGCAAGGATGGCGCTGAGCAGCTGAGCCATGCTCTGGCTTTTCACCACATAGCCTGCCGCCCCCAGCGAAGCGGCGCTCAGTAAGGTGTGGCGGCTCTGCTGTGCAGAGTAGATCAGCACCGGGCGCTGTGCATCGCGGGCGCGCAGGCGGCGCAGCAGCTCTAAGCCATCACAATCCGGCAGGCCGATATCAAGAATAATGACGTCAATATTATGCTGCTGCAGGCAGGCGCGTGCCTGAGATTCATCAGCGGCGGCATAGAGCTGCAGAGGAATAGGGGCGTGCTGGCAGGCAGCCTGAAGTGCGACTTCAACCAGCGGGTGATCGTCAATAAGCAGTAGGGTAGCCATGTCACCGTTCCTGTGAATTTCATGGCGGTTAGCATAGCGGAAAAGCGGGGCCGGCAAAAATAAAGGGCGAGCCTGCGCTCGCCCTGATTACCGCAGAGACATCTCTTACTGAGTTGTGCCGTCGGTTTTGGTATTCACGTTGTCGCTACCCGATTTGGTTTCGACTTTTTTGTTCATGTCCGGGCAGCGGCCATCTTTGCACATGGTGTTTTTGTGCACCTCTTTGGCAGACATATCGCCTGACTCAGTGCCTGACATTGCTGCGCCGTTGGTATTGGTGTTGCCGGTGTTGATATCGCTATTATCAACATTGTGCGGAGGCAGATTCTGTTTTGCGCCGCCCGCTGCCGCACCCGCTTCAGCTGATGCGTTGGCCTGTCCATTGTTGTTTGCAGCCATCGCTGCACCGCTACCCAGAGTCATTGCTGCCGTCAGAAAAACAATTGCAAACTTATTCATCATTATGCTCCTGTAATAAATGGATAGTTGCCGTTTGACACCCACGGGTGCTGTGTGACGAAAAAAGCGGGCCGTAACGAAATTAAATTTCGTCAGGAGTGTTCGGCGTAAAAATATATAGTGTAAGCGACTCGTTCCTCAGTGCTTACGTTTAAAAGCTTAGTCTATGGCTCTATAAATGCAAATGAGACAAAAGCATTTTCATAACGCTCTTAATTTACTCATGCCGGCTGAAGGGATAGATTGAAGGGGTTACGTCCGGCGCACGCAGGGCGAAAATCTGAATGGAATAAGTATGGATTACCAGAACGACGATTTACGCATTAAAGAGATCAAAGAGTTACTTCCCCCGGTAGCGCTGCTGGAGAAATATCCGGCAACGGAGCGCGCGGCGGCGACCGTATCGCAGGCGCGTCAGGCCATTCACCGCATTTTGCATGGCGAGGACGATCGCCTGCTGGTGGTGATCGGTCCCTGCTCAATCCACGACACGGCAGCGGCGAAAGAGTACGCTGCACGCCTGCTGACGCTGCGCGATGAGCTGAGCGGCGAGCTGGAAGTGGTGATGCGCGTCTATTTTGAAAAGCCGCGCACCACGGTGGGCTGGAAAGGGCTGATTAACGATCCCCACATGGATGGCAGCTTTCAGATTAATGAAGGACTGCGTCTGGCGCGTAAGCTGCTGGTGGATATCAACGACACCGGTCTGCCGGCTGCCGGCGAGTTTCTGGATATGATCACGCCGCAATATATGGCCGATCTGATGAGCTGGGGCGCCATCGGTGCACGCACCACCGAATCGCAGGTGCATCGCGAACTCTCTTCCGGTCTCTCCTGTCCGGTAGGGTTCAAAAATGGCACCGACGGTACGATCAAAGTCGCTATTGACGCCATTGGCGCGGCCAGCGCGCCGCACTGCTTCCTGTCAGTAACCAAATATGGGCACTCGGCTATCGTTGAGACGCGCGGCAATGAAGATTGCCACATCATCCTGCGCGGCGGCAGAGAGCCAAACTACAGCGCTGAGCACGTTGCGGCAGTGAAGAGCGGGCTGGAAAAAGCGGGCCTGCGTCCGCAGGTGATGATCGATTTCAGCCATGCCAACAGCAGCAAGCAGTTCCAGCGGCAGATGGTTGTGGCGGAAGATGTGGCACAGCAGATTGCCGGCGGCGAGCAGGCGATTACCGGCGTGATGATTGAGAGCCATCTGGTGGAAGGCAATCAGAGCCTGGAGAGCGGGAAGCCGCTGGTATACGGCCAGAGCGTAACCGATGCCTGCATTGGCTGGGAAGATACGGAAACAGCGCTGCGTCAGCTGGCGCAGGCGATCCGTACCCGTCGCGGCTGAGCGTGACGCATAAAAAAGGCCAGACAAACGTCTGGCCTTCAGGTTTACTGCGGAGGTTTACTTCGCTTTACCCTGGTTTGCCACGGCCGCGGCTTTCGCTGCGATCTCATCGGCATCACCCAGATAGTAGTGTTTGATTGGCTTGAAGTTTTCATCGAACTCATACACCAGCGGCACGCCGGTCGGGATGTTCAGTTCGAGGATCTCATCTTCGCTCATGTTATCGAGATATTTTACCAGCGCGCGCAGCGAGTTACCGTGTGCGGCAATGATAACTTTCTCACCGCTTTTAATGCGCGGCAGAATGGTTTCGTTCCAGTAAGGGATAACGCGGTCGATGGTCAGCGCCAGGCTCTCGGTGGTAGGCAGCTGCGCCTCGGTCAGTGATTTGTAACGCGCATCGTGGCCGGGGAAACGCTCATCGCTGCGATCCAGCTCTGGCGGAGTAATGGCAAAACCACGACGCCACTGCTTAACCTGGTCATCACCATATTTAGCCGCGGTTTCTGCTTTATCCAGCCCCTGCAGCGCACCGTAGTGACGCTCATTCAGACGCCAGGTTTTCTCTACCGGCAGCCAGGCCTGATCCAGTTCATCCAGCACGTTCCACAGGGTGTGGATGGCACGTTTCAGCACGGAGGTATAGGCGAAATCGAACACGAAGCCCTCTTTCTTCAGCAGCTGACCCGCCGCTTTCGCTTCGGTACGACCTTTGTCAGAGAGATCCACATCATACCATCCGGTGAAGCGGTTTTCCTGATTCCACTGGCTTTCGCCGTGACGGACCAGAACCAGCTTAGTTACGGCCATAGCTTTACTCCTTAATGCTTAAGTAGATTAGTAATGAACCCGGCTGCGGCCGCCTGAAGCGGCGGCACACTGATAGCGCCATACCATAACGGAAAACGGCGCACGGCGTAAGTCTGTCGCATACGCAGTGCGCGTTTTTCAGCCGTCGTCTCAGTGTGCCGTAAAGCGATACCGCGTCTCTGAGCGCCAGATGTCACCGGGTTGCAGCCAGCAATCGGGCTGCGGCCACTCGCTATGGTTAGGCGAATCGGGTAAAAATTCACTCTCCAGCGCAATGCCCTGGAAAGCAGTATAGCTCTCCTGCTCGCGGGCGCGCGTTCCCGCCAGGTAGTTGCCGGTATAGAACTGCAGCGCAGGTGCCGTGGTAAACACGCTGAGCTGCAGCGCGCCGTCAGCGGACCAGAGTCCGGCGGCACACTGCGTGATGTCACCTGCCGCGTTCAGTAAAAACGCGTGATCGTAGCCTTTGACCGCCTGCTGATCGGCATCAGCCAGAAACTCGTCCGCCACGCGCTTAGGCTGGCGGAAGTCGAAGCTGGTCGCCGCAACGGCTTTCAGCGGCGCAGCGGGGATGCCCGCGCTGTCTACCGGCAGGTAACGATCTGCCTGCAGTTGTAACCGATGCTGGCGGGCGTCGCCATGATGCGCATCAAGGTTAAAGTAGGCGTGGTTAGTCAGGTTAACCGGGCAGGCGCGATCGGTCTCCGCCTGATAGCGGATCGCCAGCGTATTATCCTCCGTCAGTTCATAGGTCACGGAGGCGATAAGATTACCCGGATAGCCCTGATCGCCATCCGGCGAGTCGAGCCGATAGTGCACGCTGCTGTCGCTCTGGCTGACAATCTGCCAGCGGCGTTTGTCAAACCCTTCCGGCCCGCCGTGCAGCTGATGCGGCCCCTGATTGGCAGCCAGCTTCAGATTAAGCGTCTTTAGCTCAGCCTGCGCGATGCGATTGGCGTAGCGGCCAATCGTGGCGCCGAGATAGGCGTCCTGATGCAGATAATCTGACGGCGTAGCGCAGCCCAGCAGCGCTTCACGCACGCTGCCATCCCGCATCGGCACGCGCGCCGAAAGCCAGGTGGCACCCCAGTCCATAAAGGTGGCCACCATGCCGTGACGGTTGCGCAGAACCGTGATGCGCCACGGCTGTCCGTCTGGCGCATGGGAGTTGACGTCGCTTACCATTGACCCGCTCCCTCTGAGGCCTTGCAGACGTAGAAGGTTTCTTTGATACCGGTCTGCGCTTCATATTTTTCCGCCACGGCCGCTCTGACCTGATCTACCCGCTCTGCCGGCATCAGCGCCACGATGCAGCCGCCAAAGCCGCCGCCGGTCATGCGCACGCCGCCGTGCGGACCCACTTCCTGTTTAACAATCGCCACCAGCTGATCGATTGCCGGCACGGTGATCTCAAAATCGTCGCGCATAGAGGCGTGTGAAGCCGCCATCAGCTCGCCCATGCGTTCAAGATCGCCCTGACTCAGCGCGTCGGCCGCTTCCAGCGTCCGGGCGTTTTCGGTAATAACATGACGCACGCGCTTCGCCACCAGCTTATCCAGCTCATGCTCGCGTGCTTCAAACTCCTCCAGCGTGACGTCGCGCAGCGCCGGTTTGTTAAAGAAGCGCGCGCCGGTCTCACACTGCTCGCGGCGGGTATTATATTCACTGCCTACCAGCGAGCGGCGGAAATTGCTGTTGATAATAACCACGGCGACGTTGTCCGGCATCGGCACCGCACGGGTCGCCAGGGTGCGGCAGTCGAGCAGCATGGCGTGATCCTGTTTGCCGAGTGCTGAAATCAGCTGATCCATAATGCCGCAGTTACAGCCAACAAACTGGTTCTCCGCCTCCTGGCCGTTGACCGCAATCGCCGCGCCATCGAGATCCAGCTGCCAGAGTTCACGGAATACCGTGCCGACGGCCACTTCCAGTGACGCAGAGGAGCTGAGGCCGGCGCCCTGCGGCACGTTGCCGCTGATCACCATATCCACGCCGCCGGTGCCGGCGTCACGCTGCTGCAGGTGTTTCACCACGCCGCGCACATAGTTGGCCCACATCGGCTCTTTTACCGGTTCGATCGGCGCATCCAGCGAGAAGCTATCCTGCTGGTTGTCATAATCCATGGCGATCACCCGGACCTGGCGATCGTCGCGGCGTGCGCAGGCGATTACCGTCTGATAATCGATAGCGCACGGCAGCACAAAGCCGTCGTTGTAATCGGTGTGTTCACCAATCAGATTGACGCGGCCCGGCGCCTGAATGGTATGGGTGGCAGCATAACCAAAGGTGTCAGCGAACAGCTGCCGGGTAGTCGATTTCAAAGACATTTATTGCGCCTCACGAAAATGGATATCGCTGACAGAGCGCAGACGTTCTGCTGCCTGCTCCGCCGTTAAATCACGTTGGGTTTCAGCCAGCATCTCATAGCCGACCATAAATTTACGCACCGTTGCCGAGCGCAGCAGCGGTGGATAGAAGTGCGCATGCAGCTGCCAGTGATCGCCGGCCTCTTCGGTAAACGGCGCGCCGTGCCAGCCCATCGAATAGGGGAATGAGCACTGGAACAGATTGTCATAGCGGCTGGTCAGCAGCTTAAGCGCGCGCGCCAGGTCGCTGCTCTGCTCTGCGCTGAGTTCGGTCAGGCGTTTTACGTGCGTTTTTGGCAGCAGCAGGGTTTCAAACGGCCAGGCGGCCCACCACGGTACCACGGCGATCCAGTGTGCCGTCTCCACGACGGTACGGCTGCCGTCCTGCTGCTCGCGTGCCGCGTAATCCAGCAGCAGCGGCATGCCTTTTTCGGCATAGTAACGGCGCTGGTTATCATCCTCTTTCTGCGCTTCATTAGGCAGAAAGCTGTTAGCCCAGATCTGACCGTGCGGATGCGGATTGGAGCAGCCCATGGCCGCGCCTTTGTTCTCAAACACCTGCACCCACGGATAGTGCTGCCCCAGCTCAGCGCTCTGCTGCTGCCAGGTCGCAACAATGGCTTCGAGGTTGCTCAGCGACAGCTCCGGCAGCGTTTTGCTGTGATCGGGCGAAAAGCAGATCACCCGGCTGGTGCCGCGGGCGCTTTCACAGCGCATCAGCAGGTCGTCGCTCTGCGGCGCATCCGGGGTCTCCTCCATCAGCGCAGCAAAGTCGTTAGTGAAGACATAGGTGTTGGTGTAATCAGGGTTTTTATCACCGGTGATACGGGTATTGCCCGCGCACAGAAAGCAGTCGGAATCGTGCGCCGGCAGCGTCTCACGCGCTGGCGTCTCCTGCGCGCCCTGCCACGGGCGTTTCGCCCGGTGCGGTGACACCAGGACCCACTGATCGGTTAACGGGTTATAGCGGCGATGCGGATGATCCACCGGATTAAATTTTTGCATAACTTGTCCTGGTAACGGCAAACAGTAAACGTTTTCTGCGCTCAAACTAGCATATGCCCGCAGGCAAAAGCGTGATCAAGTCTGGATAAATGGTATCGTTTACACAAGTCGCTTATTCTTAATTTTGCGGTCTGTGAAACAGATGGATTCAAATTTAGCACAGATTAGTGGTAGCGATTACATTGGCAGGTGAGGCACCGGTCGCCTGCCTGACGGAGCAGGCGATCGGCAAGGCAGAGTAAGCGGGGCAGAACGCGGTCAGGGCTGCGGCGTGCGCAACGCCTCCTGCTGATAACAGTAACCCTGCGGGGTTTTGACAAAGCTGAGGCGATGGGTAATACAGCGCGGCGCATCTTCAGCGTGGTGCGAGACGAACAGCAGCTGGGTGCGGCCTTCACCAATCAGCACATCCGTAAAGCGGCGTACCAGCTGACGGTTAATCGGGTCCAGCCCCTGCAGCGGCTCATCCAGAATCAGCAGGGCGGGATGTTTAACCAGCGCGCGCGCAATCAGCACCAGCCGCTGCTGACCCCAGGAGAGGCTGTGAAAAGGGGCATCTGCCAGCGCGTTATCCATGCCGAGCAGCGCCAGCCACTGACGCGCCAGCGCTTTCTGCCGCTCTGAAACGGCCTGGTAAAGGCCAATCGAGTCAAAAAAGCCGGAGAGCACCACGGTGCGCACGCTGCAGCTTACCCGGTAGTCAAGGTGCAGGCTGCTGCTGACGTAGCCGATATGCTGCTTAATATCCCAGATGGTTTCGCCGCTGCCGCGCCGGATGCCAAACAGCGTTAAGTCGTTGCTGTAGCCCTGCGGATGATCGCCGGTCACCAGGCTAAGCAGGGTGGATTTGCCGGCGCCGTTTGGCCCGGTAATCTGCCAGTGTTCGCCGGCGTTAACCTGCCAGCTGAGGTTATCGATGATAGGACAATCATCATAGGCGACCCTGCCATGACGCAGTATTACGCGTGGCGTGTCAACGGCCAGCGCCGGCAGCAGATCGGGGCGATCTGCCTCCGGCAGCGCCATGCCCTGCAATCGTTCGCTGTGCGCCAGCTGGGCCACCAGCGCTTCCGCCAGCAGCGTCCTGCGGTCACCGGCGTGGGTCAGGGTGCACTCTGCCAGCACGCCCGCCTGCTGAATGAAATCGGGGATATCTTCAAACCGGTTCAGCACCAGCACCAGCGTATAGCCCTGCGTATGCAGCTGCTGCAGCAGCGCGGTGAGGCTGGCGCGCGACGCGACGTCCAGCCCGTCAAACGGCTCATCAAGGATCAGCAGATCCGGCTCTGCCATCAGCGCCTGACAAAGCAGAGTTTTGCGGGTTTCACCGGTAGAGAGATATTTAAAGTGGCGATCCAGCAAATCCTGGATACCAAACTGCTGCGCCAGCGCGCGGCAGCGGGCTTCATCGCTGACGTCCGCCTGGACGATTTCTGCAGCGGTGCGGCCGGTATCCTCTTCCCCTTCGCTGAGCATATCGGTGTTATTGCGCTCCCACTCCTCACTCACCAGCTGCTGCAGCTGCTCAAATGAGAGGCGGATCGGCCGGCGAAAATCGCTGCTGAAGTGGCCTTTTCCCGCGTTAAGTTCACCTGCCAGCACCCGGGCCAGGGCAGATTTACCGCTGCCGTTAGCGCCAACAAAGGCCCAGCTCTCACCGCGCTGAACGGTCAGCGCGTTAATGCTGAGCGCGCGATGGTGACTAAGATGAAATGTGCCTTGCGAAATTTGCAATAAAGACATAATGTATTCCGGTTTGTGCATCGTTGTTACTGTTGTAACGGCCGCTGCTACGGAAGTCAATCAGGGCAGAGGCGTCAGATTAGCGTGGCAATAATCGCCTGTTCAGCGCTAAAGCAGGCGGTGACTGCGTCGCCTGGCCGCAGCGGCTGTTGCGCCAGCTGCGCTGCGCTCAGGGTAGCGCACAGCGTTTCACCACCGCTCAGCGTCAGCAGCACTTCGCTCATCTCTTCTCCCTCTTCAATGGCGCTGACCTGAGCAGAGAGGGCGTTATCGCCGGGTTCTCCTTCGTCACCGAGCCGGATCCACGGCGCTTTAATCAGCACCAGCACCTCTTTTCCGGGTACCAGCTGCAGCCGCTGCGCGCTGCGCGCGGTCAGCGCCACGTTAACCGGGGTCACGCCATCGGCCAGTACCACCTCAATATGCTGCTGCACCGGCCGGTTATCACGGCTGCGCACGGTAGCAAACAGCTGATTACGCGCGCTGGTCTGCAGCGAGAAGCGCGCAATCGCAGCCAGCAGGCTGTCGAGCGGCAGGTTATCCTGCTGCAGGGCATCAAACGCTTTCTGCTGGATCTGCGCCAGCAGATCGAACAGCTGGATCAGTCGTGCGCCATAGCGCGTCAGACGGGCGCCGCCGCCGCCTTTGCCGCCGGTAGCCCGCTCAACCAGCGTCTCATCCGCCAGCTGGTTCATCTCGTTGATGGCGTCCCAGGCGCTTTTATAACTGATGCCCGCCAGCCGGGCACCCTGACTGATTGACCCCGTCTCAGCAACCCGCCGCAGCAGTTCAATACGGCGCGGATCGGCAAACAGTTTCTGCTGAAGACGAATATGAAGTGAGAGATCGGCTTGCATGTCAGCTCCTTTAGTCGGAAGCGGGTAGTGTACGGCGTAAAGTAAAAGCACGAAAAGGGCAGTGCCTTTTTTTCCGCTGCCGCTACAATCACTTTTTTAAATTCTGCGTGAGGTTTCCATGCTGGAACTGATAAAAAGCCTGGCCGTCGCGGTCATCATGGTGCCGATTGTGATGGCGATTATGCTGGGTCTGATTTACGGCCTCGGAGAGGTGTTTAACATTATCTCCAAATTTGGCCGCCGCAATGACCGCCCGGCGAAAAGCTCACAGCACTGATTGACCCGCCCGCACGCTGCGGGCGTTTTTTTATCAATTTCCGCCCGCTCCTGCTGATACCCACTCTGATAATATTTATCCGCATGCTGCGCATAGCGGCATCTGCCCAGGCGTTGTATCATTCGGTATACAACGAAACAGGGAGTCTGACATGCTGAACAAATCTTCTTACTGGCTGGCTACGGCTACGCTGACCCTTTCGCTGGCGGGCCAGGCGGTGGCGGCTGATAAAATTACGGTGTTTGCTGCAGCATCACTGACCAATGCGCTGCAGGAGATCGCTACCCGGTATCAGCAGCAGAGTGGGACCGAAGTGGTCTCCTCGTTTGCCTCCTCCTCCACGCTGGCACGCCAGATTGAACAGGGCGCGCCGGCCGATCTCTTTATCTCTGCCGATCAGCAGTGGATGGATGACGCGGCGGCAAAGCAGAGCATTGAAGCGGAGACGCGCGTAACGCTATTGGGTAACGATCTGGTGCTGATCGCGCCTAAAGCTGCCGGCGCGGCACCCGTAACCATCTCTGCCGCCACCAACTGGAAAAATCTGCTGCAGGGGCAGCGTCTGGCGGTGGGCGATCCGGCACATGTGCCCGCCGGGATTTACGCCAAAGCAGCGCTGCAGAAGCTGGGCGCCTGGCAGCAGCTCGCGTCACAGCTTGCGCCAGCCAGCAACGTGCGCGCCGCGCTGGCGCTGGTTGAGCGTAACGAAACCCCCTATGGCATCGTGTATGGATCTGACGCCGTGGCAAGTAAAGGGGTGATGGTTGCCGGGCGTTTTCCCGCCGACTCGCATCCGCCGGTAGAGTATCCTATGGCAATTGTTAACGCGCATCAGAACGCGGCGGTCACCGCCTTCTGGCACTATCTGCAGGGGCCCGAGGCCGCGGCTATTTTTAAACAGTATGGATTTACGCCAAAAAGATGATACTGAGCGATCCCGAGTGGCAGGCTGTTGCGCTCAGCCTGAAAGTTTCCTGCGTGGCGGTGCTGTGCAGCCTGCCGTTTGGCATTCTCATGGCCTGGATTCTGGCACGCTGCCGTTTTCCGGGTAAAACGCTGCTCGATAGCCTGGTGCATCTGCCGCTGGTGCTGCCGCCGGTAGTGGTGGGCTATCTGCTGCTGCTGGCGCTGGGACGTCGCGGCGCGATCGGTGCCTGGCTCTGGGAGTGGTTTGGCTTTACCTTCGCCTTCAGCTGGCGCGGTGCGGCGCTGGCGGCGGCGGTGATGGCATTTCCGCTGATGGTGCGCGCCATCCGGCTGGCGCTGGAGGCGGTGGATACCCGGCTGGAGCAGGCCGCGCGAACGCTGGGAGCGGGGCGCTGGCGGGTCTTCTTTACTATTACGCTGCCGCTGACGCTGCCGGGCATTATTGCCGGTACCGTGCTGGCGTTTGCCCGTTCGCTGGGGGAGTTTGGCGCCACGATCACCTTTGTCTCCAATATCCCCGGAGAAACCCGTACCATTCCTTCCGCGATGTTTTCCCTGATTGAAACGCCGGGTGCAGAAAGCACCGCCGCGCGGCTCTGTGCGGTGGCTATTGCACTGGCGCTGCTGTCGCTGGTGGCGTCAGAATTACTGGCGCGCTGGGGCCGCAAACGCTGGGGGATCGCCTGATGCTGACGCTGCAGTTTTCCCAGCGGCTGGGTGATCATTTGCTGGAGCTGGATACGACGCTGCCGGCGCACGGTATTACCGCCGTGTTTGGCGTCTCGGGCGCGGGTAAAACGTCGCTGATCAACGCTATCAGCGGCCTGACACAGCCGCAGCAGGGCCGCATACAGATCAATGAACGGCTGCTGTTTGACAGCGCGCGCGGCATCAATCTGCCGCCGGAGCAGCGGCGTATCGGCTATGTGTTTCAGGACGCGCGACTCTTTCCGCACTATCGGGTGCGCGGCAATCTGCAGTACAGCATGGCCGCATCAATGAAGCCGCAGTTTGCGCAGCTGGTGACGCTGCTGGGACTGGATGCGCTGCTGGATCGCTTTCCGGCCACGCTTTCAGGCGGTGAAAAACAGCGCGTGGCGATTGGCCGGGCGCTGCTGAGTGCGCCCGATCTGCTGCTGATGGATGAACCCCTGGCGTCACTGGATCTGCCGCGCAAGCGTGAGCTGCTGCCGTGGCTGCAGCAGCTGACAAAGCAGATTGCCGTGCCGGTGCTCTACGTTTCGCACAGCCTGGATGAGATTGTGCAGCTCGCGGACAACGTGCTGGTGCTGGATAACGGCAGCGTTAAAGCGGCAGGCCCGCTGGAGAAAGTCTGGAGCAGCAGCGCAATGCGCCCCTGGCTGCCGGTCAGCGAACGCACCAGCGTGCTGCGCGTGCAGGTGCTGGAGCAGCATCCTTACTATCCCATGACCGCACTGCTGCTGGGCGATCAGCATATCTGGGTGAGTCGCGTTAACCTGCCAGCAAAAAGCACGCTGCGCATTCGCATCGCGTCAGCCGATGTCTCACTGGCGCTGCAGCCAGCCCAGCATACCTCCGTGCGTAACATTCTGCCTGCGCAGGTCATGGAGCTGCTGGATATTGACGATCAGGTCGAAGTCAGGGTCCGCATCGGCAGCAGCGAGCTCTGGGCACGCATCACGCCGTGGGCACGCGATGAGCTGGGCATTCGCGTCGATCAGTGGCTCTATGTCCAGCTCAAAAGCGTTTCAGTTATCGCCTGACGAACAGGGCTGCCGTCACAGCACTTCCCGGCGAATAATCTCTGCAATGCCCGGCTCAAGGTTGGTGCCGGTTACCTCTGCCGCGCGCGCTTTGATGGCGTCATCGGCGTTGCCCATCGCCACGCCCAGCCCCACCTGCTCCAGCATGCTAAGGTCGTTATAGTTATCGCCAAACGCCAGCACCTCCTGCATGCTGAAGCCCTGGCTCTCCACCCACTGCGCCAGGCGTTTGCCTTTGCTGTTACCCGCCTGGGCGATATCAACCTGATCGTGCCATGACCATTCACACGCCAGGCCCAGCTCCGCTTCGGTGCGTTCAGCAAACTGCTGTAATGCGCGGGTATCCGGATGTGACAGGGCAAACTTCCAGATCGCTTCAGCATCCTGCGCCGCCTGCGCCAGGCTGGGCACCTGCAGGAACAGCGGGCGCTGCGCTTCCGGCAGCGATTGCGCCCAGTTCAGCGTGCGGGTGACGTGACCGGTCGGCTCCTGGTAGAGCATGGCATCGTCGACGTACAGCAGACCGTGAATGTTCTCCTCGTCAAGCATCTCTATTACCCTTGCAGCCTGACTTTTCGCCAGCGGATCGGCGGCCAGCACTTTTTTTGCCTGATAATCATACAAATAGGTACCGTTACAGCAGATTGCGGGTGTATCAAGCTGCAGCGCCTGATAAAAAGGGTGGATAGCGCAGTGATGGCGACCGGTAACGATCAGCACTTTAACGCCCGCCTGCTGCGCGCGGGCCAGCGCCTCCAGCGATTCAGGCAGAATAGTTTTATTGGGTGTCAGCAGGGTGCCATCCAGATCGAGGGCGATTACGCGATAGCTCATTACGGGTTCCGTCTTTGAATAACCAGGCATCAAGTCTACACCTGCCAGCCGCGCTGAGACAAAAAAGCGGGCAAAAATCCCGCCAGCGTAGCCGGCTGAAACAGGCTACAGTTATCCCTTTCATCAGGCAGCGAATAAGGAAAAACGCATGAAACAAGTCGTGTATACCGCCAGTCCCGAGAGCCAGCAGATCCACGCCTGGCAGCTTCAGGAAGATGGCGCGCTGACGCTACTGCAGGTTACCGATGTGGCCGGTCAGGTGCAGCCAATGGTGGTGAGCCCGAAAAAAGATTTTCTTTATGTGGGCGTACGTCCCGATTTTCGCGTGCTCGCCTACCGCATCGCCGCAGACGGAACGCTGACGCTGGCGGGTGAAGCGCCGCTGCCAGGCAGCCCGACGCATATCTCCACCGATCGCGAAGGCCGGTTTCTCTTCTGCGGCTCCTATAACGACGCCTGCGTCAGCATCAGTCCGCTGGATGAGAACGGACTGCCGCAGGCCCCGTCGCAGGTGATCAACGGCCTTGAGGGATGCCACTCCGCCAACATCGACCTGGATAACGAGACGCTGCTGGTGCCGGCGCTGAAGCAGGATCGTATCTGCCGTTTTCAGCTGCATCAGGATGGCACGCTGACGCCGCACGCGCAGGCAGACGTCAATACTGCCGCAGGCGCAGGCCCGCGCCATATGGCGTTTCATCCCGGCGGCGCTTATGGCTATGTGGTCAATGAACTCAACAGCACGGTGGATGTCTGGTCACTGCAGGGCGAGATGAGGTGCGTACAGAGTCTGGATATGATGCCGGCTGATTTCAGCGGCACACGCTGGGCGGCAGATATTCATATCACACCGGATGGCCGGTCGCTCTACGCCTGCGATCGCACCAGCAGCACGATTACCGTGTTCAGCGTCAGTGAAGCGGGCGATGCGCTGACCATTGAGGGCCATCAGCCAACGGAAACGCAGCCGCGCGGTTTTAATATCGATAGCCGTGGCGCTTACCTGGTGGCTGCGGGACAGAAATCGCATCATATTGAAGTGTACCGGATTGCGGAGCGTGGCCTGCTGCAGCCGCTGGCGCGTTATGCGGTCGGGCAGGGGCCGATGTGGGTAGCGATCCTCGCGCTGGCGTGATGATGTCACGCAAGGTCGCCCTCAGAGGCGACCTTTATCAGGGTGCGCAGCGAAGCGCGCCCGGTGCGATCAGGCGTATTTTACCGTAACCGATGCGCTGGCAAGCGCATGGAAATGCACGTTAAAGCCGACCATTGCGCCGCTGGCGCCTTCATCCACATCCAGCGTCTCCACGTCCAGCGCGTGCACGCTGAAAATGTAGCGGTGTGATTCACCCTGCGGCGGTGCGGCGCCGCCGTAGCCGGTCTGGCCGAAGTCGGTACGGGTCTGGATGGCGCTTTCAGGCAGCTCTGCCACGCCGGAACCGGCGCCCTGCGGCAGCACCGTGACCTCAGCCGGAATATTCGCTACCACCCAGTGCCACCAGCCGGAACCGGTCGGCGCATCGGGGTCGTAGCAGGTGACGACAAAGCTCTTTGTCCCTTCCGGCACCTCATCCCAGGCGAGATGGGGCGACAGGTTATCGCCCTGATAACCCATGCCGTTAAACACGTGGCGCTCTGGCATCTTATCGCCGTCGTTAAAATCCTGACTAAACAGGCGCATAACTCCTCCTTTTTTACTAATCGCGGAAGGTCATCATGGTGCAAAAGCGCAGCAGATACCAGCGGCGTCAGGGCTGAAAATGGCCAGCGTGATCCAGCGCGTCCCGAATGGCGCGGGTGAGCTGGCTCAGCGCCTGCGCAGAAATCAGATAAGGTGGCATCAGATAGATCAGCCGGCCAAACGGGCGGATCCAGACGCCGCGCTCAACAAAGAACTGCTGCAGCGCGGCCATATTCACCGGCTGATGCGTTTCGATAACGCCAATGGCACCCAGCACGCGCGCCTGCGCCACGGCGGGATGCGCCTGCAGCGGCAGCAGCTCCCGCTGCAGCTGCTGCTCAATGGCCGCGACCTGCGTCTGCCACTCGCCTTCCGCCACCATGGCCAGACTTTCAGCCGCGACCGCGCAGGCAAGCGGGTTCCCCATAAAGGTCGGGCCATGCATAAAGCAGCCAGCGGCGCTGCGGCTGATGGTGTCAGCCACCTCGCGCGTGGTCAGCGTGGCGGCGAGCGTCATCATCCCGCCGGTCAGCGCTTTGCCGAGGCATAAAATATCGGGCGTCACGCCCGCATGTTCGCAGGCAAACAGCTTGCCGCTGCGGCCGAAGCCGGTGGCGATCTCATCGGCGATCAGCAGCAGCCCGTAGCGATCGCACAGCGCCCGTACCTGCTGCAGATAGCGCGGATGGTAAAAGCGCATCCCGCCCGCGCCCTGCACAATCGGCTCGAGGATCACCGCGGCAATGTCGCGGTGGTGCTGCTCCGCCAGCCGGGCAAAGTCGCTGAAATCGGCGTCATCCCATGCATCAGTGAAACCGCACTGCGGCGCAGCGGCAAACAGATGCTCCGGCAGATAGCCACGCCACAGGCTGTGCATTGAGTTTTCCGGATCGCATACCGCCATCGCCGCAAAGGTATCGCCGTGATAGCCGCGCTTCAGCGTCAGGAATGTCTGGCGCCTCTCGCCGCGACCCAGCCAGTACTGCAGCGCCATTTTCATGGCGACTTCCACCGCAATGGATCCGGAGTCAGCCAGAAACACGCACTCCAGCGCTTCAGGCGTCATCGCCACCAGCTGACGGCTCAGCGCGACTGCTGCCGGATGGGTAATACCGCCGAACATCACGTGTGACATCTGCGCCATCTGCTGCTGCAGTGCCTGGTTGAGACGCGGATGATTGTAGCCGTGGATCGCCGCCCACCATGACGACATACCGTCAACCAGCTCGCGTCCATCTGCCAGCTGCAGCTGGCAATCCTGGGCGGCCACCACCGGATAACAGGGCAGCGGGTCGCGCATTGAGGTGTAGGGATGCCAGA
The DNA here is from genome assembly GCF_002473195.1 of Pantoea sp. UBA7232. Lineage (NCBI taxonomy): Bacteria > Pseudomonadati > Pseudomonadota > Gammaproteobacteria > Enterobacterales > Erwiniaceae > Pantoea > Pantoea sp. UBA7232. The sequence continues at coordinate 271,974 of NZ_DKTK01000006.1, forward strand.
TATGCTGGCGGTCAAAATCGAGGTCGTCAGGCGTGAACATCTGTCTTGTAAACCATTTTGAAAAGATTTAGTTTACAAGTATAACCACGATCATTGTCGGGATGAACCCCTTTTTGGAGTATGTAATGGCTAACCGCTGGACACTGGCTCAGGCCCAGGCCCTGTTTGATAAACCTTTTCTGGAACTGATGTTTGAGGCGCAGCAGGTGCATCGCCAGCATTTTGACCCACGTCAGGTACAGGTCAGCACGCTGCTGTCGATTAAAACCGGCGCCTGCCCGGAAGATTGTAAATATTGCCCGCAGAGCGCGCGCTACAAAACCGGACTGGAGTCAGAACGGCTGATGGAGGTGGAGGCGGTGCTCGCCTCGGCGCGTAAAGCTAAAGCGGCCGGCTCCAGCCGTTTCTGCATGGGCGCCGCATGGAAAAACCCGCACGAACGCGATATGCCTTATCTGGAGCAGATGGTGCAGGGCGTGAAAGCGCTCGGCATGGAAACCTGCATGACGCTGGGGACGCTGGAGCAAACCCAGGCGCAGCGTCTGGCTGAGGCCGGGCTCGACTTCTACAACCATAACCTCGACACCTCACCGGAATTTTACGGCAGCGTCATCACGACCCGTACCTACCAGGAGCGTCTCGATACGCTGGATAAAGTGCGCGATGCCGGTATCAAAGTTTGCTCCGGCGGCATTGTCGGTCTGGGTGAAACGGTGACGGATCGCGCCGGACTGCTGGTGCAGCTGGCAAACCTGCCGGTGCCGCCAGAGAGCGTGCCGATCAACATGCTGGTAAAAGTCAAAGGCACGCCGATGGCGGATAACGCTGACGTGGAGCCGTTTGATTTTATCCGCACTATCGCCGTAGCGCGCATCATGATGCCCTCTTCGCACGTGCGTCTCTCAGCGGGGCGTGAGCAGATGAGCGAGCAGACGCAGGCGATGTGTTTTATGGCGGGCGCTAACTCTATTTTCTATGGCTGCAAACTGCTGACCACGCCCAATCCGGAGGAGGATAAAGATCTGATCCTGTTCCGCAAGCTGGGGCTGAATCCGGAACATACCACAACCGCGAGCGGGGATAACGCACAGCAGCATCAGCTGCAGGCGCAGCTGGCTGAGGCCGATACGCCGCAGTTTTACAACGCGGCGGTGTAAATGTGGGCTGAACGTATTACCGGGGCGCTGCAGGCGCGCCGGGACGCGGATGGCTGGCGCTACCGGCGCTGTGTTGAGCAGAACAGCGTGCGGGAAATCACGCTGGACGGTCAGCGCTATCGCCACTTCTCCGGTAACGACTATCTCGGGCTGAGCCGGCATCCGGCGGTGATTGCGGCCTGGCAGCAGGGTGCGGCGCAGGCGGGAGCCGGGGCAGGGGCGTCCGCGTATGTGACCGGCTATAGCCGTTATCATGCAGAGCTGGAGCAGCAGCTGGCAGGCTGGCTCGGCTATTCACGTGCGCTGCTGTTTATCTCCGGCTTTGCCGCCAACCAGGCGATTGTTCATCTGCTGGCGCAGAAGCAGGACCGCATCGTGGCGGACAAACTGGCGCACGCGTCGCTGCTGGATGCTGCCAGTCACAGCCCGGCCACGCTGCGGCGTTTTGCGCATAATCAGCCGGCAAGTCTGCAAAAGCTGCTGGCGCAGCCGGGGGCGGGCGCCACGCTGGTGGTCACCGAAGGCGTTTTCAGCATGGATGGTGACAGCGCACCGCTGGCGGAGATTGCTGCGGCGACCCGGGCTGCGGACGGCTGGCTGCTGGTCGATGACGCGCACGGCATTGGCGTGAGCGGTGAACAGGGGCGCGGCAGCTGCTGGCAGCAGCAGGTGAAACCTGAGCTGCTGGTGGTGACGTTTGGCAAAGGCTTTGGCGTCAGCGGCGCAGCGCTGCTGTGCGATGATGCGACCGCCGATTACGTTGAACAGTTCTCGCGCCACCTTATTTACTCTACCGCCATGCCGCCGGCGCAGTGCTGCGCGCTGCTGGCGGCGCTGCAGCAGGTGCAGCAGGGCGATGCGCTGCGGGCACGACTGCGGGCCAATATCAGCCGCTTTCGCGCCGGCGCAGCGCAGCTGCCGTGGAGCCTCCCCGCCTCAGAGAGCGCCATTCAGCCGCTGATTGTGGGGGAGAACGCGGCCGCGCTGGCGCTCTCGCAGCGGCTGGCGCAGGCGGGATGCTGGGTCAGCGCCATCCGCCCGCCTACCGTGCCGCCCGGTACGGCCCGGCTGCGCATTACCCTCACGGCGGCGCATGAGCCGGAAGATATCGACGCGCTGCTGGAGGCGCTGTATGACGCTGCAGGTTAACAAGCAGGCGGTGGCGCAGGCGTTTGGCCGCGCCGCGCCACACTATGAGCAGCACGCCGCGCTGCAGCGCCTGAGCGGCGATGCGCTGCTGGCCTGTGCGCCAGCCGGATTTGGTCCGCACCTGCTCGATGCCGGCTGCGGCACCGGCTGGTACAGCCGGTACTGGCGCGATCGCGACCGTCGGGTAACCGCGCTCGATCTCTCTTTGCCGATGCTGGACGCCGCGCGCGCGCAGCGATCGGCGCACCATTATCTGCAGGGTGATATCGACCGGCTGCCGCTGGCGGACGGCAGCGTGGATGGCGTCTGGAGCAACCTGGCGGTGCAGTGGAGCAGCGATCTGAGCGTGGCTCTGCAGCAATTTTATCGCGTGCTGCGGCCCGGCGGCACCGCGCTTTTTTCCACGCTGCTGGCGGGATCGCTGCCGGAGGTGGATCGCGCATGGGCAGCGATAGATTCCCGTCGTCACGCCAACCGCTTTCTTCAGGCCGGTGAGGTTACCGCTGCCGCGCGGGCGCAGCCGCTGCGCAGCACGCAGCAGATCATCACGCTGCACTTTCCGGATGCGCTGAGTGCGATGCGCTCGCTGAAGGGAATTGGCGCGACCCACCTGCACGGCGGACGCAGCAACAGCGTACTGACGCGTCAGCAGCTGGCGCAGCTTGAGCGGCACTGGCCGCAGGATGAACAGGGCTATCGCCTCACTTATCACCTGATGTATGGAGTTTTGCAAAAATGAAACGCTGGTTTATCACCGGAACCGACACCGAAGTGGGAAAAACAGTTGCCAGCGGCGCGCTGCTGCAGGCGGCCAGCGCTGCCGGGCTGCGTACGGCAGGTTATAAACCGGTAGCGTCGGGCTGTGAGATGACGGCGGAGGGCGTGCGCAACAGCGATGCGCTGGCGCTGCAGCGCTACAGCAGCGTGCCGCTGCGCTATGAACAGGTTAACCCGCTGGCATTTATGGAGCCGACCTCACCGCATATCGTGAGCGCAGAAGAGGGCAGGCCGATCGACTTTGCACAGCTCTCGGCGGGTCTGCGCAGCGTGGAAGCGCAGGCTGAATGGCTGCTGGTTGAGGGGGCGGGCGGCTGGTTTACGCCGCTTTCTGAGACGCAGACCTATGCGGACTGGGTCATCGCAGAGCAGCTGCCGGTGATCCTGGTGGTGGGCGTAAAGCTGGGCTGTATTAATCACGCCATGCTGACCGCTGCGGCGATCAAGGCAGCCGGCTTACCACTGGCAGGCTGGATCGCAAACGATATTCAGCCGCCGGGCAAGCGGCATCGTGAATATATTGCGTCGCTGCGCCAGCGCATCGACGCGCCGTTTCTGGGCGAAATCCCCTGGCTGGCGTCCGGGACGGAGCAGGCGACCTGCGGACGCTACCTGACGCTGCCCTGAGCGATAAGCATCCCTTAAGAGATCAGGCCGGCGTCAGCCATTTGTTCACGGTAAGATCGTCCAGCTGCGCAACGCGCCCCTGCGCCACATTACGTCCGCGGTGCAGCAGCAGAAAGTAGTCGGCGACGCGGCGTATAAACGAGACGTGCTGCTCCAGCAGCAGGATGGTCAGGCCATACTCCCGGTTGAGCCGCCGGATCAGGTTGCCCGTCTCCTCCTCCAGCCACGGCGACATCGTACCGGAAGGCTCATCGAGGATCAGCAGGCGCGGTTTCAGCACCAGCGCGCGCGCCAGTGCCAGCTGCTGCTGCAGATTAACCGGCAGCTCACCGCTGCGCTGATGGCGCAGTGAATAGAGCGCGGGAAACAGCTCAAACACCATCTCCGGAATGGCGCGGTTGCGCTCATCTTCAGCCGCCAGCAGGGCGATCAGCAGATTGTCCTCAACGCTCATCTGCGTAAAGATATGGCGCTTTTGCGGCACATATCCGATGCCCATCCGCGCCCGCTGCACGGCGGGCTGCAGCAGCAGGTTCTCCGGCGGATAGCCCGCCTCCTGCCAGCAGATAGAGCCGCTGTTGACCGGCAGATGGCCCATAATGCAGTTTACCAGCGTGGTTTTCCCCATCCCCGGACTGCCCAGCACGCCAGTGCAGGATCCCGGAGGCAGATCAAGATCGACATCCCACAGAATCTGATTCTGGCCATAAAACTGATTCACCGAACGTAAACTCAGCATCTGATCTTCTCCTTACAGATAGTTAGCCTGAATGCACCCGCTCTGTGTCGTCTGGCATGCAGTGACAGATTAAGTAACGCGGTGGTATCAGACATCAGGGCGTCCCTGTTAAACCTGAATGTTCTGCCGCCGGAAAAGAGATGCAATCAACGGGCCAGATCGATAATCCTGCGTTTCTGTCGTTAATAAATGCCCGTAATTGTGCCTTACACATCAGGAAATCTTAACTGTGAAAAGGGGTGATTAAGCTGCTGCACTTTGACGGTGCTGATTACTAAGCTTTTCTGGTGCATCTGTTCATTAATAAGGCAGCGGTCCAGTGCAGGAAAACAGCGCAGCCCAGGCGTGGCGGCGCTGTGGAATCAAAAAAGAATAGTTAATTGCGCCAGCCCTGCTGGAAAAATAATCATAAAAAAAATTTTTTTGTTAGCGCAGAAGAGGGCGGGATTTTTTATACACAGCCTGCGGGCTCGGGGCTGGCTTCACTTATCCACTATTCCTGTGGATAACCTTGTGCATTAGCGACTGAAAACCGGGCGCAAGCGAGGAAATACGCGGCCTGGATACATTATGCTGCGAAACTGGGCTTTTGGTCTATTTTCATTAAATTCAGTATGTTATCTAAAAGCAAGCCTGTAAAACTCCGGCTGAAGTTTACCGCTGCATTTTAATGACGTTCTCTTGACAATTGTTAAAAGCCCGGCCCGCCTGGGGATAACCTGGCGCGACATATTTTAGCCAGCTGCCGCTTTAATGCCTCTGAAGCGGCGCCACGGGCAGCAGGACCATCGTGGCGTTTATCTGTAAATATATCCAGTGTTTTTTTCTGGCAAAATCGCCATAGCAGAGTAGAATTATCAGCCTGCCAGCCCTTTTCTTCAGCAGGAATTCTGAAATCATGAGCAAAGTCTTTAAACTCAACTCCGCCTTTAAGCCTTCAGGCGATCAGCCTGAAGCGATCCGCCGTCTGGAGGAGGGGCTGGAAGATGGCCTTGCGCATCAGACCCTGCTCGGCGTAACGGGATCGGGCAAAACCTTTACCGTTGCCAATGTGATTGCCGATCTCAACCGGCCGACGATGGTTCTGGCGCCTAATAAAACGCTGGCGGCGCAGCTCTATGGGGAGATGAAAGAGTTTTTTCCGGACAACGCGGTAGAATTTTTCGTCTCTTACTATGACTACTATCAGCCTGAAGCCTATGTGCCGAGTTCTGACACCTTTATCGAAAAAGATGCGGCGGTGAACGAGCACATTGAGCAGATGCGCCTCTCCGCCACCAAAGCGATGCTGGAACGACGCGATGTCATCGTGGTCGCGTCGGTCTCGGCAATTTATGGTCTGGGCGATCCCGATCTCTATCTGAAAATGATGCTGCATCTGACGCGCGGTATGATCATCGATCAGCGCAGTATTTTACGGCGTCTGGCTGAGCTGCAGTATGCGCGTAACGATCAGGCGTTTCAGCGCGGTACGTTCCGCGTGCGCGGGGAGGTGATCGATATCTTCCCGGCGGAGTCCGACGATATGGCTCTGCGGGTGGAGCTGTTTGATGAAGAGGTTGAGCGGCTCTCACTATTTGATCCGCTTACCGGACAAATTGAGTCAGTGATCCCGCGCTTTACCATCTATCCCAAAACGCACTACGTTACGCCGCGCGAGCGCATCCTGCAGGCGATGGAAGAGATCAAAGATGAGCTGGCCCTGCGCCGTAAGGTGCTGCTGGAAAACAACAAGCTGCTGGAAGAGCAGCGCATTACGCAGCGCACCCAGTTTGACCTGGAGATGATGAACGAGCTGGGTTACTGCTCGGGGATTGAGAACTACTCCCGCTATCTCTCGGGACGCGGACCGGGTGAAGCGCCGCCGACCCTGTTTGACTATCTGCCGGCCGATGGTCTGCTGGTGGTGGATGAGTCGCACGTCACGATTCCGCAGATTGGCGGCATGTATCGCGGCGACCGCGCGCGTAAAGAGACGCTGGTGGAGTACGGCTTCCGCCTGCCGTCCGCGCTGGACAACCGTCCGCTTCGGTTTGAAGAGTTTGAGGCGCTGGCTCCGCAGACCATTTATGTTTCAGCTACGCCGGGTAAATATGAGCTGGAAAAATCGGGCACGGAAGTGATCGATCAGGTGGTGCGTCCGACAGGTCTGCTCGATCCCATCCTTGAGGTGCGCCCGGTCGGCACACAGGTGGATGACCTGCTCTCTGAAATCCGCAAACGCGTGGAGATCAACGAACGCGTGCTGGTGACGACGCTGACCAAGCGTATGGCTGAAGACCTTACTGAATATCTTGAAGAGCATGGTGAGAAGGTGCGCTATCTGCACTCTGATATCGATACCGTTGAGCGCATGGAGATTATTCGCGACCTGCGCCTGGGCGAGTTTGACGTGCTGGTAGGGATTAACCTGCTGCGTGAGGGACTTGATATGCCGGAGGTCTCCCTGGTGGCGATTCTCGACGCCGACAAAGAGGGCTTCCTGCGTTCAGAACGCTCCCTGATCCAGACGATTGGTCGTGCAGCGCGTAACGTGAACGGCAAAGCGATTCTTTATGCTGATAAAATCACGCCCTCTATGGCACGCGCGATTGAAGAGACAGAGCGACGTCGCGAGAAGCAGGAGCGCTACAACACCGAGCACGGCATTGTGCCGCAGGGGCTGAATAAGAAGATCACGGATATTCTTGAGCTGGGCAAAAACGTGGTGAAAACGCGCGGCAAAGGCAAAACGGCCACGCGCACGGCAGCAGAGAATGATGCTGATTACCTGGCGCTTACGCCACAGGCGATGCAGAAGAAAATTCACGAACTGGAAGCGCAGATGCAGCAGCATGCGCAAAACCTGGAGTTTGAAGAAGCCGCCAGCCTGCGCGACCGGCTGCATGAGCTGCGCGAACTGTTTATCGCCGCCTCGTAACCACCAACCCGTACTGCATTCCGCAGGGGCCGCATCCATTCACCACCGGGTTTATACGTGGCCAGGGCGCCATGAATGGCGCCCCTACGCTTATTCCGCGAATTTATACGCGACCAGGGCGCCATGAATGGCGCCCCTACGCAAATCTCCGTAGGGGCCGCATTTATGCGGCCCTGGCGTATTTATGCGGCCCTGGCGCATCCATTCACCACCGGATTTTATACGTGACCAGGGCGCCATGAATGGCGCCCCTACGTTTATTCCGCGAATTTATACGCAACCAGGGCGCCATAAATGGCGCCCCTAAGCAAATTCCCGTAGGGGCCGCATTTATGCGGCCCTGGCGCATCCATTCACCACCGGATTTTATACGCAACCAGGGCGCTATAAATGGCGCCCCTACGCAAATCTCTGTAGGGGCCGCATTTATGCGGCCCTGGCGTATTCATGCGGCCCTGGCGCATCCATTCACCACCGGGTTTATACGTGACCAGGGCGCCATTAATGGCGCCCCTACGTTTATTCCGCGAATTTATACGCAACCAGGGCGCCATGAATGGCGCCCCTACGCAAATCCCCGTAGGGGCCGCATTTATGCGGCCCTGGCGTATTTATGCGGCCCTGGCGCATCCATTCACCACCGGGTTTATACGTGACCAGGGCGCCATTAATGGCGCCTCTACGCAAATCTCTGTAGGGGCCGCATTCATGCGGCCCTGGCGTATTTATGCGGCCCTGGTGTATTTATACGGCTGGCGGCTTTAAAGCGCCTGGATGGCGTGCTCCAGCGCCAGGCGCAGCAGCTGTCGATCGTGGCGATAACGGATATCTTCAGCTTCCAGCGGCTCCTGCACAATAATGCGCTGCGCCAGACCCTGCGTGTCGGCAGTCGGGCTGATCACTACGGCATCAATAACCCGTTTACCAATCGCCTGCTCCATAATGGCCAGCTTATCTGCCACGCTAAGACGGGCGGCTGCCGGGCTAAGCTCGCGGCCAAGATTGCCAATAAATACCATCGTAGCGGGCGTACGCCGCAGCGCGCGCGCCATCTCTTCCATCAGCAAAATCGGCATCAGGCTGGTATAGAAACTGCCCGGGCCAATCAGGATCAGATCGGCTTCAGCCACGGCGTCCAGCGCTTCGCGGGTGGGATTAACCGCCGGATGCAGCATCAGCGCCTGTGGCGCCTGACGCATCTCATCAATCGCGGTTTCGCCATACACCATGTTGCCTTCTGCATCCTGCGCGACCAGATCAACCGGCTGCTCTGACATCGGGATGAGAAACGCATCAACCTTAAGCAGATTGCGGATAATGTTAATCGCTTCCAGCGGACGCACGCTGAGATGATCCAGCGCTTTCAGGATCAGGTTGCCAAGATTGTGGCCCGCCAGTTCGCCGTTACCGGCAAAACGGTATTCAAACATCGCGGAAGCGACGCTGGGCTCGGTGATCAGCTGATTAAGACAGTTGCGCATGTCTCCCCAGGCGATCCCCCCCTCTGAACGGCGGATACGTCCGGTGGAGCCGCCATTGTCCGTGGTGGTCACTATACCGGTGAGTCGCGAGCCCAGCGGCGCCAGCGCTGACATGACGCGGCCCAGGCCGTGTCCGCCGCCCAGTGCCACCACGCGATCTAAATCTGCCAGCGTTCGATTCATGCTACTCCTTATCGGTCCACTGCGCTGAAAGCCAATTCTTTGCTGCCGGGGGCAGCGTCATGTGGCGCAGTTTAGCCTATTCTGCTGCGATAATGCCGCGAAAAATCGTTATATATCATGTTATACAACGCACGCAGTGACTGGCTGACTGACGCAAAGCGCGCTACCATCCAGAGACCGAGTTGTCCTCAATGACAACAAACTCCCAAGCCTTGCGCGCCTAAGTCAAATGATAGGGCCGCCTGGCCGCAGCGTCATGCTGCCAGGGTGCAGAAAGAAATGCCTGCATCTCCCGACTTTGGAAAGGTGTTAAGGTGCCACAATTTACAGATGCCTGGGCGCGCAGCTTCTACTATTTGCGCCTGTCGATCACGGATGTATGTAATTTCCGTTGTACTTACTGTCTGCCGGACGGCTACAAGCCTGGCAGTACCCGCAACAAAAGCTTTCTCTCGCTGGATGAGATCCGCCGGGTGACCCGCGCCTTTACCGCGGCGGGAACGGAGAAGATCCGGCTTACCGGCGGTGAACCCTCGATGCGTCGCGACTTTACCGACATCATCGCTGCCGTGCGTGAAAACGCCGCGCTGCGACAGATTGCGGTGACCACCAACGGCTATCGCATGGCGCGTGACGTACAGTCATGGCGCGATGCAGGGCTGACGCACATTAACGTCAGCGTGGACAGCCTGGATGCGCGGCAGTTTCATGCCATCACCGGGCAGAACAAATTTGCTGAGGTGATGGCCGGTATCGACGCCGCGTTTGACGCCGGATTCGAAAAAGTCAAAGTTAACAGCGTGCTGATGCGTGATGTTAACAGCCAGAGTCTGGATACGTTTCTGGCCTGGATCCGCACGCGTCCGATTCAGCTGCGTTTTATTGAGCTGATGGAAACCGGTGAAGGGGGCGATCTGTTCCGGCGTCACCATATCTCCGGTGAGGTGATCCGCGACCGGCTGATCGTGCAGGGCTGGCAGCGGCAGCCGCGCGGCCGCAGCGACGGGCCGGCACAGGTATTTCGTCATCCCGACTATCAGGGTGAGGTCGGTCTGATTATGCCTTATGAAAAAGATTTCTGCGCCAGCTGCAACCGGCTGCGCGTCTCGGCCACCGGTAAACTGCACCTCTGCCTGTTTGGTGACGGTGGGGTAGAGCTGCGCGATCTGCTCGCCTCCGATGCACAGCAGGACGAGCTGCAGGCGCGTATCGCCCATAGTCTTGGCCAGAAAAAGCAGACCCATTTTCTGCATCAGGGCCAGACCGGTATTACGCAAAATCTCTCTTTCATTGGTGGCTAAACACAGGAGTTACAGCCATGGCTAAACCAACCGGCGAATTTACCGCTCTGACTGCCGCGGTGCTGACCATATCCGACAGCCGCGATGCGGCGAATGACACCTCAGGAGACTATCTGCGTGAGGCGCTGGCGGACGCGGGGCATCAGGTGGTGGATCACGCTATTCTGCCTGACAATCGCTACCGCATTCGCGCCACGGTGTCGCGCTGGATCGCCAGCGACGATATCCAGGTGGTGATTGTGAACGGCGGCACCGGCTTTAACAGTAAAAACAGTACGCCGGAAGCGCTGCTGCCGCTGTTTGACCGCGAAATTGACGGCTTTGGCGAACTGTTCCGTATGTTCTCGTATGAAGATATCGGCAGCGCAACGCTGCAGTCGCGCGCCGTTGCCGGCCTCGCCAATCAGACCCTGATTTTTGCCCTGCCAGGCTCTACCAGCGCCTGCCGCTGCGGCTGGGAACGCATCATCGCCGATCAGCTGGATGCGCGCACCCGGCCCTGTAATTTTGTCTCTCATCTGAAGAAAGTCACTGTATGAATCAGTTAACGCATATTAATGCCGCTGGCGAAGCGCACATGGTTGATGTCTCCGGCAAAAATGAAACCGTGCGCGAAGCGCAGGCGGAGGCGCTGGTTTTAATGTCACCTGCCACGCTGCAGATGATCATGGAAGGCAGCCATCATAAAGGCGATGTCTTTGCCACGGCCCGTATCGCCGGCATTCAGGCGGCGAAGCGCACCTGGGAGCTGATACCGCTCTGTCATCCGCTGATGCTGAGTAAAGTGGAAGTGACGCTGGAAGCGGAACCGGCGCAGAGCCGGGTACGCGTTACTTCGCGCTGCCGCCTGACCGGTAAAACCGGGGTAGAGATGGAGGCGCTGACGGCCGCCTCCGTGGCGGCGCTGACCATCTATGACATGTGCAAAGCGGTGCAGAAAGATATCGTGATTGACCAGCTGCGCCTGCTGAGCAAAAGCGGCGGGAAGTCAGGTGACTTCAGGGCGGTCAGCCATGATTAAAGTCCTGTTTTTTGCCCAGGTGCGTGAGCTGACCGGCACCAGCGAACTGACGCTGCCGGAAGCCTATCCTGACGTGGCGGCACTGCGTGCTGCACTGGCGCAGCGCAGCGACCGCTGGGCGCTGGCGCTGGAATCGGGCAGGCTGCTGGCCGCAGTCAATCAGACGCTGGTCCCCATGACGCATCCGCTGCAGGCGGGTGATGAAGTGGCTTTTTTCCCGCCGGTCACCGGAGGTTAACCATGACAACCCGTATTCGCGTTGGCCCCGAGCCGTTTGATACCGGTGCTGAATACCGGCTGCTGGCCGCAGACGATCGGGATGGCGCTATCGTTACCTTCACCGGTAAAGTGCGCAATCATAACCTCGGCGCCGACGTAGCGGCGCTGACGCTGGAGCACTATCCGGGTATGACGGAAAAAGCGCTGGCGGAAATCGCTGAGGCTGCCCGGCAGCGCTGGCCATTGCAGCAGATAACAGTGATCCATCGCGTGGGTGAACTCTTTCCCGGTGATGAGATAGTGCTGGTGGGCGTCAGCAGCGCACACCGCGGCAGCGCATTCGCAGCCGCAGAATTTATAATGGATTATCTTAAAACCCGTGCGCCGTTCTGGAAGCGCGAAGCCACCCCGGAGGGGGATCGCTGGGTGGATGCGCGTGACAGCGACCATCAGGCAGCGGCGCGCTGGGAGTAATAACTGACAGGGCGGGGGCCGGGAGCCTCGCGCCCGCAACGTGCCTGAAGCACGCATTTTTTTATCAGGGAGCAGGATGAAACCAACCTTCTTACGCCGCGGCGCGCTTCTGCTGACCGCGCTGATCGTGGCCGGCTGCAGCAGTAAAAAAGAGCCGCAGGCGCCGGCGCGCCAGCCCGCAGATGTTAAAGCGCAGATTGAGCAGCTGCTGCCCGGGTACGTGACGCAAAAATCAGCCTGGGCTGATGACATCTATACCGCTTTCCGTGTCCAGCAGCTCGATACGAGCGCCAGCAATCTGTGCGCGGTGATCGCCGTCGCCGGGCAGGAGTCAAATTTCAGCGCCGATGCTGAGGTGCCCGGGCTGCCAAAAATTGCCTGGGGGGAGATTGACCGGCGCGCGGCAAAGCTGCACATTCCGGCCTTTCTGGTGCGGACTGCGCTGCTGATCAAATCCTCCAATGGTGAAAGCTACGCCGCGCGGCTGGACAAGGTGCGCAGTGAAAAGGAGCTGAGCGCCATTTTTGATGATTTTATCGATATGGTGCCGATGGGGCAGACGCTGTTTGGCAAACTGAACCCGGTACACACCGGCGGGCCGATGCAGGTAAGCGTTGCCTTTGCCGAGGCGCATGCGCAGGGCTACCCGTATGCCATCGATGGTTCGATCCGGCGCGAGGTGTTCAGCCGGCGCGGAGGGATCTGGTTCGGCACGAAGCATCTGCTGGGCTATCCGGCAGACTATAGTCAGCCGCTCTATCGCTTTGCCGACTTTAACGCAGGCTGGTATGCCAGCCGCAACGCGGCGTTTCAGGCCGCGATTGCGCGCGCCAGTGGGATCCGCCTCGCGCTGGATGGCGACCTGATCAATTATGGCAGCGAGCAGGCGGGCTCGACTGAGCTGGCGGTGCGTACGCTGGGCAAACGCCTCGATATGAGCGACCGGGAAATTCGCCGCGATCTGGAAAAAGGGGATACGGCGGACTTCAGCAATACAACTTTGTGGAAACAGACCTTTATTCTGGCGGATAAAATGGCGGGCAAGCGGGTGCCGCGTGAGATGCTGCCGGGGATCAAACTGGAGAGCCCGAAAATTACCCGTAATCTGACCACCGCGTGGTTTGCCCAGCGGGTTAACAGCCGATATCAGCAGTGTATGACGCGCCGTTGAGGCGGCATGGTATACACTTCACTCTGACCCTGTAATTTCTATTTGAGAGGTGCATCATGGATCGATATCCACGTAATGATTCGTTTGTGCAGCCGGCGTCGGCCGGGCTGCAGGCCTATATGGCTCAGGTGTACGGCTGGATGACCTGCGGCCTGCTGCTCACCGCGTTTGTCTCCTGGTTTGCCGCGCGTACGCCTGCGGTCATGGAGCTGGTGTTCGCTAACCGCATTACCTTCTTTGGCCTGATCATCGCACAGCTGGCGCTGGTCTTTGTGCTGTCGGGTCTGGTCCAGCGTATGAGCGGGGCCGTGGCGACGGCGCTGTTTATGCTCTATTCGGCGCTGACCGGCCTGACCATGGCGAGTATTTTTCTGGTTTACACCTACTCGTCTATCGCCAGCACCTTTTTTGTTACCGCCGGAATGTTTGGGGCGATGAGCTTTTACGGCTACACCACCAAACGCGATCTGAGCCGTATCGGCAGCCTGCTGTTTATGGCGCTGATTGGTATCGTGCTGGCGTCGCTGGTGAACTTCTGGCTGAAAAGCCCGGCGCTGATGTGGGCTATTACCTATATCGGCGTGGTGGTGTTTGTGGGGCTGACCGCCTATGACACGCAGAAACTGAAAGCGGTGGGTGAAAATATTGACGCCCGCGATAGCGAAAACCTGCGTCGCTACTCCATTATGGGGGCGCTGACGCTCTACCTCGACTTCATCAATCTGTTTTTGATGCTGCTGCGGATTTTCGGCAACCGCCGCTAAGACGCCGGCTTTATCTTTACCGGGGGCGCAGCGATGCGCCCCCGTTTTTTATCCTTCCAGCTGCGGTTACTGCTCTGCCATTTTCTGCTGATTTTTGTGTCGCAGATGCTTCGCCCGGCTCTCCAGCCAGAGATAAAGCACCAGCGCCAGCAGCAGCGGCAGAATGAAGTAAAGAACACGGTAGGCAAGCAGCGCGGCGATAATTTCACCGTGTGACGCGTGCTGTCCGCTCAGCAGCGCCAGAAACACCGCTTCCAGCACGCCGATACCCGCCGGAATATGAATAATGACGCCGGCAATACTGCTGATCAGCAGCACGCCCAGCACGATGGGATAGTCCACTTCACGCATCAGCAGCAGCCAGATAATGGTGCCCATCACCATCCAGTTTGCGCAGGAGACGGCAAACTGGAACAGCGCCATACGCAGTGAAGGCAGCTGCAGCCGCTGGCCCTTCACCGTCCACTGCCGCTTTTTCGCAAAGGCGCAGGCCCAGAGATAGACTGCCGTCAGCAGCAGCAGTATGCCTCCGATGATACGCAGCGTGCCTTCACCGATAAACCAGCGTGGCGGAATCGGCACCATGCCGGAGACAAACACCACGCCGCCCAGTAAAATATAGCCAAGCCAGTTAGTGGCAATGCTCAGTGAAAAAATACGGGTGATGGTGCTGCCTGACAGACCCAGGCGTGAATAGAGGCGGTAGCGCATGGCGACGCCGCCCACCCAGGTGCTGAGCGTCAGATTAAAGGCGTAGCAGATAAACGACACCAGCATGACCTGCCGCTTCGACAGCTTATGGCCGCAGTAGACCCGGCCAATCAGATCGTATAAGCCGTAGGTAATATAACTGACAATCACCAGCCCGGCGGCACCCAGCACCACATAGCGGTTGTAGCCGGTGATAACCTTGTAGACATCTTCCCAGTTGACTTTGCGCGCGTAGACCACCAGCAGAACAACGACGGCAATAAAAAAGAGCCACGTGAGAATTTTTTTCGCCAGCCGCCACTTCGGATTCTTTTTGCTCATCAGGATTTCGCTCCTTCATTATTGGCTTCCACCCGATCCTGCGTCTCCATCTCAGGCTGAACCGGAGGCGAGACCTGGGATAGCTGAGGCGTATGCGCAGGCAGCCAGCCAGCAATGGCCGGGAAGTGGCGCAGAAAGTGGAAGACAATGACGCCTTTGGTTAACTGCCACCAGTTGCGCGGCGGCAGTTTGTCATCCTGGACGCGCACACAGTCGTGCTGAATCAGGCCTTCCAGATTATCGCGCAGCGTCTGGTTGAAAGCGCGGTCGTGAATGATCAGGTTAGCTTCAAGATTAAGCGACAGGCTCAGCGGATCGAGGTTACTGGAGCCGACGGTGGTCCAGTGCTGATCCTGCACCGCGACCTTGCCATGCAGTGGCCGGCGGCAATACTCATAGACCTCCACGCCGCCATCCACCAGATAGTTATAGAGCAGCTCGGCTCCTACTTTCACAATCGGCATATCGGGCTCACCCTGCACAATCAGCCGCACGCGCACGCCGCGCCGGGCAGCGTTGCGCATCTCGCGCAGCAGGCGATAGCCAGGGAAGAAGTAGGCATTAGCGATAATCACGTCGCGTTTCGCTTTGCGCAGCATATCCAGATAGTGCTGCTCAATGTCGTCGCGGTGTTCATTGTTGTCGCGATAAACAAACAGCACCTGAGCGCTGCCGGGCTGGGCATTAACGGCCACATGTCTTGACGGTTTTCCCCACCAGCGGCGGGTGATCTGATCGCTGCCCATCGCCATCTGGACAAAGCGGGCGATATCGATCACCACCGGCCCCTTTACCTCCACGGCATAATCCTGTTTCGCTTCCGGACCGTAATCGGTGTTGTGCTCAGCCGAGAAATTGATGCCGCCGACAAAGGCGATCTGCTCATCGATCACTACGATTTTACGGTGCAGACGGCGAAAAAGATTGGTACGCATCCCCATGACCAGCGGGCGCGGATCGTAGTAGATAAACCGAACGCCCGCCTCCGTAAGGGTATTAACAAACTCATCAGAGAGATCGGGAGAGCCATAGCCATCTACCATGACTTCGACCTTCACGCCGCGCTGTGCCGCCGCCAGCAGGTCACGGTGCAGCGCCTTACCTACGTTATCTTCAAAAAGAATAAAGGTTTCGAGCAGCAGCGTGCGCTCGGCGCGCTGGATGGCACCCGATACGCGCGGAAAAAACGCTTCGCCATTCTCCAGCAGGCGCAGCTGGTTGCCGTCACGCCAGTTGAAATTCATAGGAATATCTCCACCGCCAGCGGCGCATGATCGGACAGATGAGACCAGGGTTTGACCGGCAGCGCCCAGGGCTGGCTGACGGACGCATTACGAATATAGATACGATCGAGGCGTAAGAGCGGAAAGCGTGCCGGGAACGTGCGCGCCGGCCGGCCATTTTTCAGGCTGAACACCTCTTTCAAACCGGCACCGCGCTGCAGAAAACGGTTAGCGCGCACCTGCCAGTCGTTGAAATCCCCGGCTACGACCAGCGGTGCATCCGCTGGCAGCGCGTTTATCACCTCGCACATCATCTTCATCTGCGTCAGCCGATGCTTCTCTTTCAGGCCAAGATGGACGCAAATGACATGCAGCGGCTGTGCCCGGTCGGGCAGCGTAATCTGGCAGTGCAGCATGCCGCGCTTTTCGCTGCCAGCAACGGAAATGTCGCGATTTTGATATTCAGCAATAGGAAAGCGTGACAGTATCGCGTTGCCGTGGTGGCCTTCGGGATAAACCGCGTTGCGGCCATAGGCGAAGTCGTGCCACATGGTGTCAGCCAGATACTCATAATGTGAGTTCTCAGGCCACGCTTCTATCTGTGCGGCATGAATAGCGTGGGTACCCATTACCTCCTGTAAAAAGACGATATCCGCTGATGTGGCGCGTACGGCGTCGCGTAATTCCGGCAGAATAAAACGACGATTAAACGTGGTGAAACCTTTATGGGTATTGATCGTCAGGACTTTAAATGAAAATCCTTGCGTGTTTTGTGGCATACTGCGACGCGCTCCTTTTCATCATGAATAGAACAAAGTGTAGTCTTTGTCACAAACGGGTGGTGCCAGGGCGAGAAAATTAAGGTCTTATCTGAAATTTGTTTTACATTGAGGAAATCCGTCTGGCTTCGGTCAGATACACTTGGGCGACCTGTTGGGTCTGCCAGGAGAAAAGTATGAAATGGTCTAATCGTGTTCAGATTGTTACCGGTCAAACCTGTCTGCACATCGCCACGCATTTGCTGGTAATTGCCGCACTGGTCTGGGGCTGGAAACATAAGGCACTGGTTGAAGTGAGCAGTACCCTGGTGGCAGCTTATGCAGTGGTGTTTATCTCCATGCTGGCCCTGCAGCGTAGTGCCCGTTTACGCCGTATGGGTGACACTCTGGAAGAGGTCACCACAACCTACTATTTTGGCGCAGCGATGCTGACGCTGTTCCTGATCTCACGCTTTTTCCATAACAACCTGCTGATTGGTTGCCTGGGCGTGGTCATGCTGGTGGGTCCGGCGCTGGTCTCTCTGCTGGCCAGAGAACCTGCCCCCCGCGTGGAGAAAAAGCGTAGCTGACCGCCGCGCATTCCGCCAGTCAGGGAGCCTTAAAGGCTCCCTTTTTATTGCCTGCTGCACGCCACGCCACGCAGCAACAACCGGCGACGCGCCTGTTTTGCAGGTCGCAGTGTGCAGGGAAAGCTGATACACTCGCCCCCTTACGCATGGTAGTTTGTGCCCTTTTCACACGCAGGCCCCCGGGGCTGCGTCATATCCCCCCTGAAAACTACATCGCGCAGCGCGATCAGGGCGGTTCGGAGTAATACACCTGCATGTCCTTTGACTCTCTCGGCTTGAATGCCGATATTTTGCGTGCGGTAGCAGAACAGGGCTATCGCGAACCGACGCCAATTCAGCGTCAGGCAATTCCCGTGGTACTGGCTGGCCGCGACCTGCTGGCGAGTGCCCAGACCGGCACCGGTAAGACCGCCGGTTTTACGCTGCCTCTGCTGCAGCGTCTTTCTGAAAACCCTGCCGCTGCACGCGGCCGCCGCCCGGTGCGCGCGCTGATCCTGACGCCAACGCGTGAGCTGGCCGCACAGGTTGGTGAGAACGTGCGCGAATACAGCCAGTACCTGAACATGCGTTCTCTGGTGGTATTTGGTGGCGTCAGCATTAATCCGCAGATGATGAAACTGCGCGGCGGCGTTGACGTACTGGTGGCGACGCCAGGCCGTCTGCTGGATCTGGCGCATCAGAATGCGGTTGATCTCTCGCAGGTAGAAATTCTGGTGCTGGATGAAGCCGATCGCATGCTCGATATGGGCTTTATTCACGATATCCGTCGCGTCCTGGCGAAGCTGCCGGCAAAGCGTCAGAACCTGCTGTTCTCAGCAACCTTCTCCGATGAAATCAAAACGCTGGCAGAAAAACTGCTGACTAATCCGGAGCAGGTCGAAGTTGCCCGCCGCAACACCGCGTCAGAGCAGGTGTCGCAGCAGGTGCACTTTGTTGATAAAAAGCGCAAGCGGGAACTGCTGTCGCTGATGATTGGCCGTGACAACTGGCAGCAGGTACTGGTGTTTACCCGTACCAAGCATGGTGCCAACCATCTGGCTGAGCAGCTGAATAAAGATGGCATCACCGCGGCGGCTATCCACGGTAATAAGAGTCAGGGCGCCCGTACCCGCGCGCTGGCTGATTTTAAATCGGGCAGCATTCGCGTGCTGGTCGCTACCGATATCGCTGCACGCGGTCTTGATATCGAAGAGCTGCCGCACGTAGTGAACTATGAGCTGCCAAACGTAGCGGAAGATTATGTACACCGTATCGGCCGTACCGGACGCGCGGCGGCAACCGGCGCCGCGCTGTCGCTGGTCTGCGTTGATGAGCACAAGCTGCTGCGTGATATCGAACGCCTCCTGAAGCGTGAGATCCCGCGCATTGCGCTGCCGGGGTTTGAGCCGGATCCGAGCATTAAAGCGGAGCCGATCCAGAATGGTCGCCAGCAGCAGCCGCGCGGTCGTGGTCAGGGGCAGGGCGGCAACGCCGGTCGCTCCGGCGGCGGTCAGCGTCAGGGCAACGGTGCGGCACGTCCGCAGAGTGAGTCGCGCGCGCCGCGTCGTCAGGGCGGTAACGGTCCGGCGGCAGGTCACGCGGGCAAACCGGCACGTTCACGTCGTCCGGCTGCCAAAGGCAACGGGAACGCATAACGCGATGCGGGTGTTACTGGCTCCGATGGAGGGCGTACTGGATTCACTGGTGCGTGAACTGCTCTCCGGCGTCAATGATTACGATCTCTGCGTGACTGAGTTTCTGCGCGTGGTCGATCAGCTGCTGCCGGTAAAGTCGTTCTATCGCCTCTGTCCGGAGCTGCGCCACCAGAGCCGCACGCCATCCGGTACGCGGGTGCGGCTGCAGCTGCTGGGACAGCACCCCGCCTGGCTGGCAGAAAACGCCGCCCGCGCAGCTGAACTCGGCTCGTGGGGCGTCGATCTTAACTGCGGCTGTCCGTCAAAGCTGGTTAACGGCAGCGGTGGCGGTGCCACGCTGCTGAAAGATCCGGAGCTGATTTACCGCGCCGCGCAGGCGATGCGTGCCGCCGTGCCGGATCACCTGCCGGTCACGGTTAAAGTACGGCTCGGCTGGGATGGCAGCGATCGCCGCTTTGAAATTGCCGATGCGGTACAGCAGGCGGGAGCCAGCGAGCTGGTGGTACACGGCCGCACCAAAGAGGATGGCTACCGGGCTGAATGCATTAACTGGCAGGCGATTGGCGAAATTCGTCAGCGGCTGTCGATCCCGGTTATCGCCAACGGTGAGATCTGGAGCTGGGAAGATGCGCAGGAGTGTATGCGTATCACCGGCTGCGATGCGGTGATGCTGGGCCGCGGTGCGCTGAATGTGCCTAACCTCGGGCGCGTAGTGAAGCATAACGAGGCGCCGATGGCCTGGCCGGACGTAGTGGCGCTGCTGCTGAAGTATACCCAGCTGGAGAAGCAGGGAGATACCGGCAACTATCACGTTGCGCGCATCAAACAGTGGCTGGGCTATCTGCGTAAAGCCTACGCCGAAGCGAACGTTCTCTTCAGCGAAGTGCGGACGCTGCGGGTATCTGCCGATATCGCTGCCGCAATTGAGCGCTATGCGGCGCGCCTGGTGCGCTAAGCGTTATGCGCTTTCCATGCTAAAAGCCAGCCTCCGTGCTGGCTTTTTTTTGCTTTACCGGCGCTCATATCCGGGCAAATAGCGCATAAAGCACGCCCGCCAGCAGCACGGAGACCGGCAGCGTCAGGATCCAGGCCATCGCCAGGTTGCGCAGCGTGGCAAGCTGCAGGCCGGAACGGTTTGCGGCCATGGTTCCCGCCACGCCCGATGAGAGCACGTGCGTGGTGGAGACCGGCAGGCCATACGCATCAGCTGCGCCGATAGTCGCCATCGCAACCAGTTCGGCGCTGGCACCCTGGGCATAGCTGAGATGCGATTTGCCGATGCGCTCGCCTACCGTAATGACGATACGTCGCCAGCCCACCAGCGTGCCCAGACCCAGCGCCAGCGCCACCACCACTTTTACCCAAAGCGGAATAAAGCGCGTGGCGCTGTCCAGCTCGCGCTTCACGGCGCTGAGATTGCGGGCGGTCTCTTCAGGCAGCGTTACGCTGCTGCTCTGCAGATGCCGGATACTCTCCGAAGCCAGGTACATACCGTTACGGGTATTGGTCACCGCCTGTGCCGGAATATTATTCACCGAGCCGTAGCGCCGGATCTGATCGCTGATATCACCCAGCAGCAGGCCCAGCGCCGGCAGCACCTGAGGCCGGGGCTGACGGCTGCGGACAAACTCAGTCAGTACCGTACGCGGTGCCGGCATCGCCCCGGGTGCCGGCTGCAGCGTCAGCAGCTGCTGCTCCGTGACCTGCGCCAGCGCGGCGACGCGTGGGATCTGCTCCGGCGGCAGCGACCGGTTCAGCGCATAGGCAATGGGCATCGTGCCGACCAGAATCAGCATGATAAGCCCCATGCCTTTCTGACCATCATTAGAGCCGTGTGCAAAAGAGACGCCGGTGCAGGTCAGGATCAGCAGCCCGCGGATCCAGACCGGCGGCGGGCGGGCGCTGTCGGGCGCCTGATAGAGCTGACGATTACGCACCAGCGCTTTCAGCGCCAGCAGCAGCAGAGCCGCGCAGACAAAACCGATAACCGGCGAGAGCAGCAGGGCGTAACCCACTTTCAGCGCCTGATCCCAGTCAACGCCGCTGGTGCCGCTGCGGCCATGCAGCAGCGCATTCGCTACGCCGACGCCGATGATGGAGCCAATCAGCGTATGGGACGAGGAGCTGGGCAGACCAAAATACCAGGTTCCCAGATTCCAGATAATGGCAGAGAAGAGCAGCGCATAGACCATCGCAAAGCCGTGTCCGCTGCCCGCCTGCAGAATAAGCTCGACCGGCAGCAGCGAAATAATGCCAAACGCCACCACGCCGCTGGAGAGCAGCACACCAAGAAAGTTGCAGATGCCGGACCAGACCACCGCCACGCCGGGCGTCAGAGAATGGGTGTAGATCACCGTGGCTACGGCATTGGCGGTGTCGTGAAAGCCATTCACAAATTCAAATCCCAGCGCAATCAGTAACGCCAGCGTCAGCAGCACAAAGGGCGTATAGGTGGTGATCGCCGCGCCGGTTTCCGCCACATCATTAAACAGGTTAACCCCGGTAAAAATCAGCCCTGCGGCCAGCAGCAGCAGAAACAGTATGCGGGAGAGCGGACCGCTGCCGCGCTGCAGATCGGGACGTCCGCGCGCCGCCGGTAAACTGGTTTCAGCCATGACACACCCCATTGACAATCGGATGCACCCACGGCATCCGCTACTGGCAGTGTGATACGCCTGCAGTGTGACAGAATGATGATGGCAATAAAAAAGCCAGCCCGGAGGCTGGCTTTTCTGACGGCGTCAGAACGATATCAGAGGCTGTTGCTGGTCGCTGGCTGCGCCTGATCGACCGGTGCCGGCTGCGCGTCGGCCTGCGGCTGCGCAGCAGGCTGATCGGCTGGCGGTGCGACGGCCGTTGCGCCCTGCGGCGTCATCGGTTCCTCTTTTGGCATCGCATCAGCCGATTCCTGCACGGCAATCGCTGCCGGCTGCGCATCGTCAGCCTGGCCGTTGATTTTGGTCGGCATGCCGCTGCGAGCCTGGATGGCGTTGTTGACCGCATCCTGACGGGTACTGGCGTCAGCAACCACTTTCGTTACGGCTGAAGTCAGATTGATCGGAACCAGCTCACGTGAGTTGAACTGCTCTTCCGTGGTGGAGAGCGGGTTGTGCACCTCAATCCAGCGTGAACCATCCGGCTCCACGGTCGCTTTAACCGGCTGATCGATAAACTGAACGCGGGTGCCGACCGGCACGTTATCAAACAGCCATTTGATATCGTCAGCACGCAGGCGGACGCAGCCGTGGCTGACGCGCAGGCCGATACCGAAGTTGGCGTTGGTACCGTGAATGGCATACAGGCGGCCGATATAGAGCGCGTGCAGCCCCATCGGGTTATCCGGGCCAGCCGGGAAGACCGCCGGGATGCTTTCGCCGCGTGCCGCATATTCAGCGTGCATCGCCTTGGTTGGCGTCCAGGTCGGACCCGCTTTTTTACGCTCTACTTTGGTGGTCCAGTTTACCGGAGTATCTTTACCCAGCTCACCGATACCGATAGGCAGCACGACCACGGTCTTTGTGCCTTTCGGGTAGTAGTAGAGACGCATCTCAGCGCTGTTGATCACGATGCCTTCACGCGGTGCGTCAGGCAGGATCAGCTGCTGTGGGATCACCATTTTGCTGCCCGCTTTAGGCAGATAAACGTCAACGCCGGGATTCGCTTCCAGCATATTGCTGAGGCCCATCTGGTACTGAGCCGCAAAAGCTTCCAGCGGAAGTTTACTCTCTTCCGGCACGGTGATTTCAATATTTTCGCCAATCAGGCGGCTATTCGCTGCAGGAAGCGGATAGACGACAGCAAAGGCTGACTGGCTGAAAGCGGCCAGGGCAAGAGCTAGTGAAGCGAACGCGCGAATGCTTTTTTTCATGTTTTTACAAGTCGTTATGGCCGTGTTTCAGGCTTGTCAGTGTATCGAACCCATCGTGGTCGGTGTGACCCGCTGCGCATTATATGTGCATTGCTGCGGCGATGGGAATGATGATTTTTACTGCCTGAAGATACTTTACGCAAAAAGTCCTTCTTAACAGATAAATCTGTTGGCGCAATGACCCAAATTGTGAATAGTCAGGGCTGCCAGAGCGTCACTTCACCGCTGAGTTTCCGGTTAAGAAAAAAGGCGGCACTGATCAGCGCCAGGTGGCTCAGCGCCTGCGGAACGTTGCCCAGGGCATAGCCGCGCTCGGTAAACTCTTCGGCATACAAACCCAGCGGGTTGGCATAGCTTAGCAGCTTCTCAAACTCAAAATGCGCCTCCTGCACCCGGCCGGCGCGCGCCAGGCACTCTACGTACCAGAAAGAGCAGGCGACAAAAGAGCCTTCGCCGCCGGCCAGTCCGTCAGCCGGTGTTTCGCTGATATTATAGCGCCGTACCAGACCATCGCTGACCAGGTTAGCCTTGATGGCATCCAGCGTGGCCAGCCAGTCGGGGTCGGTGGAGCTGACAAAGCGCACCAGCGGCATCAGCAGCATTGAGGCATCCAGAGCGGTGCCGCCGCGCGTCGCAGTGAAATGCCCCAGGTCGGCGTTCCAGAAGTTCTGCCAGATATCGTCGCGGATCTCGCTGCGCACCCGGTCCCAGCGATCGTAAGGCATCGGCAGTGAACGCTTCATGCCCAGCCGCAGCGCGCGATCCAGCGCCACCCAGCACATCAGGCGCGAGTGGAGAAAATGCTCCGGCTCACCGCGCATCTCCCAGATGCCGGCGTCCGGCTGGTTCCAGTTGTCGCAGACGTAATCAATCATGCTGGAGACGTGCAGCCAGCCGCGGTGGGAGATGGCGTCGCCATATTTGTTGGCCAGATAGATGGCGTCCATCAGCTCGCCATAAATATCAAGCTGCGTCTGACGCCACGCGTCATTACCGATACGAACCGGCCGTGAATCGGCGTAGCCAGAGAGGTTCAGCAGTTCGCTTTCATGCAGTTCAGTGCCGCTATCGAGACGATACATCACCTGCAGATGCGGCGTGTCGTCATGACTGTGCTCAACGCAACGGCCGACCCAGCGGGTAAAATTGTGCGCCTCTTCTACATAGCCAAGGCGCATCAGCGCATACATACTGAACGAGGCGTCGCGGATCCAGGAGGCGCGGTAGTCCCAGTTGCGCTCGCCGCCCAGCTCCTCCGGCAGGCCAAAGGTGGCGGCGGCGGCGATCGAACCATGTTCATGTGAGGTAAGCAGCTTCAGCGTCAGCGCTGAACGCGTCACCATTTCACGCCAGCGCCCCTGATAGGAGCTGTGATTACTCCAGCGCAGCCAGTAATCGAGCGTATCCTGAAAGCAGCGCGCCGTTGAGATGGTTTCAACGTGCGGATCGTCATCGTTGCCAAAGACAAACTCCGCGTGTTCGCCACTCTGCAGCGTAAATTCCGCTACCGCCGCCTGATTTTCGCAGCGCAGCGGCAGCGTAGCGCTCAGGCGCAGCGCGGGCTGCCCCTCCGCCAGAAAGGCCACGCCGCTTTCACGCATTTCAGCGCGCGTCTCAGCCCGGGCGTAATCGTGACGCGGCGCGCAGACCAGCTGAAAAGTGGCGGTGCCGCGCACCATTTTTACCCGACGTACCAGCCGCGGGACTTTGCTGCTCTCGTCGCAGATCGGCATATAGTCGGTGATCTCCGCCACCCCCTCATCGGCCAGCCAGCGGGTCTGCAGAATATTGGTATCAGGCAGGTAGAGCTGCTGGCGACGTGCCTGTGGCCAGTCAGGCGCAAGGGTAAAACGGCCCGCCTCTTCGCTGTCGAGCAGCGCCGCAAAGACAGAAGGGCTGTCCAGCTCTGGCCAGCAGAGATAGTCGATAGTGCCGTCGTTTGCGATCAGGGCGCAGGTGCGCAAATCGCCGATTACGCCGTGGTCATCAATTCTGCGTTTAATTTTGCTCATCCCGCCTCCGGTACCTTATCTGACTGTTAACTATAGACGAAACGGCTGGCCGGGCAGCGCCGTGGCACGGATGGATAACTTCTGTACTGAAAAATCGTTAACAGCGAGGAGAGCGTGTGATGGCGGATTCACTCTGGCGAATCCGCAGTTCAAAGGCTACCACAGTTAACCGGCGCGGCGGTGGTTCCAGCGGCGGATCAGATAGCGTAAGACAATACCGGTGACGATAGCCGCCGCCAGCCAGACCAAATGTTTAAGATGCTGATCGAGCTTATGCAGCCAGGGCGCAATGATTTCGCCGGCAAAATAGCCCAGCGTGACAAAAATCAGCGCCCAGAGCGCAGCACCGATAACATTAAGCACAAAAAAGCGCAGCGGCTTCAGACGGCTGGTGCCGATGATAATCGGCCCAATCAGGCGAAAACCGTACATAAAGCGCACGCCGATAACAAACAGGCTGGGACGCTTCTGGATCAGACGGTTAGCTTTGCCAATCGTCGCCTGATGTTTACTGAAGCGGCGCAAAATGCGCGTACCGTAGCGGCGGCCAAGCCAGAACAGCAGCTGGTCACCAATGATGCCGCCTGCCATCGCCGCCAGCACCACGCCGCCGTAGTGCAGCAGCCCCTCATGCGCCGCCACGCCGCCCAGCAAGGTAAAGGTTTCCCCTTCGGCAATACAGCCAATCATCAGGGCCAGATAGCCATACTGGGTGATTAATCCATTGATATCGAGATGCAATTTTTTCTCCCTGGACAGAACAGACACCTGAGCAGTGTAGCTGCAGGCGGCTTTTTTTGTGCAGCGGGCCGCAAAAACAGGCGCGCTGGTTATACTTGAAGAGACGCTGCCTGTCGGAGTCTGGCTGAATGCTAAAGGGGCGGCCCACTGCATCAGAGGAGTGATTTTATGAATCATGTCTGGGGTCTTCTGGCGCATCCGAATCAGGAAATGCGCCATATCAAGCAGGAAAACGAAAGCGTTTCACATCATTACACGCATCACGTGCTGCTGATGGCAGCGATACCGGTTATCTGCGCCTTTATCGGCACGACACAATTTGGCTGGAATCTGGGCGACAATCGCTTTATTCAGCTCAATCTGCTCACTGGCCTCGGTCTGGGTATTCTCTTTTATCTGTTAATTCTGGGTGGCGTCGCGGTAATGGGGCGGGTCATTCACTGGATGGCGCGCGACTATCCGCAGCGTCCCGGTATTCAGCGCTGTACCGTGTTCGCCGGCTATGTCGCCACGCCGCTGTTTCTCAGCGGTCTGGTCGCACTTTATCCGCTGGTATGGCTCTGCGTACTGGCAGGTGCCGTGGCGCTGGTCTACACCGGCTACCTGCTCTATGTCGGCATCCCGGTGTTTTTGAATATCGACCGCGAAGAGAGCATGCGCTTCTCCGGTTCAACGCTGGCGATAGGGGTACTGGTATTTGAAGTGCTGCTGGCGCTGACGGTTGTGCTGTGGGGCTATGGACCAAGGCTGTTCTGATTTCCCTGCTTTTTTCTGAGGCCGCACATAACTGCGGCCTTTTTAACGCCCGGAAACAATCTCACTAAGAAATTTGCCGCATTTGCGCGTATTATGCCGCTGCCAGCCCGCACCCTGACAGGCCTGATGCGGGCGGCCTGTGGAGCTTTCACAGCGCAAAACTCCTGATCGGATCTCACTGACACGATGTCTGTTAAATTACCTGTTTCTCTGCTGTCGCTGGCGCTGTTTATGACGGCCCCGGCGGCGGTAACACCTGTACTGGCTGCACCGGCCGCGCTGTCGGGTCTGGCACCGCTGGCCCAGCCGCAAATCGCCTCCGGCAGCGCAATGATTGTTGATCTTGATACCGGCAAGGTGCTGTTCTCCAGCCATCCTGACCGCGTGCGGCCTATCGCCTCCATTACCAAAGTGATGACGGCGATGGTTGTGCTGGATGCAAAGCTGCCGATGGATGAGATGCTTTCGGTAGATATCAGCCAGACGCGCGAGATGCGCGGCGTGTTTTCGCGCGTCAAACTCAACAGCGAAATCAGCCGCCGCTCGATGCTGCTGCTGGCGCTGATGTCGTCTGAAAACCGCGCGGCGGCCAGCCTGGCGCACCACTATCCGGGCAGCTATAACGCCTTTATCCGCGCCATGAATGCCAAAGCGCGCGCGCTGGGTATGACGCATACGCGCTATGTGGAACCCACCGGTCTCTCCACGCAGAACGTCTCCAGCGCCAGCGATCTGGTTAAGTTGCTGAAAGCGACGCGTCAGTATCCGCTGCTGGGCCAGCTCAGTACCACAAAAGAGCAGACGGCGGTGTTTCAGCACCCGAACTACGCACTGCCGTTCCGCAACACCAATCACCTGGTTTACAAAGAGGGCTGGCGGATCCAGCTGACGAAAACAGGCTATACCGATGAGGCGGGCCACTGCCTGGTGATGCGTACCGTGATCAACAACCGCCCGGTGGCACTGGTGGTACTGGATGCGTTTGGTAAATATACCCACTTTGCCGATGCTAATCGCCTGCGCGACTGGCTGGAAACCGGTAAAGCGGCCCCGGTTCCGGCGGCAGCGCTGGCATATAAAAAACAGAAAGCGGGCCTCACCACCAGCAATACGATAGTGGAGTAACGGCGAGGGTGCGCCCGCCAGCAGGAGGGGCGCACCACTTGCAAACTGGCGTATCATCAGTACCCTGATTTAGCCTTATCACACCTGTTTTCATCCCGGCGGCGACCTCCTGTACTGGCCGCCACACTCGTTTAACTGGCTTTTTCGCTGGAATGTCGTTCTATGATTAAGTTTCGTTTTTTCACTGTTCCGCTGTTACTGCTCATGCTGTGCGTGCCCGCGCTGAGCCAGGCGGATGACGCGCCCGATGTGACGCAACAGCAGCCGGCACAGGAAGAAGAAGCGCCGCCGCAGGCGAATCCGGCGGTTGAGCTACCAAAAATGCAAAAAATTCTCGATAAGATCAAAGGACAGGTATCGGGAGAAACCAGCGAAAACCAGCTCAACCAGCTTAATGAGATGGCGCTGGAGCTGTCGGGCAATGCAGAGACGCTGGGACAGGCGTTAGTCCCGCAGCGTCAGCAGCTTGATGCGCAGCTGGCGGTACTGGGTCCCGCGCCCAAAGCGGACAGCGGCGTTAAAGAGACGCCGGAGGTGACGCGCAAGCGCCGCTCGCTGGAAAACCAGAAAGGCAAGCTGGACGATCAGATCAAGCAGGCAGAAGGCATTAAAAACGGTGCGCTGGTGCTCTCTTCGCAGATTGTGAACCTGCGCCGCGATCAGCTGAAAAATCAGCTGGCGCTCAATTCTGGCAGTATTTTTGGCCCGCGCTTCTGGGCGCCGCTGGTGAGCCGTCAGGATCTCGACGGCGAAAAAATCAGTGACTTTATTACGGAGCTGAAGGCGTCGGCGGCACTGTCGTGGGAGCCGGACTGGCGCGTCGGTACCATCGGCTGGCTGGTGGCGGCGATGCTGGTGATGACGCTGGGACGGCGCTACAGCGAAGAGTTTCTCGCCTGGGTGAGTATTAACAAGCTGCCGGAAGGGCGGCTGCGGCGCAGCTTCCTCGCGGCTGCCATCGCGCTGACCACGCTGGCTGCAGTGGTGCTGACCTTTAACTTCAGCGCGCTGGCGTTTACCCGCCGGGATGAAGTCTCCGGCGACGTACAGGATTTTGTTACCCGCCTGGTGCAGCTGAGCGTCTACTGCGGGCTGATTGCCGGTCTGGGACGGGCGTTTCTCTCGACCCGTCGTCCCAGCTGGCGTCTGCCGGCCATCTCTAATGAGGTTGCGCTGGCGCTGAAGCCGTTCCCGCCGATTACCGCTGCGCTGGTGTTTATCTTTCAGACCGCAGAAGCGTTTAACTACACGGTAGGTACCAGTCTCAGCACGACGATTTTTGCTAATGGCCTGACCGCGCTGCTGATTGGCAGCACCGGGCTCGCTATCAGTATGCGTACCAACCGCGTGCGCCGCCGGATGGCGCGGCTCGGCAATCCGCCGGAGGCGCGTCCGACGGTGGTCGGGCTGGTTCAGCTGGCGCTCACGCTGACTGCCGTTGCGATTCTGATTTCACTGACGATCGGCTATGTGACGCTGGCGCGCTTTCTGAGCTATGAGGTGGTGTGGTGCGGGATCCTGTTTGGCTCCTTCTATTTTTTAAGCCACGTCATTACCGACGGCTGTGAAAGCCTGTTTTCCACCAGCAGCGCCGCCGGGCGCCGCCTGCAGAGTTCGCTTAATATCGATGAGCGCTATCTGCAGCAGGCCGCCACGCTGCTCAGCGCGCTGGGTAAAGCGCTGCTGATGGGGATTGTGGCGCTGGCGCTGATGACCGGCACGTTCGCCTCCTCCACGCCGGTAGAGCTTATTCAGAAAGTGATTGAGTTCTGGGGTGGCAAAGGGCTGGAGTCGCTGAATATCGTACCGGCGCATATGGTAAATGCCCTTATTTGCCTGGTAGCGGGCATCTGGATATTGCGCTCAGTGCGCCGCTGGCTGGATAACGATTTTCTGCCGAAAACCACTATGGATATCGGCATGCGCGTCTCGCTGGTGACGCTGTTCAGCAATATCGGCTACGTGCTGATTATCCTGCTGACACTCTCCATCATGGGGCTGCAGTGGAACAAGCTGGCGTGGATTGTCAGCGCGCTATCGGTGGGTATCGGTTTTGGTCTGCAGGAGATTGTTAAAAACTTTATTTCCGGTCTGATCCTGCTCACCGAACGGCCGGTCAAAGTAGGCGACCTGGTCAGCATCAGCGGCATTGAGGGCGATATCCGGCGGATTAACGTTCGCGCCACGGAGATTCAGCTGGGCGACAAGTCAACGGTGATCGTGCCTAATTCGCAGCTGATTTCACAAAACGTACGTAATGCCACTATGGGCAATGCGCAGGGGGTGGTGACCATTCAGCTGACGTTCCCGCTCGATATCGATCCGGTGCGGGTGCGCGAGCTGCTGCTGGAGGTCTATAACGAGAATGAGCGCATTCTGGAGACGCCTGAACCTTCGGTATCGTTTAAAGATCTTACCCCGTCGGGCATAGTGCTGAGCGTAACCGGCAACGTCGCCAGCCAGCGCCAGATTTCGGGTGCGAAAAGCGATCTGCTGTTCGATATTCTGACGCGGCTGCGTAAAGAGGGCATTGTGCTGTCGGCGCCGCAGACCATGATCATCGAGCGCCGCGCCCTGGCGGCGGCTACGCAGGAGCAGGATGCGCCGCAATCCTGAGTCAATGGCAGGGTGGTTCTCGGACCACCCTGCACATGACGACCGGTCTCAGGCTTTGACTGCCCAGCCTTTCTGCTTGCTGGTTTTACCGATGCCGGGATTGAAGGTATTGGTCGGGTCCAGTTCCCGATAAAACGCCTGCAGCTGCGGTTTCGCTTTGTAGAGATGGCCGACGTTATGTTCCGCCGGATACTCTGCCCCGCGCGCGCTGAGCAGCGCCAGCATCCTCTCTTTTAGCGCGTGCACGTCCACGCCTTTTTTCACAATGTAATCCTGATGGAACACGTGGCAGAAGAAGTGGCCATAGTAGAGCCGGTGGATCAGATCGTTATCAAACTCCGGCGGCAGCTGTTCAAACCAGGCTTCATCGTTGCGGCGCAGGGCGATATCCAGCGCCAGAATATCCTCCACTTCTTCCGCATGCACCGCGTGATAGCGCACGGCGGCACCGGCGGCGGCAAACCGATGCAAAAAGGCATGCGATCCCTCTTTGCTGTCGCAGGCGAAAAACTCGCCGCCACCCTCACGGAAATAGTCCTGCAGATACGCCTGCGCTTCGGCAACGCCTTCGCCGGACATCTTCAGCATCAGGTGGTGCTCATACTTATCGCGGTACTGCTTAAGACGTTTCGGCAGATGGGCCGGGAACAGGCGACTGATACGCTGCAGCAGACGGTCGGTGAAGTGCGGCTTCACAAAGCTGAGCTTGTTCAGCCAGGCATCAACCCGGCCCTTGAGGGTGAAGAAGAGCGGCATCTTATCGGTGCCGAGCTTGTCGATCATCACGAAAGTATCTTTGCCGTACACTTCGGCAATATCGAAGATATCGCGGTGCATATATTCACCCGCCACCGGCAGATGGGTGAACTCTGCCAGGATATGACGGCGGATCTCACCCAGCACGGCGGGGTCGTTGGTGCCGATATAAAATACCTGCTGCTGTGGCTCAGTCGGAAAGGTATCCAGACGCACGGCAAACACCGCAAGCTTACCGGCGCAGCCGGAGGCTTCAAACAGCCGGCGGGCGTCAGCGTTAAAGCGCGCCGGCGTATCGGCGTGAATGTCACGTACCCGCCCGGCGTATTCATGGTCCGAGGCGTGGCGCTCATCCCAGCGCACGTCGCTCTGCTGCCAGCGCTCATCATCCAGCCGCCCGAGGATCTCTTCCGGCGAGTGGCCCAGATCGATTCCCAGATGGTTAACCAGCTTGAGTTTACCGCTGGCGTCCACCTGCGCAAACAGCGCCATCTCACTGTAGGCCGGTCCGCGTTTGATCAGCGAGCCGCCGGAGTTGTTACAGATCCCGCCCAGCACCGACGCACCGATACAGGAGGAGCCAATGACCGAATGCGGCTCGCGCCCGAGCGGTTTGAGCGTTTTTTCCAGCTGATAAAGCGTGCTGCCGGGAAACGCGAGGATCTGTTTGCCGCCATCAATCAGCTGCAGCCGGTCGAGACGCAGGGTGCTGACGATCACCACCGGACGATCGTAATCGTTGCCGCTGGGGGTGGAACCCTCCGTCAGGCCGGTATTTGCCGCCTGCATCAGGATAATGGCGTCCGCGCTGACCAGCGCCTGCAGGACCCGCCAGAGTTCAAGCAGCGACCCCGGAAAGACCACCGCCAGCGCATCGCCCGCGCCGGAGCGAAAGCCGGTCCGGTAGCGCGCGGTCTGCTCCGCGTCAGTCAGCAGATGAGAGGCACCAACCAGACGGCGCAGGTCGGCAACCAGTGCAGGGTGAGAAAGGTGAGAATTCATGAGCCTGTCCTTGTCGTTAACGTGGCGTTTCTACTGTAGCACGCGGCGCGGCTCTGGTCGCCGTGTGACAAAGGCGGCTACCTGCTATCCTCATCTTGTGGCACACTGTCCCGGTAATCTTCATTGTGCGCAGTTACTTAAGAGAACCCAACCTGATGAAATGGATTTACTCTGTTAGCCTCGCGGTCTCCCTGGCTCTGCAGCCGGCGTTTGCCGATACGCTGCGTGAAACACATCCCCTGACGGAGCAGGCGCGCGACGCGTATGTCAGCCAGCTGCTCAGCAAAATGACGCTGGATGAGAAAATCGGCCAGATGCGGCTGATCAGCGTCGGACCCGACACGCCGAAAGAGGCGATTCGCGACATGATCCAGCAGGGGCAGGTTGGGGCGATTTTTAATACCGTCACCCGCCAGGATATTCGCGCCATGCAGGATCAGGTGATACAGCTCAGCCGCCTGAAAATCCCGCTCTTTTTTGCCTACGATGTGGTGCACGGGCAGCGCACTATTTTTCCGATTCCGCTGGGCCTCGCGGCCAGCTGGGATCGCGATGCGATTGGTGAAGTGGGACGTATTTCTGCTTATGAGGCCGCGGATGATGGTCTGAATATGACCTGGGCACCGATGGTGGATGTCAGCCGCGAACCGCGCTGGGGGCGTGGCTCAGAAGGCTTTGGCGAAGATACTTATCTTACGTCGCAGATGGGCAGCGCCATGGTCAGAGCGATGCAGGGCAAAAGCCCGGCCGATCGTTACGCCGTGATGACCAGCGTGAAACATTTTGCCGCCTACGGCGCAGTGGAAGGCGGGCGTGACTACAACACCGTGGATATGAGTCCGCAGCGGCTGGCACAGGACTATCTGCCGCCTTATAAAGCCTCGCTCGATGCCGGCAGCGGTGGCGTGATGGTGGCGCTGAATTCGCTGAACGGTACCCCGGCCACCGCCGATGGCTGGCTGCTGAAAGATCTGCTGCGCGACCAGTGGAAATTTAAAGGTATTACCATCAGCGATCACGGTGCGATTAAAGAGCTGATCAAACATGGTGTGGCGAGCGATCCGCAGGATGCGGTGCGCATTGCGCTCAAGTCAGGCATCGACATGAGCATGAGCGATGAGTACTACAGCAAATATTTGCCGGCGCTGGTGAAAAGCGGGGCGGTGAGTATGCGTGAAATTGATGATGCCGCCCGTCACGTGCTCAACGTGAAATATGACATGGGGCTGTTTAACGATCCGTACAGCCACCTCGGACCGCAGAGCAGCGATCCGCAGGATACTAACGCTGAGAGCCGTCTGCACCGTGCTGAAGCGCGCGACGTGGCGCGCAAGAGCATGGTGCTGCTCAAGAACTGGCACGAGACGCTGCCGCTGAAGCGTGACGCGACCGTTGCGCTGGTGGGGCCGCTGGCGGACAGCCAGCGCGATATCATGGGCAGCTGGTCAGCCGCGGGTGTGGCAAAGCAGTCGGTGACGCTGCTGCAGGGGATGCGCAATGCCATGGCGGACAAAGGCACGCTGCTCTACGCCAAAGGGGCTAACGTTTCTGACAACAAAGGTATTCAGGGCTTCCTCAATCTTTACGAGCAGGCAGTGAGCGTCGATACACGCACCCCGCAGCAGATGATTGATGAGGCGGTAGCCCAGGCAGAGAAGGCGGATGTGGTCGTCGCTGCGGTGGGTGAAGCGCAGGGCATGGCGCATGAAGCGTCCAGCCGCAGCGAACTGGCGATCCCGGCCAGCCAGCAGAAATTACTGGCGGCCCTGAAAGCCACTGGCAAGCCGCTGGTGATTGTGCTGATGAATGGCCGGCCGCTGACGCTGGTGAATGAAGACCGCATGGCGGATGCGATGCTGGAAACCTGGTTCAGCGGCACCGAAGGCGGCAATGCTATCGCGGACGTGCTGTTTGGCGATTACAACCCTTCCGGCAAGCTGCCGGTCACGTTCCCGCGCTCAGTGGGGCAGATCCCGCTTTACTACAATCATCTGCCAACCGGGCGACCTTATAATCCGGAAAAGCCGAATAAATATACTTCTCACTACTACGACACCATCAACGGCCCGCTCTATCCGTTTGGTTACGGCCTGAGCTATACCCGCTTTACCGTTTCACCGGTGACGCTCTCCGCCCGCACGATGCCGCGCAGCGGCAGCATTGAAGCGAGCGTAACGGTGACCAACAGCGGTAAACGCGACGGGGCAACGGTGGTACAGATGTATCTCAACGATCCGGTGGCGAGTATCAGCCGTCCGGTTCAGGAGCTGCGCGACTTCCGGCGCATTATGCTGAAAGCCGGTGAGTCACAAACCGTGCGCTTTACGATTGATGCTGACGCGCTGAAATTCTGGAACCAGCAGATGCAGCACGTGGCGGAACCCGGCAAATTTAACGTTATGATTGGCCTGGATTCTGTACGCACTCAGGATGCGCAGTTCGACTATCTTTAACGGATAACCGCGTCTCCCGGTCGCCAGGCCGGGAGCGCTATCCCTGACGCCTTTTTATCCGACACCACGCCACCATGACGCTTCGCAATCGTATTGAACAGCAGATCTTTCGCCTTAACGGGCTGGCACTCAACGAGTTTGACCTCTCGCAGCCGCCTGGCGATCCCGGCCTGTTTGGCCCCGACTCCACTATCTGGCGCATCCACGGTGATTTTCCGGCGATGCTCTGCGGCGGTATCAGCGCCCTGATGCTGCAGATGCTGCATCCGGCGGCGCTGGCCGGGGTCTGGGATCACTCCAGCTTCCGTCAGGATATGCTCGGCCGGCTGCGCCGCACCAGCCAGTTCATCGCCGTAACGACCTTTGGCAACAGTGCCGATGCCCGGACGCTGATTGAGCGGGTGAAGCGCATCCATCTGCAGGTCAGCGGCACGGACAGCAACGGTAATCCTTACGCGGCCAGCGATCCGCATCTGCTGACCTGGGTGCACGTGGCGGAAACCAGCCGTTTTCTGGCGGCCCATCTGCGCTATAAGAACCCCGCGCTCAGCCGGGCTGAGCAGGATCGCTACTATCAGGAGGCGGCGCAGGTGGCGATTGCGCTGGGCGCAGAGCAGGTGCCATGCAGCGTCACCGACGTTGAGCACTATCTGGAGGCGATACGCCCGGAACTCTGTTTTGATGCGCGCACGCAGGAGGTGATGGCGCTGCTGATGAATGCGCCGGCACCCGGCTGGCAGGCGCGACCGGCAATGCGCACCATGCTGCAGGCGGGGATCGGTCTGCTGCCGGCGTGGGCACAGCTGCAGCTGCAGCGCCCGGTCAGCCCGCTGACGCAGTGGCGCACCGACCGGCAGATGCTGCTGCTGGCGCGCCTGCTGCGCTGGTCGATACAGCGCGGCGCCTGGTCACGGGCGATGCAGCGTATGGGGCGTGACGCCCGCTACCGCTGAAGCAAAGCCAGACGCTCAGCGCGAGCGCAGCCGCACTTTGAGAGTTTTACCCTTGTCTCACATGGCGCGAGTGCCGATCCTGCTCTATTCTCGGGGAAAATGGATCCCTCCAGGCATTGTCGAGGCGTTATGACCAGTTACCCTCTGATTGCTGAGGTGCCGAATCAGCAACATACTTTAACCGCGATCGTCGAACAGGATGCGCGCACCGCCTATTTTTATATCTGGCCCAACGACCTGTTTCGCAGCCAGTACGCTGTTCGCGGCTGCTGGCTGCGCAACCTTCTGCCGGCACCGGCAGAGGAAGATCGCGAAGCGATGGAGCAGGGGATCGCGCCGCTGCTGAGCGCAGAGTATTGCCGCACGCTGGAGGCGGAGCCGATGCTCGATCCCGCAGGCCTGCAGGTACTGTGGGAGCCGAATGATACCGGTGCTGCCCTGTGGTACTACGGCCAGCTGCTGGCGGTGATCCCCGGCTGGAGCCTCTATCAGAGCAAACAGGTCAGCTTCTCAGCCGGCTGTATCAGGAAAAACCGCCTGACGGCGCCGCTGGGTTCCGCCTCCACCAATGAATACTATGCGCGTGCTGAGCAGCAGCGTCACTTCTGGCGCGACTGGCACGACGACCAGCAGTGGGAAAAAATCCAGCATGAAATGCTGCAGGTCTACCAGGCGCGGTGGGGTGAGTCGGTCAAATATTATGCTATCGATCAGGGCAGCTGGCCGCCGATGGCGCTTTCTCAGCACTGGCATAACGGCGTCTGGTATTTTGTCACGCTGGGAATGAGCATTCGTCCGATGCCGCAGGTCGATTATCTGTTTGAAGAGCTGGCTCCCCAGTACCGGCGGGTTGAGCTGGCGCTGGCGGTAGATGGCGAGGTGATGACCGAGGCCAACGCGGTGCAGATGGCGAGCGCGCTGGCTGAGTTTGCCCATCTGCCGTGGGCGCGGCTGACGTGGATTGGCGAAGGGCATACGCTGGCATCTGAAGTGGCGCCGGTCGGCTTTGAAAGCTTTCTGCTGGCTAACGCGCTGGCACCGGAGGCGGTGTCGCTGCGATTGCCGAAGCGCGACGGCGATCGGCCGGAACTGCTCTGGGCGACGCCGATCACCGAAGCGGAACGCCACTTTGCGCAGTCGGATGAACAGGGCGGACAGCAGCTGCTTCAGCGGCTGCTGGCGGAGGGCAACAGCCATATCTTCCGTCCGCGTCAGGAGGTGGTGGCGCCGCCTCAGTAAACGCCCGCCCTTCTTCTGTGAAGAGGGGCGCGCTGTCTCCAGGCAGGCAATTCTCCGCTCTGCTTATCGCCGGTTATTCCTACCCTGTAAAAATAGTCACCCGATTCAACTATTTGCTTTTTTTGTGATCCCGCGCCTCTCAAGTTCCCCATTAACACGCCGTTAACCTCGATCAGGCAACTCGCCAACCAGGGTAAGGGCATCCGAATGTTTAAAACGACACAATCCCGTTTTACCGCGACGCTGGTCGCATTTTTTGTTGTGCTGATGCTGGTCACTGTACTGGTGATCAATCAGTTTATCGCACCGCAGCTGAGTCAGAATGAGAGCCGCCTGGTGCGCTATGAAGTTGATGGTCTGGCCGGACGCATTGTTGAACAGATGAACCGGGTTCAGGCGCAGCAGCGGGCGATAACGGAAGCAGCGGGCGTGATGGAGAGCGCAACGATAGAGACGCTGCTGCCGGCGCTGGTAAACCAGTACCAGGACAGCAACGTATTTGGCGGCGGGATCTGGCCGCTGCCGAACCGGCGCGATCCGGCAAAAGAGAAAGACAGTACCTTCTTTGCGCGCAACGCCAGCAATCAGCTGCAGGTCAATACTTACTGGAACTCCGATGCGGCCGATAAGTACTGGGAGCAGCCGTGGTACAAAGCAGGTATAGCCGCAGCAAAAGGGCAGTGCGCCTGGGCCAAAGCCTATCAGGATGCGGCCAGCCCGCAGCCGCGTACCAACTGTGCGATGGCTATCTATCGCGACGGCAGCGTCTGGGGCGTCGCCACAATCGATGTCACGCTGGGCTTTTTTAATCAGCTGGCGAAGCAGATGGGTGACGCCATTAAAGGCCGCGTGCTGATTGTTGAAGCGGATGGCAAAGTGGTCGGGAACGCGGCGCTGCTGGACGGTGCGCCAAAGCTGGAAAACCTGAGCGATACCCGGCTGCCGATGGCCGCTGCGCTGAAGTCGCTGCTGACGCAGGCGGGGAGCGAGCCGGCGCAGACAACGTTTAGCGGTGAGGATGGTGAGCATACGCTGTTCCTGCAGGCGATCCCCGGCAGCCCGTGGTATCTCGCCAGCGACGTCCCCTCCAGCCTGCTGGATGCACAGACGCACAGTATGCTGACGCGGCTGGGCGTGGTACAGATCCCGCTGGCTATTATTCTGCTGCTGGTATCGCTGGGCTTTGTCCGCGCAATGATGAAGCGTCTGGGCGTGCTGCACAAAAATATTGAAGCACTCTCAACCGGCGGCGCCGACCTCACACAGCGCCTGCCTGCCAGCAATAGCCCGGAATTTAACGCCGTGGCTGAGAGCTTTAACCAGTTCATCAGCTACCTGCAGGGGCTGATGCGTCAGGTGGGCGACAGCGCGCTGGCGATCACGGCGGCCTCGCGCGAAATTGCCAGCGGCAACGCCGATCTCTCTGCGCGCACCGAATCGCAGGCCAGCTCCATTGTCGAGACGGCAGCCTCAATGGAGGAGCTGACCGGCACCGTGCGCCAAAACGCCGATAACGCCACCCACGCCAATCAGCTGGCTGACGGCGCAGCCACCGTGGCGGCGCGCGGCAGTGAAGTGGTGCGTCAGGTCGTGACCACTATGGGGGAGATCCACCACTCATCGCGTAAAGTCGTCGATATCATCAGCGTCATCGACAGCATCGCGTTTCAGACCAACATTCTGGCCCTGAACGCGGCGGTTGAAGCGGCGCGCGCCGGAGAGCAGGGGCGCGGTTTTGCGGTGGTGGCCTCAGAAGTACGCAACCTTGCGCAGCGCTCAGCTAACTCAGCGCGCGAGATTAAAAAGCTGATTGAAGAGTCAGTGGCAAATATTGATACCGGCAGCCAGCTGGTTGAGCAGGCGGGACAGACCATGGATGAGCTGATGCAGGGCGTCAGCAGCGTCACCACCCTGATGAGCGAAATTATGTCCGCCAGCCGTGAGCAGAGCATGGGTATCGATCAGGTTAACGTCGCGATCACGCAGCTGGATGGCAGCACGCAGCAGAACGCCGCGCTGGTAGAGCAGGTCTCTTCAGCCGCGCGTGCAATGGAGGAGCAGAGCGTGCAGCTGGAACAGGTGGTGCAGAGCTTCAGACTATAACCGCACTCATCACTATTGCGGCGGCTTACAGGCTGCCGCAATCTCATTGTGCTTTACCTCTGCATACCTTCTTCTTCGCCGATTCAGATTATGCCTGCTAAGCTTATTTTTTACCGCGCCAGCGCACGAAACGTGCGCCTTTTTCTCCGCTGCTGCCACGGCGATTGTGTACAATAGCAGGGATTTTTCTGAAGGAGCCCTCATGCCTGCCATAGAAGTTATTCTTGTTGACCACCTCGATCGTCCCACCGGCAAGATGGAAAAGCTGGAAGTGCATGAAAAAGGCTTACTGCATCGTGCAGTAACGGTTTACGTGTTTAATTCGCGTCATGAGCTGCTGCTGCAGCGGCGTGCCAGCAGCAAATACCACTGCGGCGGACTCTGGAGTAATACCTGCTGCAGTCATCCGTTTCCGCAGGAGCCGACGCTCGATGCCGCTGAGCGCCGTCTGCGTGAAGAGATGGGACTGAACCTGGCGCTGACGCCGGTATTTGAGCTGAGCTACAACCTGCCGCTCAGTAACGGCCTGATTGAACATGAGTATGGACACGTCTTCTTTGCCATCAGCGATGAAGAGCCGGTGCTGAACCCGGAAGAAGCGGACGCCTGGTGCTACCGTTCAGTCGGGCAGATCCAGCAGCAGATGGAGACCGAGCCGGAACAGTTTACGCCATGGTTTCTGCACACCTTCCCGCGTATTCCGCATACGCTGGGTGACTTTCGCCTCACCGCCTGACACGCCCCTCTCTCCGGACACACCTCGCGCCTTCTGTGCGGGGCAATTTTTGCCCGGCTTAACAAAACAGACGTAAAATCTGCGCTTTTTTCCCGTCGCCTGCTGCGCCAGGCTACGCTTGTTTATCACCGGGTGCTAAACAGGGCATAAGGAAAACATCATGATTAAACAGGGGTTACTGGGGCTGATTGCCCTGTCGCTGAGCATGGGCGCGGCGCACGCCGCCGATGCGGTCAAGGTCGGGTCGAAAATCGATACAGAAGGCTCGCTGCTGGGCAATATTATTCTGCAGGTGCTCAATAAGCACGGGGTCAAAACCGTCAACAAAATTCAGCTCGGCAATACGCAGGTTGTTCGCGGTGCCATCGTCGCGGGCGAGCTGGATATCTATCCGGAATATACCGGCAACGGCGCTTTCTTTTTTAACGATGAAAAAGCGAGCGCGTGGAAAAATGCGCAGCAGGGTTATGAGAAAGTCAGACAGCTCGATGCAGAGAAGAATCATCTTATCTGGCTGACGCCGGCACCCGCCAATAACACCTGGACCATCGCCGTGCGTGGCGACGTGGCGCAGCAGAATAAGCTGAACTCGCTTGACGATCTCAGCGCGTATCTGAAACAGGGCGGCACGTTCAAACTGGCTGCCTCTGCGGAATTTATTGAACGCGGTGATGCCCTGCCGGCGTTTGAAAAAGCGTATAACTTCAAACTCAATCAGTCGCAGCTGCTTTCGCTGGCAGGCGGCGATACGGCGGTCACCATTAAAGCCGCGGCGCAGAAAACCTCTGGCGTCAATGCGACGATGGCGTACGGAACGGATGGCCCGGTCGCGGCGCTGGGTCTGCAGACGCTGAGCGATCCCAAAGGCGTACAGCCAATCTATGCGCCGGCGCCGGTCGTGCGTGAAGCGGTACTGAAGCAGTATCCGCAGATGGCAGAGTGGCTGCAGCCGGTGTTCAGCAAGCTGGATGAAAAAACGCTGCAGCAGCTTAATGCGCAGATTGCGGTAGAAGGGCAGGATGCCAGCCAGGTCGCAACCGCGTGGCTGCAGCAGAACAAGTTGCTGTAAAAGGTGCGACAGCTGCTGCTGCGCCCCGGCCGTCAGCCGGTCACGCTGCTGCTGACGGCGCTTATCACGCTGACGCTGCTGACGCTGCCATTTCTGCGCTTTGCGGCTAACCGGCTGGTATCGGGCGAGCCGCTGATGGTGTGGCAGGTTGCGCACGCCGGCTGGCTGGCGCTGCCGATCGCGCTGCTCTGGCTGAGCCTGTTCGGGCCGCCGGGCCGGCGTACGGCTCTGCTAACCCTGCTGGGCGCGCAGGGTCTGTTTGCACTGCTTATCGGCCTCGGCGGCAGCGGTGCCAGCGAGCTGGCGCGCAGCAGTTCGCCGCTGGCGCGCACGGCGTTTGGCAGCGGTTTATGGTGTGCGGCCGGATTATCGCTGCTGCTGGCAGCAGAAGCGATCAGAGCAATAAACCGGCAGGCTGTCTGGCGCATTCTGCTGAATCTGCAGACCGGCGTGCTGCCGCTGCTGCTTTTACTGACCGGCTGGCTGGATCAGCTGTCGCTGCTGAAAGAGTATGCTAGCCGCAGCACCACGTTCCATGCGGCCTTTAGCCAGCACCTGCTGCTGGTCTGCGGTACGCTGGTGCCGGTGCTGCTGGCGGGAGTGCCGCTGGGGCTGGCCATTGCGCGCCGTCCTGGCTGGCAGCGGCCGGTATTCAGCCTGCTGAATCTTATCCAGACCATTCCCTCTGTGGCGCTCTTCGGCCTGCTTATTGCGCCGCTGGCCGGGCTGGCTGCACATTTTCCCGTACTCGGCCGTTTTGGCATCAGCGGTATCGGTATGGCGCCGGCGCTGATTGCGCTGGTGCTCTATGCGCTGCTGCCGCTGGTACGCAGCGTGGTGGCCGGGCTGGAGCAGGTGCCGCCTGAAGTACGCGAAACCGCACGCGCCATGGGCATGAGTTCCGGACAGCAGTTCTGGCAGGCGGAGCTGCCGCTGGCGCTACCGGTCTGGCTTGCCGGTTTGCGGGTGGTGGTGGTGCAAACCGTGGGTCTGGCAGTCGTGGCGGCGCTGATTGGTGCCGGCGGCTTTGGGGCTATCGTCTTTCAGGGATTGCTGAGCAGCGCGCTGGATCTGGTTCTGCTGGGGGTGATCCCGGTAGTGGCGCTGGCGGTACTCTGTGATGCGCTGCTGCGGCTGCTGTCCGCGCTGCTGGAGAGAAAAGATGATTGAATTTCATAACGTGAGCAAACAGTTTGCCGGTAAAACGGCGATTTCCGATCTCTCTTTGCAGATCGGCCAGGGGAGTTTTACGGTTCTGATCGGCACATCCGGCTCCGGTAAATCGACCCTGCTGAAGATGATCAACCGGCTGGTGGAGCATGACAGCGGCGAGATCCGCTTTGCGGGCGAGCCTATCGGCCAGATGAACGTCCGCGCACTGCGCCGGCGCATCGGCTACGCCATTCAGTCAATCGGCTTATTCCCGCACTGGAGCGTGGCGAAAAACATCGCCACCGTGCCATCGCTGCTGGGCTGGCCCGCACAGAAAATTGCGGCACGGGTGGCAGAGCTGCTGGCACTGCTGAATCTCGATCCCCGGCTGGCGACCCGCTATCCGCATCAGCTTTCCGGCGGGCAGCAGCAGCGGGTAGGAGTAGCGCGCGCGCTGGCTGCCGATCCGGAACTGCTGCTGATGGATGAGCCTTTCGGGGCGCTCGATCCGGTAAACCGCCAGGCGCTGCAGCAGGAGAT
The DNA here is from genome assembly GCF_002473195.1 of Pantoea sp. UBA7232. Taxonomy (NCBI): domain Bacteria; kingdom Pseudomonadati; phylum Pseudomonadota; class Gammaproteobacteria; order Enterobacterales; family Erwiniaceae; genus Pantoea; species Pantoea sp. UBA7232. The sequence continues at coordinate 314,315 of NZ_DKTK01000006.1, forward strand.
GCTGCGCATTCAGCGGCTTACCGGCCGCACCATCGTGCTGGTGACGCACGATATTGATGAGGCGCTGACGCTGGCTGACCAGCTGGTATTGATGGATAACGGTAAGATTATGCAGCAGGGCGCACCGGTTACGCTGCTGACGCAGCCCGCCAGCGACTTTGTCCGCAACTTTTTTGGCCGCAGCGAGCTGGGCGTGCGGCTGCTGGCGCTGGGGCAGGCGGGCAGCATGGCGCGCCGCGGCGAATGGGTTGATGCCGAGCCTATTACCGCTGCGCTGTCGCTGCGTGAAGCGCTGTCGCAGTTTATCGCGCGCGGGACCGATACCTTACCGGTGGTGGATCAGCAGCAGCAGCGGGTGGGCGTGCTGCATTTCAGCGATCTGCTGCGCCCGCGGGAGGCGCAATGAAGCGCCTGTTACGCGAGCCGCTTAGCTGGCTGATTGCGCTGTTTTTACTGCTGCTGTGGGGATTACCGCACAGTGAAGCGCTGTTTGCCTGGTGGTTTCCCCGGCTGGAGCGTCCGCTCTATCAGCAGGAGAGCTTCTGGCGTCTGACGCTGGCCCATCTCTGGCTGGTCGCCAGCGGCACCCTGCTGGCAACGATTGTGGGCGTGGGCGGAGCAATTTTTGCCACGCGCCGCGCTGGCGAGGCGTTCCGGCCAACGCTTGAGACGCTGGCTGCGGCAGGACAGACCATTCCGCCGGTTGCGGTGTTAGCGATTGCCGTACCGGTGATGGGATTTGGCGCAACGCCTGCAATTGTCGCGCTGTTTCTTTATGGCGTACTGCCGGTATTGCAGGGGACGCTGGCGGGTATTGAGAGCGTGCCGGCCAGTAACCGGGAGATCGCAACCGGGCTTGGCATGGGGCCGTGGCGGCGCCTCTGGCAGATTGAACTGGCGCTGGCTGCGCCGGTGATGATGGCGGGTATACGCACATCGGTGATGATCAATATCGGGACTGCGGCTATCGCGTCAACGGTAGGCGCGGCCAGTCTGGGTTCGCCCGTTATCATTGGTCTGAGCGGCTTTAACACCGCCTATGTCATTCAGGGAGCCATACTGGTTGCGCTGCTGGCGCTGATCTGCGACCGGCTGCTGGAGCGGGTGCAGCGCTGGTTTACCGGGTATGCAGAATAAGGCTGTAGCCTACCAGCATCATGCCACCCATACCGCCTATCGCCATGATGGCGAACAGCGTACCGATAAAAATTTTATTCCAGTTCATTGCAGTACCTGATTAATGCCGTGAGTCAGGCATGATAACGCGCGCCCGGCAGAGGAAAAAGGCCTGACGTGCGGTTTTACATTAAGCCGGTTCGTGCATCTGTATGGAAAACCCCTGCGCCTGCCAGTGTTCAAACTGCTCCTGCTGACGCCGCGTTGGCCGTTTCCCGGTCCAGATAAACAGATGCTGTCCCGGAAAGAGCTCAGGGCGCGGCATATCCAGCGGTTCAGCCAGCACATCCATGCGCCAGCCGTGCTGTGCCAGACGCCAGGCTTCCAGCCAGATTCGGGTGCGATCTTCCACGGCCCAGCCGATAATCAGCGCATCTTTACCTGGTTTTTTGCGGGCACCCGCCAGACAAAACGCGACGTAATCGATGATAGCGCCGTCCAGCAGGCTGCACATCGTGCGGGCAGTGTTTTGATCGAGACCCAGACGCTGGCGTACCGGCACAAAAACGTGATCGATCAATGCATCAATCGGATGCTCACGACCGATGGTGGCAATCTTGGTGCGCAGCTTTGACGCGCGGACGTGGCGCAACACGCTCATCAGCTCTTCCTGCAGCGCAGTCCAGCCGTCGTGCACGTTGACCGTTTCACCCTCAAGCAGCGCTTTTACTTTACCGACGGGCACGCCGCTCTCTATCCAGCGTTTAATCTCTTCGATACGCTGAACATCTTCATCATCAAATTGTCGATGACCACCTTCGGTGCGCTGAGGCTTTAACAGACCGTAACGTCGCTGCCAGGCGCGAAGTGTTACCGGGTTTATTCCACAGCGCTCGGCAACATCGCCGATACTGTATAAGGCCATAATGTCCTCAAATATTGCGACCTGCATAAAAACACCTTAACCGTCGGGGCTGCCTTGTACAATCTTTATTTTATTGTACAACTTGAGTTTTTTCCCGATTTTCGGTTAATTCTCAAATAAGAGAGCGATTTCTCATATCTGAGAGGGCACTATGTCAGTAACTGAAACGGATAACCGGCTGGCGCTGCGGCTCGCTGAGCTTCGCGAACAGCAGGGCTGGTCGCTGGATGAACTCGCTCAGGCGACAGGCATCAGCCGGGCCTCATTGTCGCGCATTGAACGCGCTGAGACCAGTCCTACCGCAGCATTGCTTAACCGGTTATGTCGTGCTTATGGCGTGACAATGTCACGTCTGTTGCAGGAGGTCGAAGATGAGACGTTGCTGCTGATAAAAGCTGACCAGCAAACCTGCTGGCGCGATCCCGATAGCGGCTTTCAGCGTCGCACCCTTTCTCCTCCCGCAAGGCAGTTTAAAACAGAATTGATTGAAGGGGTACTCCCGCCAGGCGCACATATTTACTATGACACGCCTCCCCTTCAGGGGCTTGAGCAGCATATCTGGCTGCAGAGCGGCGGCTTAACGATCGTTATGGAGCAGCAGCGCTGGACGCTGGCTGCCGGCGATTGCCTGCGTTTTCACCTGACGGGACGCTCCGCCTTCAGCGCCGATGCGCAAGCGGGCGCCCGCTATATTCTGGCGGTATGCAAACCATGATCACGTTTTCTCAGCTTACTGCTGCCAGCGCAGCACACGCTATCGCTCCGCTGAGCGATCTGCTGCAGGCCTGTGTCGCAGACGGTGCCAGCGTGGGCTTTACCGACGCCGGCGATCGGCAGGTTATAGAGCGCTTCTGGCAGGCGAGAGCCGCTGCGCTGGCAGATGAAAGCCATATTTTGCTGGTGGCCTGGCAGGATCAGATCCCGGTGGCGACCGTAACACTAAGCGGCAGCCCGATGCCTAACGGTTATCACCGCGCAGAAATCAGCAAGCTGCTGGTGCACCCGCAGCGTCGGCGGCAGGGCATTGCGCGTCAGCTGATGCTGCAGGCGGAAGACCTGGCCCGGGCGCAGAAAAAAACGCTGCTGGTGCTGGATACCCGCAGCGGAGACGTGGCCAGCCAGCTCTATCTCTCTCTGGGCTGGCAGAGCGCCGGAGAGATACCGCACTATGCCTGCTCAACGGAAGGGGTTATGGAGGCGACCACCCTGATGTACAAACTGCTGTAACGGACAGCGGGTGCGAAAAAAGATGCGCTGAGGCTGACGCTGCCAGATTACTGTGTAAAAATACAGGCCGGATTAACTCAACAGTAATAATTATGGCTCTGACAGCAGCGATTAAAAGCCAGATTGCGCAATGGTATAAGGCGCTGCAGCAGCAGGTTCCTGACTTTATCCCGCGCGCGCCGCAGCGCCAGATGATTGCCGAAGTGGCAAAAAGTCTGGCGGGCGATGAGGGGCGCCATCTGGCTATTGAAGCCCCTACCGGCGTGGGTAAAACGCTCTCTTATCTGATCCCCGGCATTGCGGTAAGCCGTGCCGATGAAAAACGGCTGGTGATCAGCACAGCTAACGTGGCGCTGCAGGATCAGATTTTCACTAAAGATCTCCCGCTGCTGAAAAAGATCATCCCCGATCTCACCTTTACGGCGGCCTTTGGCCGCGGACGCTATGTCTGCCCGCGTAATCTGGCCGCGCTGGCCGCCAGCGACGATCAGCAGGGCGACCTGCTGTTCTATCTGGATGAAGAGGCGGTGACCGGCTCAAAAGAGGAGCAGAAAATCTGTTCCGGGCTGGAGAAAGATCTCAGCCGCCATATATGGGATGGCCTGCGCGATCACGCGGAGAAGGCGATCGATGACAGCCTGTGGCGGCGCCTCTCGACCGATAAAGCCAACTGTCTGGCTCACCACTGCCGCTGGTATCGTGAATGTCCCTTTTTTGTCGCCCGGCGCGAGATTGAACAGGCTGACGTCGTCGTCGCAAACCATGCGCTGGTAATGGCAGCTATGGAAAATGAGTCGGTGCTGCCGCCGGCAAAGCATCTGATGCTGGTACTGGATGAGGGCCACCATCTGCCGGAAGTGGCGCGTGACGCGCTGGAGATGAGCGCCGAGATCACGCCAGGCTGGAGCGGGCTGCAGCTCGATCTCTTCATACGGCTGGTGGAGACGATCATGGCGCAGTTCCGCCCCAAATCCCCCCCGCCGCTGACCAATCCTGAACGGCTCAAACAGCACTGCGAAGAGATGCGCGAGCTGCTGCAGGCGCTGAGCCAGGCGCTCAATCCGCTGCTGCCGCCCGATAATCAGCCGGGTGAGTTTCGTTTTGTGCTGGGGGAGCTGCCGGAAGCGCTGCTCACGCTCTGTGCGCGACTGTTTAAGCTTAGCGACGCGCTGCGCGGTCTGAGTGAGGGGCTGCTGAATGAGCTGGGCGAGCAGACCGGTAAGGCGGATATTATGCGCCTGCATAAAGCGATTCTGCAGCTCAACCGGCACTTTGGCTGGTTTGAAGCCATCAGTAAACTCTGGCGGCTGGCGGCGATGGAAAAAGCCTCAAACGCGCCGGTCTCTAAATGGGTTACGCGTGAACTGCGCGAGGGGCAGGCGCACCTGCTGTTTCACTGCGCCGGGATCCGCGTCAGCGACCAGCTGGAGAAGCTGCTGTGGCGTAAAATTCCGCATGTGGTCGTGACATCAGCCACGCTGCGTTCGCTCAGCAGCTTCAGCCGCCTGCAGGAGATGTCGGGACTGAGTGAGAAAGCGGGCGATCGTTTCGTGACGCTCGATTCTCCGTTCAATCATGTCGACCAGGGCAAGCTGGTGATCCCGCAGATGCGCTATGAGCCGCTGCTGGCAAACGAAGCTGAGCACATCGCCGAAATGGCGCGCTTTTTCCGCCAGCAGATGGCGGAAGGGGAACATAAAGGCGTGCTGGTGCTGTTTGCCAGCGGACGGGCGATGCAGCAGTTTGTTGCGCAGCTGCCGGAGCTGCGTCTCACGATGCTGGTGCAGGGCGATCAGCCGCGCTCCCGGCTGGTGACGCTGCATCGCGAACGGGTGGCCGCAGGAAACAGCAGCATTCTGGTGGGCCTGCAGTCGTTTGCCGAAGGGCTCGATCTTAAAGGCGATCTGCTGTCGCAGGTGCATATTCATAAAATCGCTTTCCCGCCGGTAGACAGTCCGGTAATTTTGACCGAAGGCGAGTGGCTGAAAAGCCTGCGCCGCTATCCGTTTGAAGTCCAGAGCCTGCCCAGCGCCTCGTTTACGCTGATACAGCAGGTCGGGCGCCTGATCCGTAGTCATCACTGTTTTGGTGAGATTGTGATCTACGATCGCCGTCTGCTCAGCAAAAGCTACGGCAGCCGGCTGCTGGCGGCGCTGCCGGTGTTTCCGATCGAGCAGCCTGCGGTGCCGGAAGAGAAAAAAAGCGCCAGGCGCAAACGAAAAGCCTGAGTAGCCGCGCTGAGCGGCTACTCGTTCCGGCCGCCGCACTGCGGCGCGCCCAGAAAGCAGGAAGCGTAACTATGGAACTGAATAAAATTATTAAAGAGATCGGGCGCGGTAAAAACCATGCGCGCGATATCGATTTCGACACTGCGGTGGCGCTCTACAGCGCCATGCTGGCAGACGAGGTGCCGGAGCTGGAGCTGGGTGCGATCCTGATTGCGCTGCGGATTAAAGGCGAAGGAGAAGCGGAGATGCGCGGTTTCTATCACGCCATGCAACAGCGTATGCTGCGGCTGCAGGCGCCGGCCGGCCGGCCGATGCCGATTGTGATCCCCAGCTATAACGGCGCGCGCCGTCAGGGCAATCTGACGCCGCTGCTGGCGCGGCTGCTGGTAAAACTGGGCTTTCCGGTGCTGCTGCACGGCGTCAGCGAAGACGCCACGCGCGTAACCAGTGAAGCGGTGCTTGCCGCATCAGGCATCGCGGCGGTAACGACCGCCGCGCAGGCGCAGGCAGCGCTGGATAACGGCGAGCTGGCGTTTATCACCATCGATAACCTCTGTCCGCCTGTGGCCAGACAGCTGGCGCTGCGCTGGCGGATGGGCGTACGCAACAGTGCGCATACGCTGGCAAAGCTGGCCACGCCGTTTGCCGAACGCGCCGCGCTGCGTCTTGCCAGCGTGTCGCATCCTGAATATGTGCCGCGCGTCGGCGCATTTTTCCAGGCGATAGACGCGCCCGCTATTCTGCTCAACGGCACGGAAGGCGAGGTGTATGCCAGTCCGCTGCGCTGTCCGGCGATCAACTATATTGCCGGCGCAGCGGGTGAGGCGCAGATCTGGGTTGAGCGGCAGCCGGAGCGTGTGGAAGCGCTGCCGGAGAACAAACAGGCTGAAACCACCGCGCGCTGGAGTGATGAGGTGCTGAACGGCACGCGTGCCGTGCCGCAGTCGCTGCGGCTGCAGCTCGCCTGCTGCCTGGTGGCAACGGGTGAAGCGGCAAACTTATCTGCTGCTGAGATCAGGCTGCAGCAGGCGGGCATGTAAGCGCGGTGCAGGGCGTGCTGCGCACCCGGTTTAGCAGACGGCAGCGGCTCAGCGTTTCGCCAGTACGCTCTCCACCAGTTTCTGCCAGAAAGTAATCCCCACCGGCAGCAGCGCATCATTAAAATCGTAGCTGGCGTTATGCAGCGGCGCAGAAGGCACCTCGCCGTCGGCGCCCAGCCAGAAGTAGGCGCCCGGACAGGCTTCCAGCATACAGGCGAAATCTTCTGACGCCATCGACGGGCTGCACGCCCATTTTACCTGCGCGTCCCCCAGCATCTGCTCCGCCACCTCGCGCACCTGCTGTGCCGGGGCAGGGTGATTTGCGGTCACCGGATAGCCGGGATACCAGTGAATGTCACCGCTGACGCCAAACGGTCGCGGCAGCGCGGTCACAAACTCTTCAATCAGGCCGCGCACCCGCTCGCGCACCTCCGGCTGCAGACAGCGTACCGTGCCGCGCAGCGTGATCTGCTCCGGGATGACGTTAATCGCCTCGCCGCCGTGGATCTGCGTCACGCTCACCACGGCGGACGCCAGCGGCGAAAGGCGGCGTGAAGGGATGGTCTGCAGCGCCAGCACCAGCTCAGCCGCCACGACCATCGGATCGGCGCCGCTTTCCGGCATGGCCGCATGACAGCTGCGGCCGGAAAGGGTGATCTCAAAGGAGTCGAGCGACGCCATCATCGCCCCCGGATTCACCGCCAGCGTGCCGAGCGGCAGTCCGGGCCAGTTGTGCATCGCATAGACGGCATCCATAGGGAAGCGCGAGAAAAGACCTTCTTCTACCATGCGGCGTGCGCCGCCGAGGTTCTCTTCGGCGGGCTGAAACAGAAAGTGGATGGTGCCGCTGAAATCGCGCGTGGCGGCGAGCTGGCAGGCGGCGGCCAGCAGAATAGCGGTATGGCCGTCGTGACCGCAGGCGTGCATCACGCCGGGCCGGGTCGATTTCCACGCCGCGCTGCCTTTTTCTGTGATCGGCAGCGCATCCATATCAGCGCGCAGCCCAATCACCGGCCCCGGACCGTTCTCCAGCGTACCAATGACGCCGGTGCCCGCTATGCCGCGGAATACCTGAAGCCCGGCCTGCTCCAGTACGCGGGCGACCAGCTCGCTGGTCTGCTGTTCCTGATAGCCCAGCTCAGGCAGTTGATGTAACTGATGACGCCAGTTAAGGGCATTTTCCAGCAGGAGAGCAGGCAGACTCATAACAGAGGGCTCCGTTTGCAACGCGCGCCAGCGCAGGGGATAAGTCATCACTGTAGTGATATGTCGCCGGAGCGTCTATCGCTAAAAGGAATAATTTTGCTATAGATTATATCCTTGTGGAATATACAACCCTCCCTGATAGCGGCTACGCTTCCCTGCGTAAACGGCCGTTACGTTAGCATCGGCAGGTTCAGCCCGTGCCGCACGGCGCACGCCTGCGCCTGCGCGTAGCCGGCATCGGCATGGCGCATTACCCCGGTGGCCGGGTCATTCCACAAAACGCGCGCCAGCCGTGCATCCGCCTCCGGCGTACCGTCACAGACAATTACGACGCCGGCGTGCTGGGAAAAACCCATGCCGACGCCGCCGCCATGATGCAGGCTGACCCAGGTGGCGCCACCGGCCGTATTCAGCAGCGCGTTAAGCAGCGGCCAGTCAGAGACCGCGTCCGAGCCGTCGCGCATCGCTTCCGTTTCGCGGTTAGGCGATGCCACCGAACCGCAGTCGAGATGATCGCGGCCAATCACCACCGGCGCTTTCAGCTCGCCTCTGCGTACCATCTCGTTGAACGCCAGCGCGGCCAGATGGCGTTCGCCCAGTCCGAGCCAGCAGATACGGGCGGGCAGGCCCTGAAAAGCGATACGCGCCTGCGCCATGTCGAGCCAGCGATGCAGATTGAGGTTATCCGGAAACAGCGACTTTAATTTTGCGTCCGTTTTATAAATGTCTTCCGGATCGCCCGAGAGCGCCACCCAGCGAAACGGGCCTTTGCCCTCGCAGAACAGCGGGCGGATATAGGCGGGAACAAAACCAGGGAAGTCAAAAGCGTTGCTGACCCCCTCGTCCAGCGCCACCTGCCGGATATTATTGCCGTAGTCCACGGTCGGCACGCCCATATGGTGAAAATCGAGCATGGCCCGGACGTGCACCGCCATGGAGGCGCGCGCCGCCTGTTCAACGCCTTTCGGATTGCGCTGGCGCTCCGCCTGCCAGCGTGCCACCTCCCAGCCCTGCGGCAGATAGCCGTTGACCGGATCGTGCGCAGAAGTCTGATCGGTCACGATATCGGGGCGTATGCCGCCGGCGCGGGCGCGGTTTACCAGCTCCGGCAGGATCTCCGCCGCATTGCCCAGCAGGCCGACAGAGATCGCCTCTTTTGCCGCCGTGGCCTGTTCAATCAGCGCCAGCGCCTCATCCAGCGTACGCGCTTTGTGATCGAGATAGCGGGTGCGCAGGCGAAAATCGATGCGCGACTCCTGGCACTCAATCGCTAATACGCAGGCACCCGCCAGCACGCCGGCCAGCGGCTGTGCGCCGCCCATGCCGCCGAGGCCCGCGGTGAGGATCCAGCGACCGGCAAGATCGCCGTTATAGTGCTGGCGGCCCGCTTCGGCGAAGGTCTCAAACGTTCCCTGCACAATGCCCTGGGCGCCAATGTAGATCCACGAGCCGGCGGTCATCTGGCCATACATCATCAGGCCGGCGCGATCCAGCTCATGAAAATGATCCCAGTTCGCCCAGTGCGGCACCAGGTTAGAGTTAGCCAGCAGCACGCGCGGTGCGTCGGCATGGGTGCGGAATACGCCCACCGGTTTACCGGACTGGATCAGCAGCGTCTCATCCGGCTGCAGCAGGCGCAGCGAGCGCAGGATCTGCTCAAAACAGGGCCAGTTACGTGCGGCTTTGCCGATGCCGCCGTAGACCACCAGATCGTCCGGACGTTCGGCGACATCGGGGTCGAGGTTATTCTGGATCATGCGCCAGGCCGCTTCGATAAGCCAGTTAGCGCAGTGCAGTTCACTGCCATGCGGGGCACGGATTTCGCGGGCCACGGCCTGCGTCAGGGTTTCGCTCATGATTCACTCCTTAGTGCTGGTTCTGGCGCTGGCTCGGCAGCAACGTTATTAGCGCGTCGGGCCACTGCGTGCCCGCAGCCCACAGACGCATCGCTTCGATATCGGGTGCCAGCAGGCGGTCGCTGGCAAGAAACGCCACCCTGCTGCGAATGCGCTGCATCTCCTGTTCAAGAATGGCCGAACTCTGCAGCGGCCGGTGAAACTCAATGCCCTGGGCTGCGGCCATCGCTTCAATGCCGACCACCGCAGCGGTGTTAAAACACATCTCCCCGAGACGGCGTGCTGCATAGGTGGCCATAGAGACGTGATCTTCCTGATTCGCTGACGTAGGCAGGCTGTCTACGCTGCCAGGGTGCGCCAGCGATTTGTTTTCTGATGCCAGCGCGGCAGCGGTCACCTGGGCAATCATAAAGCCGGAGTTGACGCCGCCATCCTGCACCAGGAAAGGTGGCAGGCCGGAGAGAGTACTGTCGAGCAGCAGCGCCAGGCGGCGCTCGGAGATAGCGCCTATTTCGGCCACGGTGAGCGCAATAATGTCAGCCGCAAACGCCACCGGCTCGGCGTGGAAGTTGCCCCCGGAGATCACTTCACCGCTGTCGCTGAAAACCAGCGGGTTATCGGAGGCGGCATTGGCCTCAATCTGCAGGACGCGCGCGGCGTGGCTGAGATTATCAAGGCAGGCCCCCATCACCTGCGGCACGCAGCGGACAGAGTAGGGATCCTGGACGCGTCCGCAGTGGGTGTGCGACTGCAGGATCCCGCTGCCGCTGAGCAGCGAGCTGACGGCGGCGGCGACAGCGATCTGGCCAGGCTGGCCGCGCGCCTGATGAATGCGCGCATCATAGGGTTTAACCGAGCCTTTAATCGCCTCCAGCGAGAGCGCGCCCGCCATCAGTGCAGCAGCAAAGAGATTTTCCGCTTCAAACAGGCCGCGCAGCGCCAGAGCAGTTGAGACCTGGGTCCCGTTCAGCAGCGCCAGCCCCTCTTTTGGCCCGAGCACAACCGGCGTCAGCCCGGCGCGCGCCAGGCCTTCCGTTGCCGGTCGCCGTTCACCGGCAATGCGCACCTCGCCTTCACCCAGCAGCATCAGCGACAGGTGTGCCAGCGGAGCCAGATCGCCAGACGCGCCCACTGAGCCTTTGGCCGGAATAGAGGGCATAACGCCAGCGTTAAACAGCGCCAGCAGGGCATCCACCAGCTCAATACGGACGCCGGAATGACCGCGCGCCAGACTGATGATCTTGCTGGCAACCATCAGACGCGTGACGTTATCCGGCAGCAGATCGCCGAGGCCAACGCTGTGCGACAGCACCAGGTTACGCTGCAGCTCAGCCAGGCGGGCAGCGGGAATTTGCGTCTGTGCCAGCTTGCCAAAGCCGGTATTGATGCCATACACCACGCTGCCGGACGCGACGATATCGTCGACGGTCGCATGGGCGCGGTGAATAGCACTGCGCGCCGCTGGCGTCAGCTGTAACGTCACCGGCTGCTGATAGATAGTGCGCAGGGTCGCGAGATCCACCTCACCGGGTTCCAGGCAGATTTCCTGCAGTGCATGCGACATGATCTACTCCTGTATATACAAGTAAGTGGCGGGAAAAGTCACGCTTCTTAACGCCATGCGTCAGGTTACTTCACCCGCGGTAAAACGAGTGAAGCACAGGTTTGTTATTCCTGTCTATACAAGTAGCAAGCGCTATGCCAGTTTCACTGCAATTTGTGAAATGTGCCGCACTGCGGGCAGGCAGGCTAATCAGCCAGCCTGCTGCACGCTAAAGCAGCAGCCTCTGCACCCGCAGCCGCTGCGCTGCACTACTGCATGTCTATACATCTGCCTGGCGGAACAGTAAACTTTCCTTCTCAGAGCAGAAAGGAACAGCAGATGACCGAGCAAACGGCACTGGCGCAGTTAGCCGCCGCAATGGGCGATGAACCGGCACCGATTTACCAGCGCGTTAAACAGGCGATTATCAGCCAGATCCGCGCGGGAGAGTGGAAAGCCAGGCAGCGTGTGCCCTCCGAGAGCGAGCTGGTCAGCGAGCTGGGCGTGAGCCGGATGACCATCAACCGCGCGCTGCGTGAACTCACCGCCGAGGGCTACCTGCTGCGTATGCAGGGGGTGGGCACCTTTGTCGCGGAGATGAAAGGCTACACGGCGATGCTGGAGGTGCACAATATTGCGGATGAGATTGCGCAGCGCGGTCATCAGCACCGCTGCCAGATCCTGACCCTGACGCAGGGGCGGGCGGATCCGGAGCAGGCGGCGCTGCTGGGGATGCGCACCGGCCAGCCGCTGTTTCATTCGCTGATGGTGCATTACGAAAACGATCTGCCGGTACAGCTGGAAGATCGCCTGGTGAACCCGCAGATGGCGCCGGACTACCTGAAGCAGGATTATCACAGCGTTACCCCTTATACCTATCTGATGCGGGTCGCGCCGCTGACCGCCGGCGAGCATATTGTTGAGGCGGTACTGCCCGATTTGCGCCAGCGCAGGCATCTCGCGCTGGAGGAGCACGAACCCTGCTTATTGATTCGGCGGCAGACGTGGAGCGACAGTAAGATCGTGACCTATGCGCGGCTGCTCTATCCCGGATCGCGCTATAAGCTGCTGGGACGTTTTAAAGGACACGGCTGAGCCGGCACCAGAGCAGCAGGGCATCGCAGCTCTGCGGTGTCAGCGTCAGTGGCTCATCCAGCCACCAGATCCCCTGCGTCTGGTGCAGGACCTCGCCGGAGGCGTACTGCCACGCACCGGCTAACACATACGCCACCCCGTGCCGGCTCTGCTGCGGTGCCTGCTGCAGGATGCTGACCTCCGCCCGCCAGCTGTCGCGGCGGGTCATGATATTGAAATCGCTGCAGCGGCCGTGCACTGTCGCCTGCACCGGGGCTTCTCCGGTGAAGCGCCACGGCTGACAGGGCTGCAGCCGGTGCGTCAGCCCGCCGCTCTGCAGCAGCGGGCTGTCGCCCTGCAGCAGGGTAATCACCCGATCCACGCCAGGAAACAGCGAAAAAGGGCCGCTGGCGTCAAGCGTGGCGATGCTGGCCCGCCAGGCGAAATCCGCTGCGCCGGGGGGAAAGCTGACGATTTCGCGCGTCTCGCCGCCGCCGTTGCGCCAGCGGCTGACCGGCAGCGCGTCGTGGCAAAAGCGGCGGATCACTGCAGCGCCCGCAGCGCGTCGGCAACGCGGATGGCCGCCTGCGTCTCTTCTGCATGCTGGCCGTCAGCGATCACCTGCCGGCCGGCGACAAACGTATCGCGGATCCCGCTGCGCGCGCCGGCAAACAGCCAGCGATTGAGCAGCGCATCGGAAGGGGTTGCGCTGAGCAGCGGGTCGTCGCACAGTACCAGCCAGTCGGCGCGCAGGCCGGGTGCCAGCACGCCGCTGCGGATGCCGCACGCCTGAGCGCCTCCGACCGCAGCCTGCTGCCACAGCAGATCGCCTACCGACGGCTGCTGCGGCAGCGCCAGACGGTTGCGCCGCCTGTCGCGCAGCCGCTGCCCGTACTCCAGCCAGCGCAGCTCCTCACGGGCGCTGACCGAGACGTGGCTGTCAGAGCCGATCCCCCAGCGTCCGCCCCGGGCAATATAGGTACTCGCCGGAAAAATACCGTCGCCGAGGTTGGCTTCAGTCGTCGGGCATAATCCCGCAACGGCACCGCTGGCGGCGAGCTGCTGCAGCTCGCTCTCATCCGGATGGGTGGCGTGGATCAGGCACCAGCGTGCATCAACGTTAAAGCGGCGCATCAGCCAGGCGATGGGACGCTCACCGCTCCACGCCAGGCTGTCGCTGACCTCTTTTTCCTGCTCGGCAATGTGGATATGGACCGGCAGATCGCCCGGCGCTGCGGCCAGCACGTCGTGCATCTGCGCTTCGCTGACCGCGCGCAGCGAATGAAAACAGACGCCGTAGTTCAGCAGCGGTTTATCTGCGCAGACCGCGGCCACGCGCTGCAGCTGCTGCAGATAAGCGCCGGTCTGCTGGATAAAACGGCGCTGTCCGGCGCTGGCGGGCTGTGCGCCAAAACTGCTGTAGCTGTAAAGCACCGGCAGCAGCGTCTGGCCGATGCCGGTGCGCTCAGCGGCCAGCATCAGCTGCTGCAGCATGGCATCATCCGGATAGGGCTGGCCCTGCGGATCGTGATGCAGATAGTGAAACTCAGCAACCTGACTGTAGCCCCCTTTCAGCAGCTCAATATAGAGCCAGGTCGCAATGTCGCCCACCTGCTGCGGCGTCAGCCGCGCTACCATGCGATACATCAGCTCGCGCCAGGTCCAGAAGCTGTCCTGCGGATCGCCCGCCACCTCAGCCAGTCCCGCCATCGCGCGCTGAAAAGCGTGCGAGTGCAGGTTGGTCATGGCGGGAATGACGGCCCCCGCCAGCGGTATAGCAGCGCCCGGCGCGCTCTCTGGCGTAACGCGGGTGATAAAACCGGCGTCGCTGACCTCCAGCGTCACGTGGCTGTGCCAGCCATCTGCCAGCTGAGCGCGCGGGGCAAAATAGGTGGTCATGGTTGATCCTTCAGGCTGGAAAGTTGTATATACATATACATACTTTAACCGGGCGTGTAAATCGCCCGTACGCAGGGAACAGGGCATGAGAGACGCGAAGCAGATCGACAGCCTGTGGCTGGGCGCAGATATCGTTACGCTGCGCGACGGGCGCTACAACATCATCACCGATGGCGCGCTGGCCGTGGATAACGGCGTACTGATATGGGTCGGAGCGCGCAGTGAACTGCCGGCATTTGCGCCGCGTCAGCGGCATACGTTTAGCGGCGGCATCATCACGCCGGGGCTGGTGGATTGCCATACGCATCTGTTGTTCGCCGGCGATCGCAGCGCGGAATTTGAGCAGCGTCTCAACGGTGCCAGCTATGCAGAAATTGCTGCGCAGGGCGGCGGTATTCTCGCCACGGTACGCGCCACGCGGTCCGCCTCACAGGAGGCGCTGGTGGCGTCAGCGCGCGGGCGGCTGGCGCATCTGCTGGCGGAGGGCGTCACCACGGTAGAAATCAAATCGGGTTACGGGCTTGATGAAGAGAGCGAACTGAAAATGCTGCGGGCCATACGCCAGCTGGCAGCCGGCGTGCCGGCTGATGTCATCGCAACCTGCCTGGCCGCACATGCGATCCCGCCGGCGTTTCACGCCAATCCGCAGGGCTGGATCGATATTATCTGCCAGCGGCTGCTGCCGCGGGTAAGAGAGGAGGGGCTGGCGGATGCGGTGGATGCGTTCTGTGAACATCTGGCGCTGTCGCCTGCGCAGGTCAGCGCGGTGTTTGATGCGGCGCGCGCGCTGGATCTGCCGGTCAAACTGCACGCTGAGCAGCTCTCGGCGCAGGGCGGGGCGGCGCTGGCCGCACGCTATGGCGCGCTCTCCGCTGACCATCTGGAGTACGCCAGCGAGGAGGATGTCCGCGCGATGGCAGAGCATGGCACCGTTGCTGTGCTGCTGCCGGGAGCGTTCTATCTGCTGCGCGAAACGCAGCGGCCACCGGTCGCGCTGTTCCGCCGCTACGGCGTCCCGATGGCGCTCGCCAGCGATGCTAATCCAGGGACATCACCCGCGCTTTCACTGCGGCTGATGATGAATATGGGCTGTACGCTGTTTGGCATGACGCCGGAGGAGGCGCTGGCGGGGGTGACGCTGTGGGGCGCGAAAGCGCTGGGTCTGCAGCAGACGCACGGCTCACTGGAGGCGGGCAAAGTCGCCAGCTTTGTTCACTGGCCGCTGACGCGTCCGGGCGAGCTGGCTTACTGGCTGGGCGGCGAATTGCCGTGCCGGGTTATCTATCGTGGAGAAGCACAATGAGCTTTGATTTTATACCGGGCAGGCTGCCGCTGCTGATCTCAATACCGCATGCCGGTACGCAGCTTACGCCGGAGGTTGAGGCGGGGCTGAGCGACGCGGCACGCCCGCTGCCGGACACCGACTGGCATCTGCCGCAGCTGTACGATTTTGCGCAGGATATTGGCGCCAGCGTGCTGACCGGACGCTATTCCCGTTTCGTTATCGATCTCAACCGGCCGCCTGACGACCGGCCGCTCTATACCACCGCCACTACCGGACTCTGGCCAGAGACGCTGTTTGACGGCACGCCGGTGTTCAGACCGGGCATGACGCCGGATCGGGCGACGCGTCAGCGCTATCTGCAGACCCTCTGGCAGCCCTATCATCAGCAGCTGCAGCAGGAGCTGGCGCGCCTGAAAGCGCAATATGGCTATGCGCTGCTGTTTGATGCGCACTCTATCGCTTCACGGGTGCCCCGGCTGTTCAGCGGCGTGTTGCCCGATCTGAACCTGGGAACCAGTGATGGCGCCAGCTGCTCAGCGGCGGTGAGCGACGCGCTGGGGCAGGTGTGTAAGGCTCAGCAGCGCTATAGCTGGGTGCTGAATGGCCGTTTTAAAGGCGGTTATATTACGCGCGCCTATGGTCAGCCGGCGCAGGGCGTCGAGGCGGTACAGCTGGAGCTGGCGCAGCACAACTATATGGATGAGTCGCTGACTTTTGCCTGGCAGCCAGCGCGCGCCTCACAGCTGCAGCCGGTGCTGCAGCAGCTGATCGGCGCGCTGCTGGCGGCAGGAAAGCGTTAAACGCTTACCGCTTACGCGCGTCCGGGCGGACCAGATCAAAACGCTGCGCCTCACTGATGCCGTAATAGGCAGAAGGCCCCCCGGCGCGCAGAATCGGCTGCGCTCTGGCGGTCTGGTAAATGCCATCCTCCAGCAGAGCCTCATCAATATGAATGGCGACCGCTTCACCCAGCACCAGCCAGCTCTCCAGCTCCCCGCCCTGCGCATCCTGCAGCCGGATCAGCTGCGTCAGGCGACACTCAAAGTTAACCGGGCTCTCTGCCACCATGCTGCAGTCGATATGGGAAGCGGCAACCGGCGTCAGGCCCGCGAGCGCGAACTCATCGCTGCTGACCGAGGCGGAGCTTTCGTTCATCGCTTCCGCCAGCGGACGCGTGGCCAGATTCCAGACAAACACCTTGCTTTCGCTGATGTTCTGCACGCTGTCTTTCCAGCCGCTGCTGGCAAAGCCGATGATCGGAGGCTGGTAATTAAAACAGTTAAAAAAGCTGTACGGCGCAAGATTATCCTGGCCGCTGCCGCTCCGGGAGCTGATCCAGCCAATCGGACGCGGACCGATAATGGCGTTCAGCGGATCGTGGGGCAGGCCGTGTCCGGTCCGGGGCTGGTAACTGTAGCGATGGCGCGTCATAAAAACTCCTGAGTCAGGGTGAAGGCACGTCGCGGCAGGCGGCGTGCATTGCAGTAAAAGGGTTCGCAGAGAGTCTGGTGTAAACGTAAAATTGCGGTAAGCGGATTGTGCGCTGGCGGCAGCCGGAGTATCTTACGCCCGCCTTACTTTCCGGAGAGACTATGAATAAGCCAGCCGCCAGTGCGCCCTTTCATCCGCGTAATCGCCATCAGGGGCGTTACGATTTTCCTGCGCTGATTGCCGCGCATCCGCCGCTTGCGCCGAAGGTTCGTCCTAACGGTCACGGCGAGCAGTCGATCGATTTCGCCGATCCGCAGGCGGTAATGCTGCTTAATCAGGCGCTGCTGAAGCTCTTTTATAACCTTAACTGGCAGCTGCCGGAAGGGTATCTGACGCCGCCGGTACCGGGGCGTGCTGATTACGTTCACGCGCTGGCCGATCTGCTGGCGGGTGATAACGGCGGGGCGATCCCGCGCGATCTGGACGTCATGGATATTGGCTGCGGCGCCAACTGCATTTATCCCCTGATTGGCCACGCCGAGTATGGCTGGCGTTTTACCGGTACGGATACCAGCGCTGAGGCGATTACCGCCGCCAGCCAGATTGTGGCGGGTAATCCCGGCCTGCAGCGTGCGGTACGTCTGCGTCGCCAGAAACAGCCGCAGGCGATTTTCAGCGGCGTGATCCATAAAAATGAGCGCTACCATGCCGTGATGTGCAATCCGCCGTTTCACGCATCGGCAGCTGATGCTGCAGCGGGCAGCCAGCGCAAAGTACGCAATCTGGGACTGAAGCAGAACGCGCCGCTCAATTTTGGCGGTCAGCAGACTGAGTTATGGTGTGAAGGGGGCGAGCTGGCGTTTATCGGCAGAATGATCGATGAGAGCGTCGCGCAGGGCAGCAGCATTGTCTGGTTTACGTCGCTGGTTTCGCGAAAAGAGAACTTACCGGCGCTGCGCGATCGGCTTGCGGCGGAGGACTGTGAGGTGCGCATCGTCAATATGGCGCAGGGTCAGAAACAGAGCCGCTTCCTCGCCTGGAGCTTTATGACGCCCGCCACCCGCGCGCAGCGGATGAAGCGCTAAGCGTATCACCCGATAAAAAGGCCGCCCGGTTACCCGGGGCGGCCTTATTCAGCGCGCGCAGCGCGTCAGGAAACGTGCTGCAGGAACTCGCGCAGACGTTCGCTTGGCGGCGCGGTAATCAGGGTATCCGGATCGCCATCTTCCGCAATCGTACCTTTATCAATGAAGATCAGGCGCGACGCGACTTTCTGTGCAAACCCCACTTCATGCGTGACGATCACCATCGTCATGCCTTCCTCGGCCAGATCCTGCATCACTTTCAGAACTTCATGACGCAGCTCCGGATCGAGCGCGGAGGTCGGCTCATCAAACAGCATCATTTTTGGCTTCACGGCCAGCGCCCGCGCAATGGCCACGCGCTGCTGCTGACCGCCGGAGAGTTCAGCCGGAAAATGATGCGCCCGTTCCGCCAGACCCACTTTGCCCAGCAGCTCGCGCGCCAGCCTGTGGGCCTCCTCTTTTTTCGCGCCGCGGACGCGAATCGGACCAAAGGCGACGTTATCCAGCGCGCTCATCTGCGGAAACAGATGAAACTGCTGAAACACCATACCCGCTTCCTGACGGATCAGCCGCTCATCAACTTTCGGATCGTTGACTTTCATGCCGTCCACAATCAGTTCGCCGCTGGTGATCTCTTCCAGTTTGTTGATACAGCGCAATAGCGTGGATTTACCGGAGCCGGAAGGACCGATAATCACCACCACTTCGCCCTGATTAATTTTCAGATTGATGTCGTGCAGAACCTGCGTCTGACCGAAATTTTTAGAGACGTTTTTAAATTCAATCACAGGATTTTCACCCTTTTCTCAATACGGCGCAGCACAAAGCTCAACACCAGCGTAATAATCAGATAGATAATGGCAACCGCGCTCCAGATCTCCAGCGCACGGAAGTTACCGGCAATAATCTCCTGGCCCTGTCGCGTCAGTTCCGCCACGCCGATAACAATAAACAGCGACGTATCTTTAATACTGACAATCCACTGGTTGCCCAGCGGCGGGAGCATACGGCGCAGGGCCAGCGGCATAATCACATAGCGCAGGGTCTCGCGGCGTGACAGGCCCAGTGCCAGTCCCGCTTCGCGAAAGCCTTTGTTGATAGAGAGCACGGCGCCGCGCGTAATCTCAGCAATATAGGCGCCTGAGTTGATCATGATGGTGACGACTGCCGCCGTGAAAGGATCGATGCGCAGATCGGGAAAAGCCATTGGCAGCGCAAAGTAAATAAACATGACCTGCACAACAATGGGCGTGCCGCGGATCAGCTCAATAAATACCAGCGCGACGTTATTGGTGATCCAGCCACCGTAGGCGCGGGCAAAGCCAGCTACCAGGCCGATAATCAGGCCGCCTATCAGGCCAAGAACGGAAATCAGCAGGGTCATTTTGGCGCCTTCGATCAGAATCGGCAGGGCTGGCCAGATGACGCTCCAGTCAAACTCCATGGTGTTACTCCGGAATATGTTGCAATGGAAAAGGTAAAAGCAGGGCGCAAAGGGCGCCCTGCTGCATAAGCCCGCTTATGCAGGCATTATTTTGGCTCAGTACCGAACCATTTTTTATAGATTGTGTTGTACGTACCGTTGTCGCGCAGCGTTTTCAGCGCGCCGTTGATTTTGTCACGCAGTTCATCACTGCCTTTTGGCAGCGCCACACCATACTGCTGAGCTTCAATCGACTCGCCGACCGCTTTGAAACGACCTTTGCCGGCGGTGTTGATAAAGTAGAGAATATTCGGCGTATCGTGCAGCACGGCGTCGGCGCGATTGGTTCCCAGCTCCATATAGGCGTTATCGATATTCGGGAACTGACGCAAATCTTTGGTCTTGATATGCGCTTTGGCGTAGTCCACTGAACCGGTTCCGCTTTTTACCGCAACGGTTTTGCCGTTGAGATCGTCGATGCCTTTAATGTCATTTTCGTTATTACGTACCATCACCAGCAGACCGCTTTTATAGTAGCCATCAGAAAAGTCGATAGCTTTTTTACGTTCGTCAGTAATGGTAATACCGGCCAGCGCCAGATCGACATTTTTGGTTTGCAGAGCCGGAATAATACCGCTGAAATCCATTGGCTTCAGGGTGTAATCAAGCTTCAGCTCTTTTGCCACCGCATCCCAGAGGTCGATATCAAAACCCACATATTTGTCGCCCTGCTTAAACTCAAAAGGAACAAATGCGGTGTCGGTTGCGACAATCAGTTTTTTATCTGCGGCAGTAGAAGAAAGAGAAAAGGCCAGCGCCAGCGCGGCCACAGAGACGTTAAACAGAGACTTCATCATTTTATCCTTTATTGCTCTGCAGACCTGATGGTCTGCACTACGGCTGTCATATGAAAAAATTATGCCAACTTTAATAACAGCCCGAAATTACCGGCAGCAGGGCTGTCAGCTGACACGATTTTGCAGAAAAATGAGCATTTGCACCGTTTGTGGGCACTATTATGGTGCATGCGACATTTTTGGTGCAGCCACAGTGTGCATCAGGATAATCACAAGGAAAGGGTGGGATGAAAGAAGTGTTAACGGGGTCAAAAAAGCGGGGCTGAAGCAATAAAAAAAGGCGGGTTAACCCGCCTCTGATAATTATTCAATATTCGCTTCGATAAACCACAGGAACTTGTCGAGGTCACGGGACGCTGCGGTAAAGATATCGGCAGTATCTTCATCTTTGACTTCGGTGATCGCTTTGCGGGTATCATTAGCCACAATGGCGTAGCGATCGGCCAGCGCTTTCAGGTGATCCTGAACGCTGTGAATGTTCAGCGGATAGCTCTGCAGCGGCGTTTTATCATTCACGACCTGCGTGGTACCCAGCGCTACGCCACCCAGCTGGATCACGCGCTCAGCGATGGTGTCCTGATGTTCGGTGATAGCAGCACGGAAACCATCCAGCATCTCATGCACGCCAATAAAGTTTGCGCCACGCATGTTCCAGTGCGCCTGTTTGGTGATCAGGGACAGGTCAATGAATTCCACAACCAGACGGTTGAGCACCTCAATGGTGGCTTTCTTTTCGCTGTCAGCCACATCATTGCGGGTGTAAATCAGATCGGAAGCGTTGTTTTTAACCAGTTTTGCGGTACTCATCATTTATGTCCTCTAATTGATGTTGTCCTAATCAAGCACGGAAATAAGTATAGCAGCTGTTATAAAATATGCTGAAGCGATCTGGCCGATAGCAGAGATAGATAAAGACGTCATACAGCGTTGCGGATGCAATCATGAATTAAGTAATCATAATCAATGGTTTATTATATAGGTCTTAAAGATGTTATCTGTGTGACAAAATAATAATGGCCCGGCGATGCAATAACGGAATGATAATGATTCCGGATGCCGGCGCAGCCTGCTGAAATAACAGGCTGCGATAGACAGCGTTAATTAAGCGTAACTCAGGCGACTTCTTTCAGACGGGCTTTCTGGCGCATGGTCAGCGTGGTGCCTGCCGACGCGGCGATAATCGCCAGCAGTCCTGACCACTGCGGTAGGGTAAGCTGTTCACCCAGAAACAGCATGCCGGAAAGGGCCGCGACAGCCGGTTCGAGGCTCATCAGGGTGCCAAAGATCCGCGCCGGCAGGCGGGTCATGGCAATCATCTCCAGTGAATAGGGAATTGCGCTGGAGAGCAGGGCGATCAGCAGCGCCAGCGGCAGGATCTCCCAGTGCCAGATGCCGGGGGAGGCAAACAGCAGTCCCAGCGGCACGAAGATAACAGAAGCGATAAGCGAGCCCATTGCCACCGTTGCCGGGCCGTGCTCCGCGCCGGCACGCTGTCCGGAGAGGATATAGATTGCCCAGCAGACGCCGGCACCTACTGCCAGCAGTGCGCCGAGCGGATCAATATGGCTGATGCCGTCACCGATTGGCAGCAGAAACCAGAGCCCGGCGACTGCCAGCGCTATCCAGAGAAAATCAAGCATGCGGCGCGCGCCTGCCAGCGCCAGCGCCAGCGGACCGAGAAACTCCAGCGCCACGCCCACACCCAGCGGGATTGTCCGCAGGGCGAGGTAAAACAGAAAGTTCATACAGCCGAGCGCCAGGCCGTAAATCAGCAGGGGTTTACGCTGCGCCGGAGTAAAGCGCAAACGCCAGGGTTTGAAAAAGAGACAAAGCAGCAGCGTACCGAGTCCGAGACGCAGCGCAGTGATGCCGGGCGCACCCGCGACGTCAAACAGCGATTTTGCCAGCGAGGCGCCACCCTGCAGCGACATCATAGCGAAGAGCAAAATCACAATGGGCAGCCATACGGGAAAGCTATTTTTACGAGAAAGAGGCGCAGACATCCTGTTGTCGATTCCGGAAATGAGGGGTGAGCGAAGGAGAGTAGCTTAAAGCAATTGCAGGCTGACGGGAAAAAATAAGGCCAGTTTCGCTTCAGAAAATGGCTAAAAAAGAGCCGTTTACAGGGCCAATTTTGTAAAGAATTGTCAGATTACTTTAGGAATTTACTTAAAGGCATTTTTTGTTTGCAGAATTATTGAACTAAAAAGGAAGGTATTTTATAAGTAAAATGAATGACATAGGAAACTTCATTAACTTTCTGTTACACCAAACAATCTCTTGGACAACAAAATCCGGGCAGAGTTTCTCCCTAACTTTTGTTATATTTTTAGCGTTGTCAGGAGAGAAGTATTTTCACATTTGAGGTGGTTATGAAAAAAATTGCATGTCTTTCAGCACTGGCTTGTGTACTGGCAGTTTCTGCTGGCTCAGCCATGGCACAGAGCACCGTTTCTGGCGGTTACGCACAGAGCGATTATCAGGGCGTTGCTAACAAAGCTAACGGCTTCAACCTGAAATACCGCTACGAAGACGGTTCAAACCCACTGGGCTGGATCGGTTCTTTCACCTACACCGAAAAAGATCGTACTGAAGATGGCGTTTACAACAAAGGCCAGTACTACGGCTTCACCGGCGGCCCGGCTTACCGTCTGAACGACTGGGCGAGCATCTACGGCGTTGTAGGTATCGGCTACGGTAAATTCCAGCAGAACGAATCTGCCGGTCAGTCTAAATCTGACAGCAGCGACGTAGGCATCGCTTACGGCGCAGGTATGCAGTTCAACCCAATTGAAAACGTTGCACTGGACGTGGGCTACGAGCAGAGCCGCATCCGCAACGTTGACGTAGGCACCTGGATCGCTGGCGTCGGCTATAGCTTCTAAGTTTAGCTTAGACCAGAGTTGCACATGAAACGGTCCCGCAGGGGGCCGTTTTTTTTTTGCCTGAAGAGGGTGCCGGTGCAGCAGAGCAGAAAGACAAAAACCCGCCATCGGGCGGGTTAAGCAGTAGCCTTGCGGGCTTTCAGCCGCGCCAGATAATCTGGTTGCACGGGCGTTCGCACTTTTTGCCTGCGAGCTTTTCCAGCAGCATCAGGCGGAGCGCAAAGGGCGAGCGGCTGAACAGGCAGAGCAGCGATTTGATATCAAAAGCGGGCTTGCGCTGAGCGGCTTGCGGGCATTTGCCGCAATCAAGGCAGTTTTTCAGGGTGCTCATCTTCACCTCCCCATGAATAACAGATGATGCGTAAGCGCTGGTGCGTACCGGACATTGCTGCCTTTTCACGCTTTTCGCTTACATCATGTACAAAGATAGCATTGGCTATACTCTTTAGCCAACACTATTCATGAAAAATTTGTGCTTATTTGCGCCTAGTTTACAATGAGCGCAGCCAGTCCGCACGGCAGGTAAGGTGCGGCAGATAATAAAGAGGAAGCTTAATGAGTCGTCGTGCGAAAAATGCCATCAATACCCCTCAGGGGCCGCTTAAGGATATTGAGGAGCATGTTGAAGGCTTTCGTCAGGTGCGCGAAGCTCATCGTCGTGAATTGATTGATGATTACGTCGAGCTGATCTCCGATCTCATTCGTGAATTTGGTGAGGCGCGTCAGGTGGATATGGCGGCGCGCCTTGGCGTATCGCAGCCTACCGTGGCAAAAATGCTGAAGCGCCTGAGCACCACCGGCCTGGTAGAGCAGGTGCCCTATCGTGGCGTCTTCCTGACGCCGGAAGGTGAAAAACTCGCAGAGGCGAGCCGCGTTCGCCACCATATCGTTGAAACGTTTTTGCTGGCATTAGGCGTCAGCCCGGAGACCGCACGCCGCGACTCTGAAGGGCTGGAGCATCACGTCAGCGACGAAACCCTGGCCGTCTTTCAGAAATTTTATGAGAATCGCTAACTTATAAGGCCTGCCGCTATCATGCCCATCGTGCTTCGATCCTTAATGCGTGACCGTATTTTGCATTTGTTGTTACTGCTGGGTGTGATACTGCTGCCGCTGGCAGAGTATCGCTGGTCGCAGCTGCCGGCTTCTGTCGACTGGCAGACCATCATGACGCTGACCGGCCTGCTGATGCTGACGAAAGGGCTGGAGAACAGCGGTTATTTTGACGTACTGGGCGCTCGCCTGATTCAGCGCTTTCAGCATGAACGTGCGCTGGCGCTGTTTATGGTCTGCGCCGCCGCGCTGCTTTCAACCTTTCTGACCAACGATGTCGCGCTATTTATTCTGGTGCCGCTGACGCTGACGCTGCGCAAATTTTCCCATCTGCCGGTCTCGCGGCTCATTATCTTTGAAGCACTGGCGGTTAACGCCGGCTCGCTACTGACCCCGGTCGGCAATCCGCAAAATATCCTGCTGTGGAGTCACGGCTCGCTGAGCGTGGGCGGATTCATCCTGCAGATGCTGCCGCTGGCAGCTGTGCTGATGATAACGCTGGTCGCGCTGACCTGGTGGAGCTTTCCGGCGCAGCACATAGATAAACACAGTGACGCCGGGTCGCAGCAGTGGAGCCGGCGCCTGTTCAGCGTCAGCCTGCTGCTCTATATCGTATTTATCGTGGCGCTGGAGCTGAAGATGACGGGCTGGGCGCTGCTGCTGGTCGCCGCCTGCTTTTTGATCATGGCGCGAGGGGTGCTGGCCGCCATTGACTGGAGCCTGCTGCTGGTTTTTGTCGCGATGTTTATCGACGTCTTTTTGCTCATGCATCTGCCTGCGCTGCAGCCGTGGTTTGCCCGTATCGGGCAGCTGGGGGAGGGCGGTATCTATTTACTGGCTATCGGCCTGTCGCAGTTTATCAGTAATGTCCCGGCCACTATCCTGCTGCTGCAAAAAACCGATCCCTCTGTGGTGCTTGCCTGGGCGGTGAATATTGGCGGCTTTGGCCTGCTGCCGGGATCGCTGGCGAACCTGATTGCGCTGCGCATGGCGCAGGATAAAAAAGTCTGGTGGCGTTTTCATCTCTTCTCACTGCCGATGCTGGCGTGGTCAATGCTGTGCGGCTGGCTGCTGCTGCAGTGGCTTCACTGAGTGCGGGCGCTGGCTCTTCAGCGCCTTAGCCACCGCTGTGGCATAACGTGCCGCCCGTCTCTGCTTATGTAAAGTTACACTGGAATTTGTCAATTTATTATCTAATGTTAAGTTGACCGTTTATGCCCGGGGATCGGGCTTTCAGCCAGTGATGACAAATTATGAGCGAAAATCAGCAGCAGGACCCGCAGAAGCCGTCAGATAACGACAACGATCCGCAGCAGGACAACAGCCAGCAGCAGCAGGACAAAAACAGGGATGACGATCAGCCGCGTAAGCGTCCCGGTAAAAAGCCGCTGATTATTCTCGCGATTGTTGTGGTGATTATGCTGATAGTGGGGTTCTGGTTCTGGTTTACCACCCGCAATATTGAAACCACCGATGACGCCTTTACGGAAGGTAACGCCGTTACCGTGGCACCTAAAGCCTCAGGCTACGTGGTGCAGCTGCTGGTAAAAGATAACCAGCGGGTAAAAAAAGGCGATCTGCTGGTGGTGATCGATCCGCGCGACAGTGCTGCACAGCGCGATCAGGCAAAAGCACAGCTGGGGCTGGCTCAGGCTCAGCTGCATCAGGCGCAGGCGCAGCTGGCGCTGTCGCGCGTGCAGTATCCGGCGCAGCGCGATCAGGCGCTGGCGCAGCAGGCGAGCGCGCAGGCGAACTTACTTAATGCGCAGGCGGATTACCGCCGGCAGCGCGGCGTGGATCCCCGCGCCACGTCTCAGCGTAATATCGATACCGCCGCGGCGCAGCTGCGCTCAGCGGAAGCGCAGCTGCAGAGTGCTAAAGCGCAGGTTGAGGTCGCCTCACAGGTCAAACTGCAGATCCGGCAACAGGAAACAAATGTGGAAGCGCGCCAGCAGCAGGTGGAACAGGCGCAGGCGCAGCTTAATACCGCAGAGCTCAATCTCTCTTACACCGAAGTGCGTGCCCCTTACGACGGTTTTGTCACCAAACGTAACGTGCAGCTCGGCACGCTGGTGCAGGCGGGCTCAGCCCTGTTTTCGCTGGTGTCACCTGATATCTGGATTACCGCTAACTTCAAAGAGTCACAGCTGGCGCGCATGAATCCGGGTGACAAAGTTGAGATCAGCGTGGACGCATGGCCTGATATGAAACTGCACGGCCACGTCGACAGCATTCAGATGGGGTCAGGCTCACGTTTCTCCGCCTTCCCGTCGGAGAACGCTACCGGTAACTATGTGAAAATTGTGCAGCGCGTCCCGGTTAAAATCGTTATCGATAGCGGACTGGATCCGGCTCATCCGCTGCCGCTTGGACTCTCGGTAGAGCCTGAGGTGACGGTAGAATGAGTGCAGGCGAGAGCTGGCGCCCGGCCAGCAACCCCTGGCTGGTCGCCATCACGGTCACGCTGGCGGTGTTCATGGAGATCCTGGACACCACCATCGTAAACGTTGCGCTGCCGCATATTGCGGGTTCGCTCTCCTCCAGCTATGACGAATCCACCTGGGTACTCACCTCCTACCTGGTTGCGAATGGCATTGTGCTGCCGATCTCCGCCTTCTTCAGCCGCTTATTTGGCCGCAAGCAGTTCTTCCTGATCTGTATTGTGATGTTCACTATCTGCTCATTTCTCTGCGGCATTGCCACCGAGCTGTGGCAAATCATTCTGTTTC
This sequence comes from Pantoea sp. UBA7232, assembly GCF_002473195.1. NCBI lineage: Bacteria > Pseudomonadati > Pseudomonadota > Gammaproteobacteria > Enterobacterales > Erwiniaceae > Pantoea > Pantoea sp. UBA7232. Next base: position 341,177 of record NZ_DKTK01000006.1, read on the forward strand.
GCGTGCTGCAGGGCTTTTTTGGCGGCGGCCTGCAGCCGGTTCAGCAATCGGTACTGCTCGACTACTTCAAGCCGGCCGATCGCGGTAAAGCCTTTGGCCTCTCTTCAATTGCGATTATCGTAGCACCGGTGATTGGCCCGACGCTGGGCGGCTGGATCACCGACAATTACAGCTGGCGCTGGGTCTTCTTTATTAATATTCCGGTAGGGATTTTAACCGTGCTGGCGATTTACCAGCTGCTTGAAGATCCGCCGTGGGAGCGCAAGTGGGATAAAGGCCGGCTGAAAATTGACTATATCGGCATCAGCCTGATCACGCTTGGCCTTGGCTGTCTGCAGGTGTTTCTCGATCGCGGTGAAGATGAAGACTGGTTCGCTTCGCACTTTATTCGTCTGTTCGCCATGCTGGCCGCGGTGGGGCTGGTGGGCGCGGTCTACTGGCTGCTCTATGCGCGTAAGCCGGTCGTGGATATCCGCGTGATGAAAGATCGCAACTTCTGGGTCGCCGGTCTGCTGATGGCCGGTATGGCTATGATCCTCTACGGCAGCTCAGTGGTGCTGCCGCAGCTGGCGCAGCAGGATCTGGGGTATACCGCCACCTGGTCAGGACTGGTGCTGTCGCCCGGAGCCGTATTGATCGTGCTGACCATTCCGCTGGTACTGAAGCTGATGCCAGTTGTGCAGACTCGCTATATTATCGCCTTCGGCTTCAGCTGCCTGGCGCTGGCCTTTTTTTACTCCAGTACGCTGACGCCGGACGTGGATTTTAAAACCCTGGTGATGATGCGCAGCGCGCAATCTATCGGGCTGGGCTTTCTGTTTGTTCCGCTTACCACCATTGCGTTTGTCACCATCCCGCAGAAGCTTAACGCCGATGCGTCCGCGCTGTTTACCATGTTTCGTAACGTGGCCGGCTCTATCGGTATCTCACTGGCAACCGCCGGGATCACCGAGCGTGAACAGGTGCGTTCCGCGCACATGGTGCATAACATGTCGCCGCTGAATGAGCAGTTCAACCTGACACTGCAGCAGTGGGCTCAGGCGATCCGCGATTTTACGCAGGTAGCTGGCGATCCGCTGCAGCTTGCCGCGGGTCAGCTCTATCAGGAGATGATCGCTCAGGCGCGCATTCTGGCCTATATCGACGTGTTCACGGGACTGAGCATCGTCGCCATGATACTGATCCCTCTATGTTGGTTACTTTCGCCGATTAAGAGCGAAGGCAGTGCAGGAGCACACTAAAATGAGAACCTTTTCGCGCGTTGCGCTGCCGCTGACGCTGCTGCTGGCGGGCTGTGCCGTCGGCCCCGACTATCAGCCCCCGCGCCCGCAGACGCCCGGCAGCTTTCGCGCACTGTCGTCACAGGAAACCTCTAAGCCACTGGCCGCCGCACCCAACCCGCTCTGGTGGCGCAGCTTTAACGATCCGCAGCTCAATAGCCTGATCGATCGCGCCATCAGCGGTAACCTCTCGCTGCAGCAGGCGGTGTTACGCATCGCCGGTGCGCGGCAGCAGCTGGCGCAGGCGCGCGGGGGGCTGTTTCCCGCGCTGAATGGCTCAGCTAAAGTCACGCGCCAGCAGCTGGGCCTGAAAGGTCTGCTGAAATCCAACGGCGTATACGATCGGGTGGATGATGATATCGCCGGACAGCTGGATGGACTGAACCACTCCGTAACGCTCTATCAGGGCAGCTTTGATGCCAGCTGGGAGCTGGATATCTGGGGCAAGGTACGCCGGCAGATGGAGGCCGCCGATGCGCAGCAGCAGGCGGCTGTCGCACAGCGTGACGACGTGCTGATTTCAGTGGAAGCTGAAGTGGCGCGCGCCTATCTGCAGCTGCGCGGGGCGCAGGCGGTGCTGGCTACGCTGCAGACGCAGATAAAGGTGGCGCAGGAGACCTGGGAGCTGACGCAAAGCCAGCAGCAAAACGGGCTGGCACCGGCGACAAATGTGGAAAATGCCCGCGCGCAGCTCGCCTCGCTTAATGCGCAGCTGCCGCAGTATGAGGCGCAGGCGCGGCAGGCGATGAACGGTCTGGCGGTCCTGCTCGGTAAAACGCCCGGTGCGCTGGATAGTGAGCTGATGACGGCGAAAGCGCTACCGGCTTTGCCAGGTCTGGTACCGGTAGGGATCCCGGCGACGCTGGCGCGCCGGCGGCCCGATATTCGTCAGGCTGAGGCCACGCTTCATGCGCAGACCGCCAATATTGGCGTCTCGGTTGCCAGCCTCTTCCCGGATCTCTCCCTGACGGGGCAGCTCGGGGTCAGGAACACCGACGCCAGCTACCTTGATGACTGGAGCAGCCACTTTTTTAGCATCGGTCCGTCACTCTCTATTCCGATCTTCCAGGGCGGACGGCTGGTTTCCAGCGTGAAGCTGGCGCGGGCACAGCAGGCCAGCGCCGCGCTGGATTACCGGCAGACAGTGCTGACGGCGCTGCAGGATGTGGAGAATGCGCTGGTCAGCTACCGGGCGGATCAGCAGCAGGTTACCGCGCTGGATGAAACCACCGGCGCACTGCAGCGGACATTCGACCTGGCCAGCGACAGCTACCGGCAGGGCCTGACGACCTTTCTTGACGTGCTGGATGCGCAGCGGCAGCTGGCGCAGGCAAAAGCACAGTCGGTTCAGGCGCGTACGCAAAGCGCGCTCGATCTGGTCGCGCTCTATAAAGCGCTGGGCGGCGGCTGGGAAAATTATCAGCAGGTGACTCTGCCAGATTATGCAGTATTTGGTCCGGCCACGCAGGTCAACTGACCCCCGGGTCGTCCTGCCACCGGGACGACCTGATAATTGAAATAAATGTTCCTTTTTATGTAAGGATTAAATTTTGAGCGTATTGTCGCTGACATAAAAAGAGATTCACGCTGAGTTTATGTGATTGGTATCTGATTTCCTGGCATCAGTTATGATGAACATGGCAAAACTAAAATTTCATATTTAATTTTTATGGCAAAAATACTCTATTTTTGATGCATCTTTCAGAAATGGAGTTAGTTATGCCTCGTGAAACCTGGCTTACCCTCAATAAAGCCTCAGGGCCGAACAGTAATACGCGTACTGAACCCTTTGTTAAAGTTATTGCGGCCGTTGCCACCCTCGGCGGATTGCTGTTCGGCTATGACACCGGCGTTATCTCCGGCGCACTGCTATTCATGGGGGATGATATACATCTGACGCCATTAACCACCGGCCTTGTCACCAGCAGCCTGCTGTTTGGTGCGGCATTTGGTGCGCTGATATCGGGGCATTTTGCCGCAGCGGTCGGGCGGAGAAAAATCATTCTGGTACTGGCAACCATTTTTGCGGCCGGCGCGCTGGGCACGGCGCTGGCGCCGGATGCTGAATGGATGATTTTCTTCCGCCTGATCCTCGGGGTCGCCGTCGGCGGCGCGTCTGCCACCGTTCCGGTTTACATTGCGGAGATGGCACCTGCCAATAAACGCGGGCAGCTGGTCACAATGCAGGAGCTGATGATCGTCTCCGGCCAGATGCTGGCTTATATCTCCAATGCCGGGTTTCATGCCGCCTGGGGCGGTGAGAGTACCTGGCGCTGGATGCTGGCGGTGGCGACGCTGCCCGCAGTGCTGCTCTGGTTTGGCATGATGTTTATGCCGGATACGCCGCGCTGGTATGCCATGAAGGGGCGTCTGGCTGAAGCCCGCAGAGTCCTGGAGCGGACCCGCGCACGTGAGGACGTGGAGTGGGAGATGACCGAAATCACTGAGACGCTGGAAGAGGAGCAGCAGCAGCGCCCACGCCTGCGGGAGTTACGCCAGCCCTGGCTGCTGAAGCTCTTTTTCATCGGCACAGGCATAGCCGCTATTCAGCAGCTCACCGGCGTCAACACCATCATGTACTATGCGCCGGTAATGCTGAAAGCAGTCGGTATGGATGATAATGCGGCATTGGTTGCTACTATCGCCAATGGCGTTATCTCAGTGCTGATGACCTTTGCGGGGATCTGGCTGCTTGGGCGTATCGGACGCCGCCCCCTCGCGCTTATCGGACAGATAGGATGTACCGCCTGCCTGGTTCTGATCGGGGCCGTCAGCTACTTCATGCCGGAAACGGTAAACGGTCAGCCTGATATGCTGCGCAGCTATATGGTCCTGCTGGGCATGCTGCTGTTTTTAAGTTTTCAGCAGGGAGCGTTATCGCCGGTTACCTGGCTGCTCTTATCCGAAATTTTTCCGACGCGGCTGCGCGGTATATTTATGGGCGGGGCGGTATTTGCCATGTGGCTGACTAATTTTACTATCTCGTTACTGTTTCCGCTGCTGCTTGCATGGGTGGGGCTGTCAGGTGCCTTTTTTATTTTTGCCGCAGCCGGCTTGTTCGGAACGCTGTTTGTTTTCTGTTGCGTACCGGAAACCCGTAATCGTTCACTGGAGCAGATTGAACATTATCTGCGTGACTGGCTGACGGAAACATCGCCGCGTCAGGTAATGAGGCCATCGGCCCAGAAGGGTGGTTAAAAAAAAGATTTCTCTGATAAAACCGGCGCAGGCCGGTTTTTCTTTTTAGTCCGTCAGTCAGGTGAAGATCCACATCATTAAAACGCGCATTAAAAGTGAATAACGGATACATGATTAATTATTTTTACGCTTCGCCTGCAGGATGACACAAACTAAAATTTTGCTAACTACTTGTTTCGCTCGCGGGATTAGCAAATGAAATCGATATCAATGCAACAGCTGCCGGGAAACCTTATCAGTTTATTAACGCTTAATGTTAACCAGTGAGGGTTATCCTTACTGAACAATAACAATAAGCGAACCTGTTAAGAATAATCCGGTCTGCGAAATTAATTTATTTTTTTATTTGAATTGGGTAATCTTGCCGCTACAGTTTATTTATACCCCTTAAACAAGGACATTGTGATGAGTGACGCATTTAAAGTACTGAACAACATTCGCACATTACGTGCGCAGGCGCGTGAACTGCCACTGAGCGATCTGGAAGAGATTCTGGAAAAATTAACTGTCGTTGTGACTGAGCGTCGTGAAGAAGTTGAAGCTGAAGAAGCGCAAAACCGCGAAAAAGAAGAGAAGCTGTCTAAATATCGCGAAATGCTGCTGGCTGATGGCATCGATCCTAACGAATTACTGGGCGCACTTGAAACCGGTAAAAAACGCGCCAAGCGCGCACCGCGTCCGGCTAAATATACTTATACCGACGAAAACGGTGATGAAAAATCCTGGACCGGTCAGGGCCGCACGCCAGCAGCGATTAAAAAAGCGCTGGATGCCGGCAAGAGCCTGGACAGTTTCCTGATTAAATAAGCGACGCAATCCTTGTATATGGGAGCCGGGGGCATATTGCCCCCGGCTTTTTTTATTGGCTGACGTTTTAATTTGTGTAACAAACTGCGCTAACTGATAACGATGACGTAACGTCGGCAGGCGGGAAGCGTCTGCTGCCGGATGCCGGCAACACTATTTTGCGTCTGCTAACAATCCCTTTGCGTAAAAGCTGCGCCAACGCCAGGCGCAGACTGGCTCATATAGCCCATCTCTGGCATAATGCCCGCTGTTTTTTCATCCACCGTGTAACAAAGGTCAATGCCGTGTTAGTTTCCAGCAATATCACTATGCAGTTCGGCAGCAAGCCGCTGTTTGAAAATATCTCCGTTAAGTTTGGCGGGGGTAACCGTTACGGTTTAATCGGTGCAAACGGCAGCGGTAAATCGACCTTTATGAAAATACTGGGCGGCGATCTGGTGCCTACCAACGGCAATGTCTCACTCGATCCCAACGAGCGTATTGGTAAGCTTCGTCAGGATCAGTTTGCCTTTGAACAATATAGTGTGCTGGATACGGTCATAATGGGGCATCAGGAACTCTGGGCCGTAAAAGAAGAGCGCGATCGTATTTACGCCCTGCCAGAAATGAGTGAAGCAGAAGGCTACAAAGTTGCCGATCTCGAAGTCGCCTACGGTGAAATGGATGGATATAGCGCGGAATCCAGGGCCGGTGAGTTATTGCTGGGCGTCGGTATTCCGGTGGAGCAGCATTACGGGCCGATGAGCGAAATCGCACCGGGCTGGAAACTGCGTGTGCTGCTGGCGCAGGCGCTGTTCTCTAATCCCGATATTCTGCTGCTTGATGAGCCGACGAACAACCTGGATATTGATACTATCCGCTGGCTTGAGCAGGTGCTGAACGATCGTAACAGTACCATGATCATCATTTCGCATGACCGCCACTTTTTAAATATGGTCTGCACCCATATGGCGGATCTTGATTATGGTGAGCTGCGCGTTTATCCCGGTAATTATGATGAATATATGACCGCGGCGACGCAGGCGCGCGAACGTCTGCTGGCCGATAACGCGAAAAAGAAAGCGCAGATTGCTGACCTGCAATCTTTTGTCAGCCGCTTCAGTGCTAACGCCTCTAAATCCCGTCAGGCAACATCGCGCGCAAAACAGATTGATAAAATCAAACTGGATGAAGTCAAAGCCTCCAGTCGTCAGAACCCTTATATTCGCTTTGAGCAGGATAAGAAATTATTCCGTAATGCGCTGGAAGTTGAAGCGCTGACGAAAGGATTTGATAACGGCCCGCTCTTTAATAAGCTGAACCTGATGCTGGAAGTGGGCGAGAAGCTGGCAATTCTGGGTGCCAACGGTATCGGTAAATCCACGCTGCTGAAAACGCTGGTGGGCGAATTAACGCCAGACAGCGGCAGCGTTAAATGGTCTGAAAATGCGCGCATCGGCTATTACGCACAGGATCATGCCGAAGATTTTGCCGAAGACCTTAGCGTGTTCGACTGGATGAGCCAGTGGAAGCAGGATGGCGATGATGAACAGGCCGTGCGCAGCGTACTGGGCCGTTTACTGTTCAGCCATGATGACATCAAAAAACCAGCCAAAGTGCTGTCGGGTGGTGAGAAAGGGCGGATGCTGTTTGGCAAGCTGATGATGCAGAAGCCTAACATTCTGATTATGGATGAGCCGACCAACCACCTGGATATGGAATCGATCGAATCACTGAACATGGCGCTGGAGATGTATGAAGGCACGCTGATCTTTGTTTCACATGACCGTGAATTTGTCAGCTCGCTGGCGACGCGCGTGATGGAGATGAAAGGTGAGCGCATCGTTGACTTCACCGGTAACTACGAAGATTACCTGCGCAGTCAGGGCATTTCATAATCCTGCTCATTCTGTCTGCTTAACAGGCCGCCCGACCGGGCGGCCTGTTTGCATTTCAGGGGGCGCCACATACGTCACAGTGTGCGTCCTGCATCACTTTCATGCTGCGAAATTCAGCGCGCATTGCGTCATACATCAGCAGGCGAGAGCGGGCGGGTTCACCAAACGCGGTAAGCAGTTTCAGCGTCTCCATCGCCTGCATCGCGCCGATTACGCCCACCAGCGGGGCCATGACGCCAGCTTCCACGCAGCTCAGCGTCTGTTCGCCAAACAGGCGGCTGATACAGCGGTAACAGGGCTCGCCAGGCTGCCAGGTAAAAACGCTCAGCTGACCTTCCATGCGGATCGCCGCACCGGAAATCAGCGGGACTTTTTGCCGGAAACAGAGGCGGTTCAGCTGCTCACGCGTAGCCACATTATCTGTGCAGTCCAGCACCGCGTCATGCCGCGCAATCAGTGCGCTCAGCGTCGCATCGTCGGCCTGCACGTCACAGGTTTCAATAATGCAGTGCGGATTGATTGCCGCCAGCTGCGCGCGCGCTGATTCTACTTTGGGCTGGCCAATCGTCTCATCGCGATGCAGGATCTGCCGCTGCAGATTGCTCAGGCTGACGGTATCAAAGTCGAGCAGCGTCAGATACCCCACGCCGGCGGAGGCGAGCCAGGGGGCAGCCGCGCATCCCAGCCCCCCCAGGCCGACGATCAGCACGCGTGACTCAGCGAGCTGCTCCTGTGCGGTAAAGTCGAAGCCGCGCAGGACAATTTGCCGGTTATAGCGCAGCATCTCTTCATGCGTCAGTTCGCGTGACATTACCCCTCCAGCAGGCTGTTAAAGGGCTCAACCTCAACCCATTCACCCGCTTCTGCCGTACCGCGTTCGCGCTCCAGCACAATAAAGCAGTCGGCCAGCGCAAACGAACTGAAAACGTGAGAGCCCTGTGCACCGGTGGAGCGCACCTCCAGCACACCTTCGCTGCTGCGGCTGAGCACGCCACGCTGAAAATCGAGGCGCCCCGGCGATTTTTTCAGGCGATCCAGCGTTCGCGCACGCTGGCGCAGCGGCATTGCCGGCGTTGTCTGGCCGCTCAGCCTGACCAGCAGCGGCTGCACCAGCTGATAAAAGGTCACGGCGGCGGAGACCGGATTGCCCGGCAGCCCGCAGAACAGGCTATTCGCCAGCTGGCCGAAAGCGAACGGTTTACCTGGCTTGATCGCCAGCTTCCAGAAGCTGACAGATCCGAGTTCGTTGAGGATCTCACGGGTAAAATCAGCTTCGCCCACGGAGACACCGCCGGTGCTGATGACCACATCAGCCTGGCTGTCTGCTGTGGTAAAGGCGTGACGCAGCGCGGCCGGGTCGTCCGCGATAACGCCGAGGTCGATGACGTCGCAGCCCAGCTTGCTGAGCATCAGAGAGACGGTAAGGCGATTGGTGTCATAAATCTGGCCCTCTGCCAGCGGTTCACCCACCGCCTGCAGCTCATCCCCGGTGGAGAATATCGCCACGCGCAGTCTGCGCCGTACCGTTACCCTGGCAATGCCCAGCGAGGCGAGCAGCGGCAGCTCAGCGGCACCCAGCCGCACCCCCGCTGCCAGAACCTGATGCCCGGCGCGAATATCTTCACCAATACGGCGGATATTCTGGCCTGCGCTTACCGGCGCCGTCATCACAATACCATCCGCGTGCTGCTCCGTTTGCTCCTGCATGACTACCGCGTCGCAGCCTGCCGGTATCGGAGCGCCGGTCATAATACGGATCGCGCTGCCTGCCGGCCATTCACCGTGCCAGGGAGAACCGGCAAAGGCTTTGCCCGCCACGGCAAGCGGCGCGCCAGCGCCGAGATCGCTCAGCCGTACCGCGTAGCCATCCATTGCGGAGTTATCAAATGAGGGGACATCCAGCGGTGAAACCACCGCCTCTGCGGTAATGCGCCCGGCAGCATTAGCCAGGCTAACCTGTTCAGTCCCGCTGACCGGTTGCAGCGGTTGCAGCATCATGTGCTGCGCCTCTTCCAGTGAAATTAAGCCTGCGGTGTTGGGTTCCATATCGCTCCCTGGCGGATAAATGTCAGATGTCACCTATTATGGGTTAAGGCGCTGGCGTAAGGCCAGACCCGTTTGGCGCGGCCGCACAGATCGCGCGGTGAGCCGCCAATGGGGTCTGCCGGCAAAGGAAAAAGATATAAAGCCTGAGAAAAGGTTATGATGGCTGATGCACTTTCTGCTTTACAAGCTGCCGGGTGCTTCCTATAGTCGAAAATTGTCTGAAAATGATGAAAACCATTCTAAATCAGTGTTTTTTCTGCTGATAATCCTGACAGGTGCAGCTAATGACCAGGGCAGTAATCGCTATCCACGGCGGCGCGGGCGCGCTTTCCCGCAGTACCATGAGCGCGACGCGCGAGCAGCAATACCGGCAGCAGCTGCACGACATTGTCGCAGCGGGGCAGCAGATTCTGGCCGCGGGCGGCAGCGCGCTGGATGCGGTGACAGATGCGGTGCGGCGGCTGGAGGCGTGCCCGCTGTTTAATGCCGGACGGGGCGCGGTGTTCACTCATCAGGGCACACACGAGCTGGACGCCAGCATCATGGATGGCCGCACGCTGCAGGCGGGCGCAGTAGCGGGCGTCAGCCATATTGAACATCCGATCCTCGCCGCGCGTAAAGTGCTGGAGGCGAGTCCCCACGTGCTGCTGCTCGGCGCCGGCGCAGAAGCCTTTGCCGTGGCGCAGGGGCTGGAACCCGTTGCCGCTGACTTTTTCTCAACGCCAGAACGCCTGGCGCAGCTGCTGCGCGTGCGCGACAGCAACACCACGCAGCTCGATCACGACGCGGCTGCTACGCCGCTGGATGAGGATCGCAAACTCGGCACCGTGGGTGCGGTGGCGCTGGATCTGCACGGCAATCTTGCCGCGGCGACTTCAACCGGTGGCATGACCAACAAGCAGGCTGGCCGCGTGGGCGACTCGCCGCTGATTGGCGCTGGCTGCTATGCCAGCAACGACAGCGTGGCTGTCTCCTGCACCGGTACCGGCGAAGTCTTTATGCGAACGCTGGCCGCTTATGATGTTGCGGCACAGATGAAATATGCAGGACGCTCGCTGCAGCAGGCGACCGCCAGCGTCATCCACGACACCATTCCGGAGCTGGAAGGCAGCGGCGGGCTGATTGCAGTTGATGCGCAGGGTAACCTTGCACTGCCGTTTAACAGCGAAGGCATGTACCGGGGTTTTGCTTACGTTGAGGGTGCCGTTGAGGTGGCCATTTACCGCGACAGCTAAGGAGCAGGCAGAATGGAACAGCAACAGGTGCTGGCGGTACGCGATCTGTGCGTCACTTTTCAGCATGAAGAGAGTAAAACTGAAGCGGTGCGTCATCTTTCGCTCGATCTGCTGCGGGGAGAAACCCTGGCGCTGGTCGGGGAGTCTGGCTCAGGGAAATCAGTGACGTCACTGGCGCTGATGCGCCTGATTCAGCAGGCGGGCAGCGAGATCAGCGGTGAGATAAAGCTGCGCCGCCGAAACGGAGAGATCCTGGACGTCATGCGCGCGTCGCCCGGTCAGATGCGGCAGGTGCGCGGCGCTGACATGGCGATGATCTTTCAGGAGCCGATGACCTCGCTGAATCCGGTATTTACCGTGGGCGAACAGATTGCTGAGTCAGTACGACTACACCAGAAGATGAGCCATCAGCAGGCGCTCGCTGAAGCGCGGCGCATGCTGGATCTGGTACGCATTCCGGATGCGCACGCTATCCTGTCGCGTTATCCGCATCAGCTCTCTGGCGGGATGCGCCAGCGCGTCATGATTGCGATGGCGCTCTCCTGCCGGCCCGCACTGCTGATTGCCGATGAGCCAACGACGGCGCTGGATGTCACTATTCAGGCGCAGATCCTGCAGCTTATCCGCGTGCTGCAAAAAGAGATGCAGATGGGCGTGATTTTTATCACGCACGATATGGGCGTCGTCGCTGAAATGGCCGATCGCGTGCAGGTCATGTATCGCGGCGATGTTATCGAACAGGCGCCGGTGCAGCAGCTGTTTAACGCGCCGGCTCAGCCTTATACCCGCGCGCTGCTGGCGGCCGTGCCCCGGCTGGGCGCGATGAGCGGGCAGCCACTGCCGGCAAAATTTCCTCTGCTGAGCACCACCGGGCAGGAGGCGCCGGCTCTGCCGCAGGATACCGTGCGTCGCGATCGCCCGCCGGTGCTGCAGGTGCGCGACCTGACAACCCGCTTCGACCTGCGCAGCGGTCTCTTTAACCGGGTTACGCGCCGGGTACACGCGGTAGAGAAGGTGAGCTTTGATCTCTATGCCGGTGAGACGCTGGCGCTGGTCGGGGAGTCGGGATGCGGTAAATCGACCACCGGTCGTTCACTGCTGCGGCTGGTCGCCAGTCAGGGCGGCAGCATCACCTTTAACGGTCAGCGTATCGACGCGCTGCAGGAGAGCGCGCTGGCGGCGCTGCGGCGCGATATTCAGTTTATTTTTCAGGATCCCTACGCCTCGCTCGATCCGCGCCTCACGGTAGGCTTTTCTGTGATGGAGCCGCTGCTGGTCCATCGCGTGATGAGTCGCGCGCAGGCGGAGAAGCGCGTTGCCTGGCTGCTGGAGCGGGTAGGGCTGCAGCCGGAGCATGCGCAGCGCTACCCGCATGAGTTCTCAGGCGGCCAGCGGCAGCGCATCTGTATTGCGCGAGCGCTGGCGCTGAATCCCAAAGTGGTCATTGCGGATGAGTCCGTGTCAGCGCTGGACGTCTCGGTCCAGGCGCAGATTATCAATCTGATGCTGGATCTGCAGCGGGAAACCGGCATCGCTTTTCTGTTCATTTCGCATGATATGGCGGTGGTGGAGCGTATCAGCCACCGTGTAGCGGTGATGTATCTGGGGCAGATCGTTGAGACAGGACCGCGCCAGGCGGTGTTTGAGCAGCCGCGTCATCCTTATACCCGCAAACTGATGGCGGCCGTACCGGTGGCGGACCCGGCACACCGGCATCGCGAACGGGCGTTAATGGTTGATGAGATCCCCAGCGCCGTACGTCCGCTGGGGGATGAGCCGGACGTCGCGCCGCTGCTGGAGGTGGCGCCAGGACACTTTGTGGCACGCCATGCGATCGGTGGCGCCTGACGAATAACATAGCGTCCTGAACCCAGGACGCAGCACAAGGGACTACAGGAGAAGCACCATCATGCACCAGATTATGCGTAACGGGATTATCACCGCTGGCGTGCTGAGCGCTGCGCTGACGCTGCCCGCCTGGGCGGCAAAAGATGCGGTCATTGCCGTGGGCTCAACCTTTACCACGCTGGATCCTTACGACGCCAACGACACCTTGTCGCAGGCGGTTGCCAAATCTTTCTATCAGGGGCTGTTCAGCTTCGATAAAGAGATGAAGCTGGTAAACGTGCTGGCTGAAAGCTCTCAGGCCAGCGATGACGGGCTCACTTACACCATCAAACTGCGTTCCGGCATTGAATTTCAGGATGGTACCGATTTCAACGCTGAGGCGGTTAAGGTGAACCTCGATCGCGCCAGTAATCCTGATAACCATCTCAAACGCTATAACCTGTTCAAATATATTGCGACCACGGAAGTGGTCGATCCGCTCACGGTAAAAATTACGCTGAAGCAGCCTTTTTCAGCGTTTATCAACAACCTGGCGCATCCGGCGGCGGCGATGATTTCGCCCACTGCGCTGAAAAAGTATGGCAAAGAGATTGGCTTCCATCCGGTCGGCACCGGCCCTTATGAGTTTGAAACCTGGAATCAGACCGATTTTGTCAAAGTGAAAAAGTGGGCGGGATACTGGAAGCCGGGCTATCCGAAACTCGATACCATTACCTGGCGTCCCATCGTGGATAACAACACCCGCGCGGCCATGCTGCAGACCGGCGAGGCGACGTTTGCTTTTCCGGTGCCCTTTGAGCAGGCCAAACGCCTTGAAAGTAACGCTAAGCTGAACGTCATTACCACGCCTTCAATCATGCAGCGTTATATCAGCCTGAACGTCACGCAAAAGCCGTTTGATAACCCGAAAGTGCGTGAGGCGCTGGAATATGCCATTAACCGTGAGGCGCTGGCAAAAGTGGCGTTTGCCGGGTATGCCACGCCCGCTACCGGTATCGTGCCGCCCTCTATCGATTTCGCTCAGCGTTATCCGGCTATCAAATACGATCCGGCTAAAGCGCGGGCGCTGTTGAAAGAAGCGGGCTACGGCAACGGCTTTGAGACCACGCTCTGGTCCTCGCATAACCACAGCACGGCGCAGAAAGTGCTGCAGTTTACCCAGCAGCAGCTGGCGCAGGTGGGCGTAAAGGTGAAAGTCACCGCTATGGATGCCGGACAGCGCGCTGCGGAAGTGGAAAGCAAAGGGCAAAAAGAGAGTGGCGTACGCATGTTCTATACCGGCTGGTCCGCCTCGACCGGTGAGGCCGACTGGGCGCTGACGCCGCTGTTCGCCACGACCTCCTGGCCGCCAGCGATCTTCAATACCGCGTTTTACAGTAATCCGCAGGTGGATAAAGATCTGGCTGATGCATTAAAGACTACCGATCGTGAACGCAAAGCGCAGCTCTATAAAGATGCGCAGGATCGCATCTGGAATGACCATCCGTGGATCCCGCTGGTTGTCGAGCAGCTGCTCTCGGCCAGCAACAAAAACCTGACCGGGTTCTACGTCATGCCGGATACCTCGTTTAATTTCGACGAAGCGGATCTGAAGTAACCAGACTGGCCAGCCGCTCCGGCTGGCCGCTGCTGCGCAGGATGTTGCATGCTCAACTACTTTTTAAAACGCTTGCTGGGACTGATCCCCACGCTGCTGATTGTTGCCGTACTGGTGTTTCTGTTTGTACATCTGCTGCCCGGCGATCCGGCCCGTCTGATTGCCGGCCCCGAAGCGGATGCCTCCGTTGTTGCGCTGGTACGCAGCGAGCTCGGGCTGGATCAGCCGCTGATCCAGCAGTTCTGGCATTTTATTTTCAATGCGCTGCAGGGAGAGTTTGGCCAGTCGCTGGTCTCAAAACGCCCGGTGGCGGACGAAATTGCGCAGCGCTTCTACCCGACGCTGTGGCTGACGCTGACCAGTATGGCGTGGTCAGTGCTGCTGGGTATGGCGCTGGGTATTGTCTCTGCCGTGTGGCGCAACCGCTGGCCCGATCGCATCGGCATGACGCTGGCGGTTTCCGGCATCTCGTTCCCGGCCTTTGCGCTGGGTATGCTGCTGATGCAGATCTTTTCGGTGGAGCTGGGCTGGCTGCCCACCGTGGGCGCAGATAGCTGGCAGCACTTTATTCTGCCTTCTCTCACGCTGGGCGCTACCGTTGCCGCGATTATGGCGCGCTTTACCCGCGCCTCATTTATTGAGGTTTTGCAGGAAGATTACATGCGCACCGCCCGGGCTAAAGGCGTGCGCGAATCGCTGGTGGTGGTGAAACATGGGCTGCGCAACGCCCTGATCCCGGTGGTCACGATGATGGGCCTGCAGTTTGGTTTTCTGCTGGGAGGATCGATCGTGGTGGAGGTGGTGTTTAACTGGCCTGGTCTCGGTCGCCTGCTGGTGGACTCCGTGGAGATGCGGGATTACCCGGTGATTCAGGCGGAAGTTCTGCTGTTTTCACTGGAATTTATCCTGATCAATCTGATTGTCGATATGCTTTACGCGGCAATCAATCCGGCTATTCGCTACAAATAAGGAGTCGCGATTGAAAAACTGGCGACGCGATGCGGTGGTGAAACAGCTGCCGCACCTGACGGAAAACCGGGTGCGTACCCCGTGGCGTGAGTTCTGGCGCCGTTTTCGCCAGCAGCATGTGGCGCTGCTGGCGGGCAGCTTTGTCCTGCTGCTGATTGTACTGGCCTTTATTGCGCCGTGGATCGCGCCTTTCGATGCGGAAAACTATTTTGACTACGATCGTCTGAATGAAGGGCCGTCGTGGCTGCACCTGTTTGGCGTGGACTCGCTGGGGCGGGACATTTTCAGCCGGGTGCTGGCAGGCACCCGTATTTCACTGATGGCGGGATTCTTCTCTGTCATTATCGGCGCGTTGATCGGTACGCTGCTGGGTCTGCTGGCGGGGTACTATGAGGGCTGGTGGGATCGGCTGATTATGCGCATCTGCGACGTGCTGTTTGCCTTTCCCGGTATTCTGCTGGCGATAGCGGTCGTCGCCATTATGGGCAGCGGGATGAGCAACGTTATTGTGGCGGTGGCGATTTTCAGCATACCTGCGTTCGCCCGGCTGGTGCGCGGTAACACGCTGGTGCTCAAGCAGCAGACCTATATCGAGTCGGCGCGCAGCATTGGCGCGTCAGATCGCACGATTATTTTTCGGCATATTTTGCCCGGCACGATTTCCTCCATCATGGTCTATTTCACCATGCGTATTGGTACCTCAATTATCACCGCCGCCAGCCTCTCTTTTCTGGGGCTCGGCGCACAGCCGCCTACGCCGGAGTGGGGAGCAATGCTGAATGAAGCGCGAGCGGATATGGTGATGGCGCCTCACGTCGTTATTTTTCCCAGCCTGGCGATTTTCCTGACCGTTCTGGCGTTTAACCTGCTGGGTGACGGCCTGCGCGATGCGCTGGATCCAAAACTGAAAAGCTGAGCAGCGAACCGGCCCGGGCTACTAAAAGTGTCTAATATTAAAGGAGCAGCGATAACGCTTTCACAGATTTTCCCCGGGCCGTTGCGCAGGACGTTGCTCCGCCGGTAAGGATGCTGCCGGCGCAAAGCCGTCCCGGTGGCAGCTCAGGGCGCAAAGGAGAAGAGAGATGGAACCGTTTGATTATCAGCAGGATTATAAAAATCTTGATTTGCGACAGCACCCTGAGCTTTATCGCGTGGGGCGGGGCGAGCAGGGCGTACTGATGGTGGAGCCTTACAAAAGTGAGATTTTGCCCTGGTGGCGTTTTCGTACCGTAGAGGTAGCGAAAGAGTCCTCGGAAAAAATCATGCAGCTGTTTGAAGCGTATCGCGAGAAAGATGATTTTGTCGGTATGGATATGGCGCGCAAATTTATTCAGATGGGGTATACGCGCGCCCGGCGCTACAGCAATCATCAGGGAGGACGTAAATATGATGCGGATGGCAAAGAGCTGCCGCGCACGGTAGAAAAAGAGAAGGCCGCAGCGGCGGCCATCTTTAAAGCGTGCTGGGATAAATTACGCGCCGACGAAGATTATCTGAAGCGTAAAAAAGCGCACCAGCAGAAATATGGTTAGATGCGGCTGCCCCACAGATCGTATTCGTCCGCGTGCTCCACTTTCACCCGCACCACATCACCTGCTTTTACCTGCCGGTCGCCGTTGAGATAGACGGCACCGTCGATTTCCGGTGCGTCTGCCATGCTGCGTCCGACGGCACCTTCTTCATCCACTTCGTCAATGATGACCAGTATTTCGCGGCCCACTTTCTCCTGCAGGCGTTCGCTGGAGATCTGCTGCTGCAGCTGCATAAAGCGGTCAAAGCGCGCCTGTTTTACCTCTTCCGGAACCGGATCCGGCAGCTGATTGGCGGTGGCGCCTTCTACCGGGCTGTACTGGAAGCAGCCTACGCGATCGAGACGCGCCTCTTTCAGGAAGTCGAGCAGCATCTGGAAATCTTCTTCGGTTTCACCCGGGAAGCCCACGATAAACGTAGAGCGCAGCGTCAGCTCCGGACAGATCTCACGCCAGCGCTTGATGCGCTCCAGCGTACGCTCCACGGCTCCCGGACGCTTCATCAGCTTCAGGATGCGCGGGCTGGCGTGCTGCAGCGGAATGTCGAGGTAGGGCAAAATTTTGCCTTCTGCCATCAGCGGGATGACATCATCCACGTGCGGATAGGGATAAACATAGTGCAGGCGTACCCAGACGCCGAGTTTTGCCAGCTGTTCACACAGGCTCACCATGCTGGTTTTTACCGGCGCACCGTTCCAGAAACCGGTACGATGTTTCACATCCACGCCGTAAGCAGACGTATCCTGCGAGATCACCAGCAGCTCTTTCACGCCTGACTCAGCCAGACGCTTCGCTTCATCCAGCACGCTGCCAATCGGACGACTGTCGAGATCGCCGCGCATGGACGGAATAATACAGAACGTACAGCGGTGGTTGCAGCCTTCCGAGATTTTCAGATAGGCGTAGTGGCGCGGCGTCAGTTTCACGCCCTGCTCAGGCACCAGGCTCAGAAACGGGTTATGAACAGGTTTAGGTACATAGGTATGCACGTGCTCAAGCACCTGCTCATAGCTGTGCGGACCGGTGATCTCCAGCACTTTCGGATGCACTTCGCGGATCTGATCCACTTTGGCACCCAGACAGCCGGTGACGATCACTTTGCCGTTTTCATTCAGCGCTTCACCAATCGCTTCCAGAGATTCCTGAACCGCGCTGTCAATAAATCCGCAGGTATTAACGATAACGATCTCCGCGTCATCGTAGCGTGGTACCACGTCATAGCCTTCAGTACGCAGTTCCGTCAGGATACGTTCTGAGTCAACGAGGTTTTTAGGACAACCGAGTGAGACGAAGCCCACGCGTGGCGGATTAGTGACATGGCTCATAAGGATAAAAATTCATCATAATTAGTATGGACAGGAGCGCGATTGTACAGAGGTTGCAGCGGAAAATGTATAGCTGAAGCAACAATCTGCCTGCCTGCAGAATATGAATGCAGCGCTATGCTTAGAGTGCACGGCGCAGCCTGACGCCGGGTATTTCAGCCCGCAGCGGGTTGTGCGGTTGCTGCGATTTTGCTTAAATGACGGGTTGTTGAAGGTAACTTATTCTCAACGCTGAAGAATTTAAACGCGTGCGCTGGCAGGCTATGCGATGACAGCGCAGCAGTGCATAGAGTGAGAGCAGACAAATGCAAGAGATCGTCAAAGGTTTTCTGAATTTTCAACAGAACGTATTCCCTGAAAGGAAGGATCTTTTCAAGAGTCTGGCTTCCAACCAGAATCCTAAAGCGCTGTTTATCTCCTGTTCAGACAGCCGTCTGGTGCCGGAGCTGGTCACGCAGCAGGAGCCAGGGCAGCTGTTTGTGATCCGCAACGCCGGCAACATTGTGCCACCGTTTGGCCCGGAGCCAGGCGGCGTCTCTGCCACCATCGAGTATGCGGTACTGGCGCTGGGCGTAACGGAAATCATTATTTGCGGTCACTCCAACTGTGGCGCAATGAACGCGATCGCCTCCAACGCCGATCTGGAAAACATGCCGGCGGTCGATCACTGGCTGCACTACGCTAACGCCGCAAAAGCCGTGGTTGACGAGCGCAACTACGATTCTGTTGAGGTGCGCCTTAATGAGATGGTGAAAGAGAACGTTATAGCGCAGCTGAACAATATCAAAACGCATCCTTCCGTCTCGGTTGCTTTGCGTAAAGGCAAGCTGCGTCTGCACGGCTGGGTTTACGATATCGAAACGGGGAAAATCAACGCCCTGACCAAAGGCGGCGCAGAGTTTATCTGCCTGTCTGACAACCCTGAAACCTGCTTCGAGTAATCTCCTCCAGCCCGGCCTGCGCCGGGCTTAATGTTTTGTAAATTTCCCCCGCTGCTGCGTGCGCGCTGTCTACCCTTAACGGCAGAGCGAATACAGGAGCAACCTATGCATATCTGGCGAGCAGCGCTGATTTCCGGCGCACTAAGCTGTTCTTCTCTGGCGCTGGCTGCGGATGTGGCGGTAGAGGTGCTGCAGGACAACCTCTCTCATCCCTGGTCGGTGGCCTTTTTGCCGGATAACCGCACGCTGCTTATCACCGAGCGCACCGGTCAGCTGCGCAGCTGGCAGCCTGAGGGCGGCCTGTCGAAGCCGATTCAGGGCGTGCCGCAGGTCTGGGCTGAGCGGCAGGGCGGGTTACTGGATGTGGTTCCGGCACCTGATTTCGCGCAAAGCCGCCGCGTATGGCTGAGTTACACCACGGCCGATAGCCGCGGGCGTGCCGGTGGCGTCGTGGGTTACGGTCAGCTGAGCGAGGATATGCAGAAGCTTAACGGGTTTCGCGTGGTGCTGGAGCAGACGCCTAAACTCTCCGGTGGTGCCAATATCGGTACCCGGCTCGCCTTTGACCGGCAGGGCTTTCTCTATGTGGCGTTTGGCGACAATTTTGTCAGCAGCAGCGCCCGGCAGCTGGATAAGCTGTCAGGAAAAATTGTTCGCCTGACGCAGGAGGGTGGCGTACCGCAGGATAATCCGTTTGTTCACACCCAGGGCGCCCGTCCGGAGATCTGGAGCTATGGCGTGCGTAATCCTCAGGGGCTGGCGCTGAATCCCTGGACGGGAGAGATGTGGGAGAGTGAGCACGGGCCGCGCGGCGGCGATGAGGTAAACCGGCTGGAGAAAGGCCACAACTATGGCTGGCCGCTTGCCACGTACGGCATCGATTACAGCGGGCAGCCGGTGCCGGAAGCGAAGGGCACGCAGGTCGCAGGAACCGACCAGCCGCTGTTCTGGTGGAAAGTGTCACCGGCTCTCAGCGGCATGGCGTTCTACACCAGTACGCGCTTTCCGCAGTGGAAAAACGCGCTGTTTATCGGTGCACTGAAAGATAAAAGCCTGATCCGGCTGCGCGTTGAGGGCGATCGGGTCACGGAGGAGGAGCGGCTGCTGAGCGATCGTAATGAACGTATCCGCGATGTGCGTCAGGGGCCGGATGGCTGGCTTTACGTACTGACCGATGAAGCCAGCGGTAAATTGCTCCGGGTAGGCGTGCAGCCGGAGCAGGCTGAAACAGGTAACTAATCAGCGCGCCCAGCGGCAAATCTGCCAGCCGCGCTGCTCCGCCTCATGCTGCAGGCGCGCATCCGGATTGACTGCCCAGGCGTGGTCAGCCCAGGCCAGCAGCGGCAGGTCATTAAACGAGTCGCTGTAGGCCCAGGTGCGTGTGAAACTGAGCGCCTGCTGACGGGCCTGCCAGTCGCGCAGGCGAACCACTTTACCTTCGCGATAGGTTGCGGTGCCGAGCATAGAGCCGCTGTAGCGGGCATCAACAACTTCAGCATGAATAGCCAGCGCACCGTCCACGCCCAGACGTTCAGCGATAGGAATGGCAAGGTGGTCGCCACTGGCGGTCACGATCAGCACCTTATCACCACGCTGCTGATGCCACTGAATGCGCTCCCGTGCGGCAGGAAACACACGCGGCAGGATGTCACGGTGGATAAAGCGTCTTATCCAGCCAGCCACGGTCGGCGTGGCCATGCCAGCCAGCGGTGCCAGCGTGGTGTGCATATACTCTTCAATGGGCAGCTCGCCGGCGTAATAACGCTGCATCAGCCTGCGATCCTCATCAATCACTGTTTCAGGCGCAAATCCCTGTGACACCAGCCAGCGCAACCAGAGGCTGGTGCTGTCATCACATATCAGGGTTTCATCAAGATCGAACACGGCAAGATCCATAATGCTCTCCTCAGGCTGACTGATCCCAGCGTAGCGGAATTTTGTGACAGGCTTAGCTTTTCCGGACAAATTCAGAATTGTGCGCAGTTTTTTACCACCGCTGACGGCTTACACTGGACCGGACAGGATGTTGACCTGGATTAATATAAGAAAACTTAATTAACTTTACGATTCAACGGTTTTTTTCGCCAGCGCGAACCGTTAGCGTTTTACACGAGATCTTCCCCGCCCGCGAAAGCCCCGATTTTACAAGGACAATCTGGTTACGCCCATGAAACTACACCTTTGCGCATCGTTATTACGGCCCCTGGCTGCCTCCTCGCTGTTGTTTATTTTCCCGGCTGTTTCTCAGGCCGTTGACGCTCCGGCTGCACCGCAAATCGAGGCCAAAGCCTGGGTTCTGATGGACTATAACAGCGGCAAAGTTCTGGCTGAATCGAATGCCGATCAGCGGCTCGACCCTGCCAGTCTGACCAAGATGATGACCAGCTATGTGGTAGGGCAGGCGCTGAAATCAGGAAAGATCCACAACGGTGATATGGTGACGATTGGCCAGGATGCCTGGGCGACCGGTAATCCAAAGCTGCGCGGCTCATCGCTGATGTTCCTCAAGCCCGGCGACCGTATTCCGGTATCAGAATTAAATAAAGGCATTGTTATTCAGTCCGGCAACGATGCCTGTATTGCGCTGGCAGATTATGTTGCCGGCAGCCAGGATGCCTTTATCGGGCTGATGAATAACTACGTTAAAGCCTTCGGTCTGCAAAATACCCATTTTATGACGGTGCACGGTCTGGACGCGGAAGGGCAGTACAGCACCGCCCGCGATATGGCGATTATCGGCCAGCGGCTGATAAGCGATGTGCCGGACGAGTATGCGCTGAACAGTGAGAAAGAGTTCACGTTTAACAATATTAAGCAGCGCAACCGCAACCGGCTGCTCTGGAGCTCCAACCTGAAAGTGGACGGCATTAAAACCGGACATACCTCAGGCGCAGGCAACAATCTGGTGGCGTCTGCCGTTGATGGCGATATGCGTCTGATCTCGGTCGTGCTGGGCGCACAAACCGACGCCATTCGTTTTCGCGAAAGTGAAAAGCTGCTGACCTGGGGATTCCGTTTTTATGAAACGGTAACGCCTATCAAGGCAGATAAGCCGTTTGCCCGCCAGCGCGTCTGGTTTGGTGATAAGGGAGAAGTGGATCTCGGCGTGGCGAAAGATGCGGCGATTACCGTACCTAAAGGTCAGATGAAAAATCTGAAAGCGAGCTTTACCCTGAATACGCCGCAGCTGGAAGCCCCCATCGCTAAAAATCAGGTTGTCGGCACTATCGATTTCCAGCTGGATGGAAAAACCATCGAGCAGCGCCCGCTGGTGGCGATGGAAGCCGTACCGGAAGGCAGCTTTGTCGGGCGGATCTGGGATTTTATTATGATGAAATTCCACGGCTGGTTCGGGAAGTGGTTTAGTTAGGAAGCGGGGGCTGGTTACGGGCCGGTTCCGTTCGCCCCACGGGGGCTGGTTCCGTTCGCCGTCAGCTGCAGGGGCGCAGATTAAGCGCCGGTTCCGTTCGCCGTCAGTTGCGGCGGCGGCCTGTGCTCCGGCACGGCGCTGCTGCCCCGGGGCCGGTTCCGTTTGCTCCGGGGCCGGTTCCGTTCGCCGTCAGCGGCGGCAGCAGCCTGTGCCCCGGCACGGCGACCGGGCAGAGGACGCCTGGCCGCGCCCTCTGCACTCCCCGGCCCTGCGCCAGCCCCGTCCGCCGCGCGGTTCCCCGGGACCGGCCGCCATTCGCTCCTGCTCACCGCGCCCTCCCGCCGACGTCCTGTCTGCTCATCCCGGAACCGTGCCCTCCCCCGGCGGACCCGGATGGCGCTTCCCGCCGCTGCTGGTTTTTTCTCTTTTTCTTACGTTTTTTATGGCTGAAGGTTTCGTGAAGAAGCTTCAGACCACACCGCAACACTTTTAAAAAAACAAAATGAAAAATTTACAGGCGGGGAGGAGGGGCGCCATCCGCAGCGCCGGGCGCAGA
>NZ_DKTK01000006.1:364006-400953 GCF_002473195.1 Pantoea sp. UBA7232
CCTTAGCCCGTCCGCGTGCGGTAATGCCGCTGAAACTGCCAGAAGCCTGGCGGGCGGAACCCCCTCTGTTGCCGCGCGCTGCTCAGCGCTAATCTCTAAGTGCCGCGCGCTGCTCAGCGCCCAGCCCCACGCTGCTCAGTGCTCCTAATCCCTGATCCAGCCCTTACGAATCGGCATTGCAAACAGCACGCGATAAACCTGATGCGTCAGTGCCAGCAGGCGATCGCCATAAAGCTGCCATGCCATCTGCGAGGCCAGGCAGCCCAGCATACCGACCAGGAACCCGCCGATCATATCCAGCGGCCAGTGAACGCCCAGATAGACGCGCGACCAGGCGATAGCGCTGCCGATAGCCAGCAGCAGGATGCCGGACCAGAGCCGGTGCCAGAAAATAAAGGCGAGGGCAAAGGTAAAAATAGTTGTGCCGTGATCGCTCGGGTAGGAGTCATCTGCGGCGTGCATCAGAAACTGGTGTCCAAAGCCGATAGCAAAGGGGCGCGGATGGGGCAGCAGCTGGCCGGTACACCAGGAGATCAGCAGTGCATAGATAAGCGCTATACCGGTTTTCAGTACCAGCGCGCGCTGAGACTGCACCTGTTCACGCGGTCCCCACAGCCAGAGAGCCACAATCAGCAGCGGCACAATCGCAATCAGATCTTTGGCGACAAACGTTGCCAGATTCAGCAGCCAGGCCGGTGACGCTGGCGTGGCATTGATCCATAAAAAAAGGGTGTGGTTAATTGCTTCCATCCCGTTTAGCTATCCTCGTTTTGTTAACCCAAAAAGATATACCGGCCACTGTCAGCAGCTGTGCCAGCCAGACCCACCAGCCGGCCCATAAATTGTGCGAAAAAAAGTGCGCACCGCGCATTACCTGACCAAAACCCATCAGTAAACCCAGTGCGACACCTGCCAGCAGCGCCAGCAGGGCGCGGCGTGGATGCTCCGGCCACCAGAGAAAAAACAGCGCCATCACCGCAAAGCCACTCGATGCATGTCCGCCCGGAAAGCAGCCGCCGGGTCCGCTGCCGGCAGGTACGCTGCCCAGCAACGGAAAAGAGAGCGCCTTACCGCCAAACATCGCCAGATCCCAGGGGCAGGAGTGCGCGCTGTGTGCTTTGATGATCCCCACCACCAGCGGGCCAGGACCAAACAGCAGCGCAACCAGCATCTGCCGCGCATTGCGGGTGCGTATACCCTGAAACAGCAGCAGCACGGCCCCGGCAATAATCACATCCTTAGCGATGCGATGATTAATGAGATCCAGCCAGCGGTTGTGCTGCCAGGGAAAGCGCTGCGTAAGCGGATCAAACCAGTACTGGCTGATAGCGATGTCAGGCTGCTCATTACGTGATAAGTAAATAAACAGGGCTGCCAGAATTGCCAGTAAAATGAAGTTGATAGCGTAAAAGCGGAGTGATAAAGAATAAATAGTCCCGCTCCGATTCCGGTAGCAGGTTGTGGAAGTGTTTAACTTTGATGACAGTTGCATGAAGAGTGATCGTTAAAAAAGTCAGGATCACAGCATGGCGCGATTCGCTTAGCGCAACCTTAAGGCACCCGCGTCAGATATAAAAAAACCCGTCAGTCAATAAGACTGGCGGGCTCCTCAATCCGGGGATTTCAAAGAAAAGCAGTGGCACTTATTCAGACGCTGGCGGCCGGTAAAGGTTCCCGACAGACAAAAATAATTTATCCCGCCAGCACCGGCCAGATAATCACAATCAGCGTGCCGGCCAGCGTCAGTAGCACATTGGCAATCGCATAGGTGCCGGCATAGCCCAGCGCCGGAATATTACTGCGTGCGGTATCGCTGATAATCTCCATGGCTGGCGCACAGGTGCGTGCGCCCATGATGGCACCAAACAGCAGCGCGCGGTTCATGCGCAGCACGTAAGCGCCAAACAGATAGCAGATAACCACCGGCACCAGGCTGACCAGCAGCCCGCTCAGCAGCATCAGGGCACCGGCGCTGCCGAGCCCGTGCTGCAGTCCACTGCCGGCGCTGAGCCCGACGCCTGCCATAAAGACCATCAGTCCGAACTCTTTCAGCATGGTCAGGGCACCCTGCGGAATATAGCCAAAGGTAGGGTGGTTGGCGCGCAGGAAGCCCAGCATGATGCCGGCAAACAGCAGGCCGGCAGCGTTACCAATACCAAAGCTGAAATTGCTGAACTGAAACGTGATCATCCCTATCATCAGGCCGATGATAAAAAAGGCGCAGAAAGCGAGCAGGTCAGTCATCTGACTGTGAATGGCAATAAAGCCGATGCGATCGGCCAGGCTTTTAACACGGCGCGCTTCACCGCTGACCTGCAGCACATCGCCTTTATTGAGCATGATGCTGTCATCGATCGGCATCTCAATCTGGCTGCGGATCACCCGATTCAGAAAGCAGCCGTGATCGGTGAGTTTAAGATGGCTGAGCCGCTTATTTACCGCATTGTGGTTCTTGACCACAATCTCCTCGGTGACGATGCGCATATCGAGCAGATCGCGGTCGAACACCTCTTTACCATTGCGGAAGCTGGCATCGAGCCGGGCGTGGGCGTCAGGATAACCTACCAGTGAGATCTCATCGCCCAGCTGCAGCATGGCATCTCCGTCCGGGCTGGCGAGAATGCCGTTACGCCGCAGACGTTCTATATAGCAGCCGGTCTGACGATGGATACCCAGCTCGCGCAGGTTTTTGCCGCCGCTCCAGGCGACCAGCTCCGGTCCGACGCGATAGGCGCGGATCACCGGTAAAAAAACCTTACGCTGGCTGTCAGCATCCAGACCGCGTTCGCGGGCGATTTGCTGGGCGCAGGTGGGCAGATCCTGATGCTGCAACCGGGGCAGATAGCGGGCGCCGAAAATCAGGCTGACCAGCCCCACCAGATAGGTCAGGGCGTAGCCGAGGCTCAGATTATCCTGCATCATACTTAACTGACGCGGATCGCTGATGCTCTGCCGCAGCGTATCGCCGGCACCGACCAGCACCGGCGTTGAGGTCATTGACCCTGCCAGCATGCCCGCCGTAAGGCCGATATCCCAGCCAAACAGATTGCCAAGAATCAGCGCGACCAGCAGCGCGCTGACCACCATCACAATGGCTAAGAAAAAATAGTTTTTGCCGTCGCGGAAAAAGATAGAAAAGAAGTTGGGTCCCGCCTCCACGCCGACACAAAAAATAAACAGCATAAAACCCAGGCTCAGAGCGTCGGTATTAATCGCAAAATGCTGCTGGCCTAAAATCAGAGAGACAACCAGTACGCCAATTGAATTACCCAGCTGGACGGAACCAAGACGCAGTTTTCCCAGACAGAGGCCGAGCGCTAATACGACAAATAATAACAGAACGTCATTTTTGCTTAACAATTCTGCGACGTTAATGTTCACAGTTTTAACTTCTTATTCACTTGTAACAGGTTGATAGGAGGAGGATTTTTAGCTATCTTAATCAGAGCGGTAAACGCCGGGGCTGGCCTTCCTGTCCCGCCCGATTCTGAAGCGACATTATTCTAAACATTATTATTTGCTTCAGCTATCCGCATTGCTCACTCTTTCTGTTTGTAGCTGTTTCTATTTATTTCCACGCATGTGCGCCAGGCATTAAAAGTTCTGTTTTAACGTTAACGTTGAGGATTGTTATGTTGCAGCGCAGCCATCGCTGGTCCGCATTCGCGTCAGGCGCGACGCTTTATACGCTGGTGTTTATTTTTGCCCACCACTTCTGGAGCGTGCCGCTCCATATGCGGCATGGTCAGCCAGAACTCCTGCTGTTTCTGTTGCCTGGGGTAGCGATTGCGCTGCTGCAGCCCGCCAGCCCGATGGTGTCAACGCTGTGGTCAGCGATAGCGGGAACGCTGCTGGGGATGAGCTGGGTCATGCTGACTGAGCAGGTCAGTCATACGCCGCTGATGGGGCTGGCCTGGAGTCTGAGTGCGTTGTTCTGGGCAGGATGTGGGGCGCTACTGGTTCGTCTGCTGCGCATTATGCTGGCTATGCGCATCGATTAAAAAAAACGGGCCTTATGGCCCGTTTTTTTATGCCTCTATGCCAAGATTCTCTTTGGTCCAGGCAGCAAATTCGGTGTAACCACCGATGTGTCGATCGTCGATAAAAATCTGCGGCACCGTGGTCACCGGTTTACCGGCGCGCGCTTCCAGATCGGCTTTAGTGATGCCGGTTGCCTGAATATCAACATACTGGTAGTTGAAGCTATCCTGGTCGCTGGTCAGCTTAGCGGCTAACTCTTTAGCGCGTACGCAATAAGGGCATCCTGAACGGCCAAAAATCACTGCAATCATTGCTTCTCTCCTTCCGCTGCTGTTTTGTGAGCAAAGTCACAGCACAGCGTGAATAATGGTTCACATCATGCCCGCTCATGCTGCTTAAGAGAAGCAGAAAATACCTGTTACTCTGATGGATGTACGCTATCCCTGACGGCTATGCTGGCAGCAGCGATACGCCGAACCAGACCCGCAAACAGCAGAGGTATCACGATGCGTAACTTTGCAAGATTGCCAAAACCCGTGTTGCTGCTTGAGGCGCTGGGCGCCTGCGCAGTAGCCGGCGCGCTTTTGCTGATGAATAACTGGCTGCCAGCGCCTGCCGCGATTGGGCAAAAGCCGCTGGCTACGCTACTTTTTTTGCTGGGCATTGCGCTGATGCTGCCTGCGGCATGGCTGATTATGTGGCGTACCGCCAAAGTCATGGCCCCGCACCTTTTTGATCATACTCACACCAGGAAATAACCGGAGAACATAATGACGCCGACAATCGATCTGCTATGCAGCCACCGTTCCATTCGTGCTTTTACTGAGCAGGGTATTGATGACGCTCAGCGCCGCGCGATTATTGCTGCAGCGCAGGCGGCTTCTACCTCCAGTTTTCTGCAGTGCTCATCCATCGTACGTATCACCGATCGCGAAAAGCGCCGCGCGCTGGCGGAGCTGGCGGGCGGCCAGTCCTGGGTAACGGATGCACCGGAGTTTTGGGTCTTCTGCGCCGATTTTAACCGCCATCTGCAAATCTGCCCGGATGCTCAGCTGGGACGGGCTGAACAGCTGCTGCTGGGCTGTGTGGATACCGCGCTAATGGCGCAAAATGCGATGGTGGCCGCCGAGTCGCTTGGGCTGGGTGGCGTTTTTATCGGCGGGATCCGCAATAACATTGCGGACGTGACCGCGCTGCTGGAGCTGCCAAAATTTGTGCTGCCGCTGTTTGGCTTCTGTATCGGCTATCCGTCAGCCTCTCCGGATGTGAAACCCCGTATGCCGCAGGCGATGCTGGTCCATGAAAACAGCTATCATCAGGTAGATAAAACAGTGCTGGCAGAGTATGACCAGCAAATCACGGAGTACTATCAGCAGCGCGACAGCAACCAGCGTTCCGAAACCTGGAGCGATCTCATCCAGCGCCTGATCGTTAAAGAGACGCGTCCGTTTATGCTCGATTATCTGCACAGTCAGGGCTGGGCGACGCGTTAAGACAGGAGGACTGCCGCATGAAAATGGCGCTTCTTACCCGCGACAGCACGCTTTACTCCAGTCAGCGGCTGCGCGCAGCCGCTGAGGCACGCGGGCATCAGATTGCGATGATCGATCCGCTCTCCTGCTATATGAATATCAACGCAGCGCTGCCAGCCGTGCATTATCAGGGTGAGATACTCGGTCATTTTGATGCGGTGATCCCGCGTATCGGCACGGCCACAACTTTTTATGGCACCGCGGTGCTGCGCCAGTTTGAGCTGCTTGGCAGCTACCCGCTCAATGAATCGGTGGCGATCACCCGCGCCCGCGACAAGCTGCGCTCGCTGCAGCTGCTGGCGCGCGAGGGCATTGATATGCCGGTGACCGGTATCGCCTCCTCGCCGGATGATACCGGCGATCTGATCCGCATGGTGGGCGGGGCGCCGCTGGTGGTTAAGCTGGTGGAAGGCACCCAGGGAATTGGCGTCGTGCTGGCAGAGACGCGTCAGGCCGCCGAAAGCGTGATTGATGCGTTTCGCGGTCTCAATGCGCATATTCTGGTGCAGGAGTTTATTAAAGAAGCGCGGGGCCGCGATATTCGCTGTCTGGTTATTGGCGATCGCGTGGTGGCTGCCATCGGGCGTGAGGCAAAAGAGGGGGAATTCCGCTCAAATCTGCATCGTGGCGGCACCGCGCACCCTGTTACTATCAGCGACCGGGAGCGTGACATCGCCATTAAAGCCGCGGCAACGCTGGGGCTGGCCGTGGCGGGCGTCGATATTCTGCGTGCCAGCCGCGGTCCGCTGGTCATGGAGGTCAACGCCTCACCCGGTCTGGAAGGTATTGAGGGCTGCACGGGCCTGGATATTGCCACTATGATGATCGACTGGATTGAGCAGCACGCCTGCCCCGGCTATCGTCCTAAAACCGGTGGCTAGATAGCGTTTTCCGGTGGTTTTCGTGGCATCTGACCCCATTTTTCCGTAAGCTAAGGCGCTTATTTATTCACCCCACAGGAAATAGCGATGGATTCACTGGTCGTTCCTGACATCGACATGCTGCGTCGCTGGCTGGATCAACAAAATATCACCTGGTTCGAATGTGATGCCTGCCAGGCATTACATCTGCCGCACATGCAGAATTTTGACGGGGTGTTTGACGCAAAAATTGACCTGGTGGATAACGTTATTCTGTTTTCTGCGCTGGCTGAAGTTAAACCCACAGCGCTTATTCCGCTGGTCGGCGATCTGTCGCAAATTAATGCCAGCTCGCTGACCATCAAAGCTTTTATCGATATTCAGGACGATAATCTGCCCAAGCTGATTGTCTGTCAGTCCCTGAGTGTTACCGCCGGCATCACCTTCAGTCAGTTCACGCACTTTATGAAGCAGAGTGAAGAGGGGGTTTCTATGGTGATTATGGAAGCCTTTGCGAATCACCTGCTGATGATGGGTGAGGAGGAGGAGCGTCCTTCCGGGGTCAGCAGTTCAGGGGTTTTACACTAATTCCGCTTTATATTCACTGCCGCAGACTGCGGCAGTTTTCTTTCTGATTTTCTCCTGCCATTTTTTATTCTGTTATTTGCCCGCTCCCGCCAGATTTTAGTCATGCTTTATGCCGTAACTGCCAGACCACATAGCACAAAAGTGCATAAAATATCGTAAAAAGGCGTTTTTTACGCTGGGGTCTGGTGCGCAGAGATCAGGGGGGCTATTCTTGCGAAGCTGTGCCGGACAGGCTACCGCTCAGCAGCGCTATACTGATTTCAGGAAAGGCCCGCCGTTACGCATCTGCATAGCTACCCATTTGCAGGTTGCTGGCTCACTCTCCCGAGACTGGCTATAGGTATTTACTATTTAACGTCCGCTGAAGAGTGATTCATTGTATGTCTGGCTATTTTCAGACAGGAAATTATCGGATCGGCTGTATGCAGCGTTTATTGACCCGTTCAGGAGAAAATAACAGATGAACAACCAGACAAAAAAATGGTTGCCAGCCGCAGTGGCTGGTGTGGTAATGGCATCAGCTGTTGCTGCTCAGGCAGAAGATAAAACGCTGCACGTCTATAACTGGTCCGATTATATTGCGGCCGATACGGTGCCCAACTTTGAAAAGCAGACCGGCATCAAAGTTGTGTATGACGTCTTTGACTCCAATGAAGTGCTGGAAGGCAAACTGATGGCGGGCAGCACCGGCTATGATGTTGTGGTGCCCTCATCCAGTTTTCTGGCGCGCCAGCTGCAGTCGGGCGTGTTTCAGGAACTCGACAAAAGTAAACTGCCGAACTACAAAAACCTCGATCCGGACCTGATGGCCAAAGTGGCACAGCACGATCCTGGCAATAAATACGCGATTCCTTATCTGTGGGGCACCACCGGCATCGGTTATAACGTTGAGAAAGTCAAAGCCGCGCTCGGTGCGGACGCGCCGGTTAACAGCTGGGATCTGGTGCTGAAACCGGAAAACCTCGAAAAACTGAAAAGCTGCGGTGTCTCTTTCCTGGACGCGCCGGAAGAGATCTTCGCCACGGTGCTGAACTATCTTGGCAAAGATCCCAACAGCGCTGACGCCAAAGATTACACCGGAGCGGCGACCGATCTGCTGATGAAACTGCGGCCAAATATTCGCTATTTCCACTCGTCGCAATATATCAACGACCTGGCGAATGGTAACACCTGCGTGGCGATAGGCTGGTCTGGCGATATTCTGCAGGCGAAAGATCGCGCTGAAAAAGCAAATAACGGCGTTCACCTGGGCTATAGCGTGCCGAAAGAGGGCGCACTGGCGTTTTTTGACATGATGGCGATCCCGAAAGATGCGAAAAATATGGATGCTGCCTATCAGTGGCTGAACTACATCATGGAGCCGAAAGTGATCGCTGAGGTATCCAACAAAATCAATTATGCCAACGGCAATAAAGCGTCGCTGCCGCTGATTAACGCCGACGTCCGCAACAATCCGGGCATCTTCCCGACGCCGGACGCGATGGCGAAGCTGTTTGTGCTCAAGGTCCAGGATCCGAAACTGGATCGCGCACGCACCCGCGCATGGACTAAAGTAAAAAGTGGTAAGTGATTCGTTCTGAACGATATCCCTGACCGGTAACCACAGCAGAGGCGCAGTACGGGCCTCTGCTGTGCCATTCCAGCGGCTGGCTGTGCCGCGCTACCCCGCTTAGCGCCGGAGAAATGTTAGTGAACGACGCGATTTCCCGTCCCCAGAGTAAATCAGCAAAGGCATTAACGCCGCTGCTGGAGATCCGTAACCTGACCAAATCGTTTGAGGGTCAGCACGCCGTAGATGATGTCAGCCTGACTATCTACAAAGGTGAAATCTTTGCCCTGCTGGGTGCATCTGGCTGCGGCAAATCGACGCTGCTGCGCATGCTGGCAGGATTTGAGATCCCCAGCAGCGGCCAGATCGTGCTGGATGGTCAGGATCTCTCTCACGTGCCGCCCTATCAGCGCCCTATTAATATGATGTTTCAGTCCTACGCGCTGTTTCCGCATATGACAGTGGAGCAAAACATCGCCTTTGGCCTGAAGCAGGATAAATTATCCAAAGCAGAAATCGCCAGCCGCGTGGCGGAGATGCTGGCGCTGGTGCATATGCAGGAGTACGCCAGCCGTAAACCGCATCAGCTCTCAGGCGGGCAGCGTCAGCGCGTGGCGCTGGCCCGCAGCCTGGCAAAACGGCCTAAACTGCTGCTGCTGGATGAGCCGATGGGTGCACTGGATAAAAAACTGCGCGATCGCATGCAGCATGAGGTGGTGGATATCCTGGAGCGCGTGGGCGCCACCTGCGTTATGGTCACGCACGATCAGGAAGAGGCGATGACCATGGCCGGACGCATTGCCATCATGAATCGCGGTAAGTTTGTGCAGATTGGTGAGCCGGAAGAGATTTATGAGCATCCTACCAGCCGCTATAGCGCAGAGTTTATCGGCTCGGTTAACGTGTTTGAGGGGCTGCTGCGCGAGCGGCGTGACGAGGGCGTGGTGATTGATAGCCCCGGCCTGATGCATCCGCTGAAGGTACAGACGGATGTCTCCATTGTCGACAATGTCCCGGTCCACATTGCGCTGCGCCCGGAAAAGGTGATGCTGTGCGATACGGTACCGGCTGACGGCTGCAACTTTGCCGTGGGCGAGGTGGCGCATATCGCCTATCTGGGCGATCTGTCGATTTACCACGTGCGCCTGCACAGTGGTCAGATGATCAGCGCGCAGCTGCAGAACGCGCATCGTTTTCGCAAAGGTGCGCCCGTCTGGGGAGATGAGGTGCGTCTCTGCTGGGATGCGGACAGCTGTGTGGTTCTGACGGTCTAGGGGGCGGTTATGAGTCAGATTTCTCCACGACCTCAGCCGGTACTGGCGGGCACGCCACTGCAGCGCTGGGCAACCCGCATGAAGATGCAGCACGGACGCAAACTGGTGATTGCGCTGCCTTACCTGTGGCTGATTTTGCTGTTCCTGCTGCCGTTTCTGATTGTGCTTAAAATCAGCTTTGCCGATATCGCCCGCGCCATCCCGCCTTACACTGACCTGGTGACCTGGGCGGATGACCAGCTGAATGTCGTGCTGAACCTCGGCAACTATTTTACGCTGACGGACGATCCGCTTTACGCTGAAGCCTACCTGACCTCGCTTAAAGTGGCGGCGATCTCCACGGTAATTTGCCTGCTTATCGCCTATCCGCTCGCCTGGGCGGTTGCGCACAGCAAGCCGTCGATGCGCACCATACTGCTGCTGCTGGTGATCCTGCCCTCCTGGACATCATTCCTGGTGCGCGTTTACGCCTGGATGGGGTTACTGAACAATAACGGCATTCTGAATCGCTTTTTGCTGTGGCTTGGCGTTATCGATCATCCGCTGGTGATCCTCTACACCAATACGGCGGTCTATATCGGTATTGTTTACTGCTATCTGCCCTTTATGGTGCTGCCGATCTATACCGCGCTGACGCGTATCGACTATTCGCTGGTGGAAGCGTCGCTGGACTTGGGCGCGCGTCCGCTGAAAACCTTTTTCAGCGTGATTGTGCCGCTGACCAAAGGCGGCATTATCGCCGGGTCGATGCTGGTGTTCATACCGGCGGTAGGGGAGTATGTGATCCCGGAACTGCTGGGCGGCCCGGACAGTATTATGATCGGCCGCATTCTCTGGCAGGAGTTTTTTAATAACCGCGACTGGCCGGTGGCCTCCGCGCTGGCGGTAACCATTCTGCTGATCCTGATCCTGCCGATTATCTGGTTCCACAAGCATCAAAATCGCGCTGCGGGAGAGAAAGCATGAATCAGCTACCGGTTATTCGCTCGCCGTGGCGTACCGCTATTCTGGTGCTCTGCTTTCTGTTTCTCTATGCGCCCATGCTGCTGCTGGTGGTCTACTCCTTTAACAGCTCGCAGCTGGTCACGGTGTGGGAGAGCTTCTCTTTTCACTGGTATCGCGTGCTGTTTCAGGATGAGGCGATGCTCGATGCCGTCGGGCTGAGCCTGACCATTGCCGGGCTTTCAGCCACCATGGCCGTGATACTGGGTACACTGGCGGCGGTGATCATTGTGCGCTTTGGCCGCTTTCGCGGTCACAGCGGTTTCGCCTTTATGCTGACCGCACCGCTGGTTATGCCTGACGTGATTACCGGTCTGTCGCTGCTGCTGCTGTTTGTGGCGATGGCGAACACGCTGGGCTGGCCGGGCGACCGCGGCATGCTGACTATCTGGCTGGCGCACGTCACATTCTGTACCGCTTATGTTGCGGTAGTGATCAACGCCCGCCTGCGCGAACTGGATCGCTCTATTGAAGAGGCCGCGATGGATCTGGGCGCCACGCCGCTGAAGGTGTTCTTTGTGATCACCGTGCCGATGATTGCTCCCGCCATTGTAACCGGCTGGCTGCTGGCCTTTACGCTGTCGCTTGATGACCTCGTGATCGCCAGTTTTGTTACCGGTCCGGGAGCGACCACGCTGCCGATGGCGATCTTTGCCACGGTACGACGCGGGGTGAATCCGGAGATCAACGCGCTGGCGTCGATTATTCTGTTTGTGGTCGGGCTGGTCGGTTTCATCGCCTGGCGCTTTATGGCGCATGAAGAAAAACAGCGTTTGCGTGATATTCAGAAAGCAAAACGTGGCTGAAATCCCGTGAGTTTGCCACTATAAGCAAGGCTGGCGTTGCCAGCCTTTTCTTATGGAGCCTGGGTGATGTCGGAAACGCTGAAAAACGCTGTGTTGAGCTCAACGCCAGTACCGGTAACGATTGCCGGTATTGCGATTATTATTACCCGCTGCCTCAGCGTGATAATGATGGCTGGCGAGCTGGGCTATGAGGAGATGGCCAACTTTGTGCACCGCAGCGCACAGGCCTGGGACTCTACCCTGATATTTATCGCCAGCCAGCTGATTTTTCTGTTTGAACTGCGCTGTGCTTTTACCCTGATGCGCGGCAGCAATCGAGGCCGCTGGGGCTATACGCTCAGCCAGGTTGTGGTAGTGTTGTATATGCTGATGGCGTCGGTGGGCTGGATCTATCCGGAGATATTCAGTATTTCGGGTGAAAACAATCTGCAGATTATTCACCACACGCTGCAGCAGAAATTGCCGGACGTGCTGATTGTGCTGCTGCTGTTTGTGCCGGCCAGCAGTCGCGCATTTTTCCGCATCCGGTGATACAATCGCCCCCCATTTTTTCTCCGAGTACAGGTTGTTCCATGCATTGCGCGCTTTATGACGCTGGCCGCTGCCGTTCATGTCAGTGGCTGGAGAAACCCTATCCGCAGCAGGTCAGCGATAAGCAGGCGCGGCTTGCTCAGCTGCTTGCAGCGATGCCGGTCAGCGACTGGCGGCGTCCGGTGACGTCGGCGGAGCAGGGGTTTCGCAATAAGGCCAAAATGGTCGTCAGCGGCAGCGTGGAGCGCCCGGTTTTTGGTCTGGTGGCGCCTGACGGCGACCCGGTCGATCTCTGCGCCTGTCCGCTCTATCCCGCCAGCTTTGCGCCGGTGTTTGCGCTGCTCAAACCCTTTATCGCCCGTGCCGGTCTTACGCCTTACAGCGTGACGCGCAGGCGCGGCGAGCTGAAGTTTCTGCTGCTGACAGAAAGCAGCGAGGGCGGCATGATGCTGCGTTTTGTGCTGCGTTCAGCCAGTAAGGTGCCGCAGCTGCAGGCGGCACTGCCGTGGCTGCAGCAGCAGCTGCCGCAGCTGAAGGTGATCTCTGCCAATATTCAGCCGGTACATATGGCGATTCTGGAAGGAGAGGAAGAGATTGCGCTGACCGCGCAGCAGGCGCTGCCGGAATGCTTTAATCAGGTGCCGCTTTATATCCGTCCGCAAAGCTTTTTCCAGACTAACCCGCAGGTGGCGGCCGCGCTTTACGCCACCGCGCGCGACTGGGTAGCGGAGCTGAACGTGACCAGCATGTGGGATCTTTTTTGCGGCGTGGGCGGATTTGGCCTGCACTGCGCCACCCCGGAGATGACGCTGACGGGCATTGAGATCAGCGCTGAAGCGATAGCCTGTGCGCAGCAATCGGCGCAGCAGCTGGGGCTGGAGAAGGTGCACTTTGCCGCTCTGGATTCCACCCGTTTCGCTACCTCACGGGAAGATGTCCCGCAGCTGGTGCTGGTTAATCCGCCGCGCCGCGGCATTGGCAGCGAGCTGTGCGACTATTTAAGCGACATGGCTCCGGCTTTTATTCTTTACTCCAGCTGCAATCCTGCCACCCTGGCGCAGGATATTGCCCGGCTTAGTGATTACAACATACAAAAAGTGCAGCTGTTTGATATGTTCCCGCACACTGCTCATTTTGAAGTGTTATGTCTGCTGACACGTAACGATCGGGCGCGTGCTGCATAACGCAGCACGCGCTGAGAAGAGAAATTACTCCGGGAACCACTTCTGGTTGATCTGCTGCCAGCTGCCGTCAGCTTTCAGAGCCGCCAGCGCGGTATTGAACTCATTCAGCAGGTCACTGTTACCCTTACGCACGGCAATACCCAGCCCGTTGCCAAAGTATCCGGCATCGGTCACATGCTCGCCCACGGTAGTGAGATCCTCATTGGCTTTCAGCCACTGACTGACCACGGCGCTGTCGCCAAATACGCCATTGAGGCGGCCGTTTTTCAGGTCGAGAATCGCATTCTGATAGCTGTCATACGCGACCGCTACCACGTCCGGATGCTTTTCAGTCAGATATTTCTGGTGAGTGGTGCCGTTCTCTACGCCGATACGCTTGCCTTTCAGCTGGCTGAAATCGCTGAACTCTCCTTTACGGGCAATGACGATAGCGGAGTTGGCATAGTAAGGCTGGCTGAAATCGACCTGCTTACTGCGCTCGGCGGTAATATCCATACCGGAAATCACCGCATCATAACGGCGGAATTTCAGCGACGGGATCAGGCTGTCAAACGCATTATTTGTGAACGTGCACTCCGCTTTGATTTTCGCACAGAGCGCTTTCGCCAGATCGATATCAAAGCCCACAATCTGATTGTCGTGATCCAGTGATTCAAACGGCGGATAGGTAGCGGAAACGGCGAAACGTATTTTTTCAGCTGCATAAGCATTCACAGTAACCGCAGCGAGCGCTGCGGCGATAATCCATTTTTTCATCATGTCATTCTCATAAGCAAGCCAGAAGCGGAATGCGTGACACAATGCCATTGAATGAATTTTTATGCAATTATTTTGGATAAGTAAGAGTTTGTTATGGGCGGCTGCTCTGACGCCGGCATGGCGCAAAAGCAACCGCTCCGGTGGCGATCAGCTGCGCTGCTCAAATACCAGTGCGCGTTTTTCAATCAGCCGCATCAGCAGCGTCAGCGCACCGTTAACCACCAGATAGATCAGGCCCGCCGCCGCATACACCGTAACGTCATAGGTGCGTCCGTAGAGCATCTGACCGTGGCCCATCACTTCCATCAGCGTGATGGTGTAGGCCAGTGAGGTGCTTTTAAACACCAGCACCACCTCGTTGGAATAGGAGGAGAGGGCGCGCTTAAACGCATAGGGCAGCAAAATACGCAGCGTATCTTTGCGGTTCATGCCGAGCGCGGCGCATGACTGCCACTGACCCGCAGGAATAGCGCGTACCGCACCATAAAATAGCTGGGTGGTGTAGGCGGCGCTGTTGAGCGACAGCGCCAGCATCGCGCACAGCCAGGGCTGCGACAGCAGATGCCAGAGCCAGGGTACGCTCTGAATAGCGGGAAACTGGCCCGGCCCGTAGTAGATCAGGAAAATCTGCACCAGCAGGGGAGTACCGGTAAACAGCGTGATATAGCCTCTTACCAGCAGGCTGGCGACCGGGACTTTCAGCGCCAGCACGACAGTACAGAGCAGCGACAGCAGCAGCGCGGCCGCCAGTGAGGCCAGCGTCAGCGTTAAGCTGGTATGCAGACCTTTTAACAGTTCGGGTAAATAGTCGAGCATGCGTCAGGCTCCCCGCTCAAAACGCGTGGTGCGTAATTCAATGCGGCGTAAAATCGCCTGACTAAACAGCGTAATCACCAGATAGATAGCGGCCGCCACCAGATACCAGGTAAAAGGTTCCTGCGTACGCGTAGCGATACTTTTCGTCTGCAGCATCAGGTCGTTAACGCTAATCAGCGACACCAGCGCCGTATCTTTCAGCAGCACCAGCCACTGGTTGCCGAGGCCCGGCAGCGCATGTCGCCACATTTGCGGCATAATCAGCCGGAAAAAGATGGCAGACTTTTTCATCCCCAGCGCCTGACCAGATTCCCACTGGCCTGCCGGTACTGCTTTCAGCGCACCGCGCAGCGTCTGTGATGCATAGGCGGAATAGAGCATAGCCAGCGCAATCACCCCGCAGAGAAACGGGCTGACATCAAAGTTCTCAATCTGCAGCTGCACCGGAATAGTCACCAGGCCCAGATTAAGACTGAAACCGTCAGAGAGCGTCAGCAGCAGCTGTGAGGCACCAAAATAGATAAAAAGGACGACCAGGATTTCCGGCAGACCGCGGATCAGCGTGACCAGCACGGTGCCGACCCACGCCAGCGGTTTTATGCGCAGCGACTCCCAGCCAGCAAACAGCATCGCCAGCACAAGGCCGGCGATCAATGCACAAACAGCAAGGCCGACGGTTATCCCGGCGGCACTTGCAAGTGAGATCATTTCATTCATCAGAGATTACTGCTGGAACCATTTGCTGTAGATAGTCTTGTAGGTGCCGTCAGCTTTGATCTT
Organism: Pantoea sp. UBA7232; assembly: GCF_002473195.1. NCBI lineage: Bacteria > Pseudomonadati > Pseudomonadota > Gammaproteobacteria > Enterobacterales > Erwiniaceae > Pantoea > Pantoea sp. UBA7232. Next base: position 379,669 of record NZ_DKTK01000006.1, read on the forward strand.
ATCCAGTGCCGCGTTGAACTTACCCTGCAGTTCAGCGTTGCCCTGACGCACGGCGATGCCCAGGCCGGTGCCAAAGTAATCTTTATCCGTGACCTTTTCACCCAGCGGTGCCAGCGTTGCGTTCTGCTTCAGCCACTCATTGACCACGGCGGTATCACCAAAGACGGCATCGATGCGGCCATTTTTCAGATCCAGTACGGTGTTCTGATAGCTGTCGTAAGGCACGATAGTAATATCGCTATGCTTGTCAGTCAGGAACTTCTGGTGGGTGGTACCGTTTTGTACGCCGACGCGCTTGCCTTTAAGGGCAGCAACATCAGCCAGCTTGCCTTTCTGTGCAATAAAGGTGGCAGAGTTATCGTAGTAAGGCTTGCTGAACAGCACCTGCTTTTCACGTTCCGGCGTGATGTCCATACCGGCCATTACCGCGTCAAAACGGCGGAATTTCAGGCTGGGGATCAGGCTGTCGAACGCCTGATTAGTAAAGGTGCAGGTCGCATCCATCTCTTTGCAAAGGGCGTTAGCGAGATCGACATCAAATCCCTGGATTTTGTTCTCAGCGTCAACAAATTCAAACGGCGGATAAGAAGCTTCGGTAGCGAAACGCAGCGTCTGTGCAGCGGAAGCGCTCAGGCTCAGCGTGGTGAGCAGGGCAGCAAGTACAACTTTTTTCATTATTAGCATCCTGACTTAGTGCGAAAGATAGTGTGCAAACGCGTCGGTTTGCGGCTGTGTAAAGCGGCTGGCATCACCCTGTTCAATGATGTGACCATTCTCCATATAGACCACGCGGCTGGCGGTTTTGCGCGCCACTTCTACCTCGTGGGTCACAATAACCTGCGTGATCTGCGTCTGTGCCAGTTCACGAATAATCGTCACGATCTGCGCAGTAATTTCCGGATCGAGCGCGGCGGTGGGCTCATCGAACAGCAGCACCTGCGGCTCCATCATCAGCGCGCGGGCAATCGCCACGCGCTGCTGCTGACCACCGGAGAGATGCAGCGGAAAACGATCGGCATAAGGCGTCAGGCGCAGGCGCTCCAGCAGCTTATCGGCACGCGCGCGCGCCGCCTCTTTTGTCAGGCCCAGCACCCGGCAGGGAGCCTCAGTGAGGTTTTGCATAACCGTCAGGTGGGGCCAGAGGTTATATTGCTGGAATACCATGCCGACGTTCTGGCGCAGCTCGCGAATCGCGCTGTCAGCAGGCGTTTTGGTAAAGTCAAACTGGTTGCCGGCGATCTGCAGCGTACCAGAACGCGGCAGCTCCAGCAGATTGAGTACGCGCAGGAGTGAGCTCTTCCCGGCACCGCTGGGACCAAGCAGCACCAGCGTCTCTCCCTGCGGACACTCCAGGTTGATGTCAGACAGCGCCTGATGGGCACCGTAAAAGCAGTTAATAGCGTTTAATTGAATACTCATGCGCGCAAAAATAGAGAGCAAATAGTGCCGCAAATCTTAACGTTCCCGGCATAGTTATGCAAATCGGGTGACTTAAAATTTATTAAACAGCGCATTACCCGCTCCGGTGCAGCAGAAAATTGTGCGGCCTGCGTCAGGCGTGGTTTGCGCGACTTTCACGCCTGACGTTAACACCGGTCAGGGGCTCTCTACCGATGTGGCACCCTAATGTGTGAGCAGGATAACAAAAAAATGCGCTATTTTTTCTGCTCCAGCAGCTGGCTGAGTGAGCCGCCACCGGCATGCGGCCACGCTGCCATATAGCGCACATCCTGCACCACCCAGCACTCGCCTTCGCGGATCATCAGCACCTCATCGCGCCACTGTTTATCACCGCGCGTCAGCGTAACGCGTAGCGGGATATTTCGCGCATCGCGATTGGGGATCGAAGAGGCGCTGTCAACCTCAGCAGCATCCGGCCCCTGCGCCAGGCTGGAAAAGAGATCGCCCTGACGCCACTCTGCCGGCTGATTGCGTTTTTCCCGCGCCTGCAGCAGCGTCTGATAAAGATGATCGCTCAGATAAGGGCGATATCTGGCCAGCAGCGCAGGGTCAGGCAGGCCTGCTGAAGGAGCCTTCACGCGTAAATCATAAAACTGTTGCGCCACGCTATCCGGCCCGCCATCGATACAGGACGCACTGCGTGGGCCATTATCCCTGATAACCGGCTCTACGGTGGTACAGGCGCTCAGCAGCGTTGCTGCTGATGCCAGCAGTGCAAGGGCTTTGATTCTCATCTCCGGTTCCTTATTGTTCTGTGGCAAAGCATGGGTTTTAGCATAGAGTATAGTCGTGCTTTTTCAGCACCATGCGTGCGGGTTCCATCGACATCTTCAGGAGATAACCATGAAATTTTCGACGACACCAACTCTGGAAGGCCACAGCATTACTGAATACTGCGGCGTTGTAACCGGCGAGGCGATTCTGGGCGCCAATATTTTTCGCGATTTCTTCGCCGGTATCCGCGATATCGTAGGGGGCCGCTCAGGTGCCTATGAAAAAGAGCTGCGCAAGGCGCGGGAGATCGCGTTTAAGGAGCTGGGCGATCAGGCGAAAGCGCTGGGCGCTAACGCGGTAGTCGGTATCGATATCGATTACGAAACCGTGGGTAAAGACAGCAGTATGCTGATGGTCAGCGTCTCCGGCACCGCCGTTATCGTGCGCTAATGCGTTTACTGCTGGTTACAGCGATGGCGCTGCTGCTCAGCGCCTGTCACTCCTCAATGGAAGCGCGTCAGGGTTACTGGGCCGATACCACTCATCCGGCGCAGGGGGCGCGACCGCGCATTAAAGTTGTAGTGATCCACTACACTGCGGACGATTTCTCCTCTTCGCTGGCAACCCTGACCGATCGGCAGGTCAGCGCACACTATCTGATCCCGCGCCAGCCGCCGCAGAGAGCGGGCAGGGGAGTGGTCTGGCAGCTGGTGCCGGAGCAGCAGCTTGCCTGGCATGCCGGACCCAGTTTCTGGCGCGGTGCAACCCGGATTAATGACACGTCTGTAGGGATTGAGATCGTCAATGCAGGCTATCAGCGTACGCTAACCGGGCTAAGGTGGCAGCCTTATACAGCCGATCAAATCACCGTACTGGCGGCGCTGCTGCGCGATCTGCAGCAGCGTTACGGTATTACGCCCGAAAATATCGTGGGCCACAGCGATATCGCGCCGCAGCGCAAGCAGGACCCGGGTCCACTCTTTCCCTGGCAGCAGCTGGCCGCGCAGGGGGTCGGTGCCTGGCCCGATCCGGCTGTCGTGGCACGCTATCTGGCGGGGCAGTCTGCCAGCAGCGTTGTAGATCCGCAGCCGCTGCTGGCAGCGCTGCAGCAGTATGGCTATGACGTGGCGGGCGCGACAACGCCTGAGATGCAGCGCCGGCTGATTGCGGCCTTTCAGATGCACTTCCGCCCGCGCGACTACCGGGGCGTTGCTGACGCAGAGACGCTGGCGATAGCCCGGGCGCTGCTGGCACAGTATGGCGCAGCGCGCTAGCGGTCAGCCCGCTGACTGCAGAAACGCCTGCCAGCGCGCGACGACCTGCTGCAGATCGGCGCGGGACACATCGAGATGGGTCACCATGCGCGTCCGGGGGCCCACGCTGATAAGAATATCGGCGGCGTGCATCCAGCGCTGCAGCGCTTCTGTCTGCCCGGACGGAACCTGCACAAACAGCATGTTTGTCTGCTGGCTTATCACCTCCACACCCAGCGCGCGCAGCTGCTCTGCCAGCCAAGCGGCGTTGTCATGATCCTCCTGCAGCCGGGTCACGTTGTGCTGCAGCGCATAGCGTCCGGCCGCCGCCAGAATGCCCGCCTGGCGCATACCGCCACCGGTCATTTTACGCCAGCGCCGCGCCTGCTCTATATAAGCGCTGTCGCCGCACAGCAGTGAGCCTACCGGCGTGCCCAGCCCCTTTGAGAGGCAGATAGTCAGTGAATCACAGTAGCGTGCAATTTCTGCCAGCGTCACCTGCTGTGCCACCACGGCATTAAAGATACGTGCGCCATCAATATGCAGCGCCAGCCCGCGTTCGCGGGTAAAGTGCCACGCCTGCTCCAGATAGCTGAGCGGCAGTACTCTGCCGTGATGGGTATTTTCCAGACTCAGCAGGCGGGTGCGGGCAAAATGAATATCGTCCGGCTTAATCGCAGCGGCCACGTCCGCCAGCGGCAGGGTGCCATCCTCCGCGGCAAGGATTGGCTGAGGCTGAATACTGCCCAGCACCGCCGCGCCCCCCGCTTCATATTTGTAGTTGTGCGCCTGCTGGCCAACGATATATTCATCGCCGCGCTGGCAGTGGCACAGCAGCGCCACCAGATTAGCCTGGGTGCCGGTAGGAAAGAACAGCGCGGCCGCTTTGCCGCTTGTCGCTGCCGCTTCGGCTTCCAGTGCATTGACCGTGGGATCGTCACGATAGACGTCATCTCCGGTGGCGGCGTTCATCATGGCGTCCAGCATCGCCGCACTCGGGCGGGTTACGGTATCACTGCGCAAATCGATCACGTGGCTCTCCTGAAAGAAAAAGCGGGCTGTTCGCCCGCATTATTGCCTGTCCGGCAGGAGCTTTGTTTTACCGCAGCCAGTTGGTTTTCGCCAGCTCGGTGATCTCATTGCCGCGTCCGTTGAGGATGGCGCGCAGCATATAGAGACTAAAGCCTTTTGCCTGCTCCGCTTTGATTTGCGGCGGCATCGACAGCTCCTCTTTAGCCGTATGCACATCCACCAGGACCGGGCCATCATGCGCAAAAGCCTGCTCCAGCGCCGCATTGAGATCTGACGCTTTTTCAACCCGGATACCTTTGATGCCGCAGGCGGCGGCAATCGCAGCAAAATCAGGATTTTCCAGGTCGGTGCCGTCGGTAAGATAACCGCCCGCTTTCATCTCCATTGCCACAAAGCCCAGCACGCTGTTGTTAAAAATCACCAGCTTAACCGGCAGTTTCAGCTGCGCTACCGAGATAAAGTCTCCCATCAGCATACTGAAGCCACCGTCGCCGCACAGCGCCACCACCTGACGCTCTCTGTCGATAGCCTGCGCACCCAGCGCCTGCGGCATCGCATTCGCCATAGAGCCGTGATTAAACGAGCCCAGCAGGCGCCGTTTGCCGTTCATCTGCAGATAGCGCGCCGCCCAGACGGTGGGCGTGCCGACATCGCAGGTAAAGATGGCGTCGTCAGCAGCGTAGCGGCTGATCTGCTGTGCCAGATACTGGGGATGGATCGCCTGGTTGTCGTTTGCGGTTGCCAGATCGTCCAGGCTCTTGCGGGCGTCAGCGTAGTGCTCCAGCGCACGATCGAGATGATGGCGATCGTCATGCACCTCAAGCTGCGGCAGCAGCGCCTGGATCGTGGCTTTAACGTCACCCACCAGCGGCATATCGACATGGCTGTGCGCCCCCAGGCTGCCGGGGTTGATATCGATCTGAATGATGCGGGCGCTGGCGGGGTAGAAGGCACGATAGGGGAATTTCGTGCCGAGCAGGATCAGGGTGTCGGCATTCATCATGGCGTGATAGCCGGAAGAGAAACCAATCAGCCCGGTCATGCCAACATCATACGGGTTGTCATATTCGATGTGTTCTTTGCCACGCAGCGCGTGCACTACCGGCGCCTTAAGGCGTTCTGCCAGGGCGACAACTTCAGCATGAGCACCGGCGCAGCCGCTGCCGCACATCAGCGTAATATTGCCCGCGCCGTTAAGCGTTTCCGCCAGGGTAGCGAGCTCCGCCGCGGCCGGCACGACCTGCGGCAGCTGCGGCGGATACCATTCGCTGCGCGCACTTTTCGGGGCGGGCTGCAGCGCCACGTCACCCGGCAGGACGATCACAGAGACCCCGCGGTTGAGGATCGCTTTGCGCATGGCGATGCCCAGGACCTGCGGCAGCTGCTCCGGATTTGAGACCAGCTCACAGTAGTGGCTGCATTCGCGAAACAGCTCCTGCGGATGCGTCTCCTGAAAATAGCCGCTGCCAATTTCGCTGGAAGGAATATGCGCAGCAATCGCCAGCACCGGCACATTGTTACGATGGCAGTCAAACAGACCGTTAATCAGGTGCAGGTTACCGGGACCGCAGGAGCCGGCGCAGACCGCCAGCTCGCCGCTGATTTGCGCTTCTGCACCGGCGGCAAACGCGGCCACCTCTTCATGTCGCGTTGGCATCCATTCAATCGTACCCATGCGATTCAGGCTGTCACTCAGGCCGTTAAGCGAATCACCGGTTACGCCCCAGATACGTTTTACGCCTGCGCTCTCCAGCGTTTGCGCCAGCAGGGCGGCCACAGTTTGTTTCATCATTTGCTCCTTTCTGATGGGGGGCCATCTATGCTGATGGCAAAAATCTGTCAGTCAGAAAGCGTAGACGAAGCCGCTGCGCGCCAGCCGTGAAAAAGTGCGCTGCAGACCCGTCAGGCGGAAAAAAAGGCGATCAGCACCGGGGCCAGCAGGCTCATAATAAAGCCGTGCACGATGGCTGCAGGGACGATCTCCATGCCGCCGGCGCGCTGCAGAATCGGCAGTGTGAAATCCATTGAGGTGGCGCCGCTCAGGCCCAGCGTCATACTGCGGTGCCGGGTAATAAGCAGCGGGATCAGCATAATTGTGATCAGCTCACGCAGCAGATCGTTAAAGAACGCTGCGCTGCCGATAACCGGACCAAACGCGTCCGTCATCAGAATGCCGGAAAGCGAATACCAGCCAAAGCCGCTGGCCAGCGCGAGGCCGGTTTTGAGCGGCAGTCCAAGGCAGACAGCGGCGAGTGCGCCTCCGGCCAGTGCGCCAGCCAGCGACACGGCCGCCACCAGCGCACCCCGCCGGTTAAGCGTAATCTGCCGCAGCGTCATGCCGCTGCTGCGCAGCTGAACGCCCACCAGAAACAGCATCAGGATCAGGGCATATTCGCTGACGGTGGCCGCATGGCGCAGCGGAGCCCACTGCGTCAGGCCGAGCAGAAATCCGCCCAGCACCGAGCCGCACAGCTTGAGTGAGTCCAGCGCCATCGCGAGACGCGACGGCAGCGCCTGCGCTTTATGCTGATGCCGCCACGGCAGACGCTGCTCAAGCAGCCAGAACGCCAGCAGCGAACAGGCGAGAATCAAGAGACCAGAGATAAAAGCGGTATAAAAAATGGTGAGCAAATTCGTGCTGAGATTATCAAGAAATGCCAGGCTTACGCCCATAAAAAACAGAATGATATAGACCAGCGCACTGAGCAGCCGCGCCACCGCGCGTAGCAGTACCGGCTGCTGCAGATGCAGCAGATAACCAGCAATCAGCGGCAGCAGAATAATCATAAGACCATACATAGCGAACATCCGTCCGTGGGAAAAGGACGCCACGCTAATCAAAAAAGCGCACGCTGTAAATCACCGTCTGCGGATAATTTGCGCCTTGACCCATACGCCACCGTACACCATGCTCAGGCAACCTCTGTACAGGATAACCCTATGATTCTGGATCATATTGATATCAGCGGCTTTCGCGGCATTAATCAGCTCTCGCTGCCGCTTATGATGACGAATCTTCTGATCGGTGAAAACGCCTGGGGCAAATCAAGCCTGCTGGACGCGTTTTCACTTATGCTGGATCCGGCCAGCGCGCACGCCACCCTCAGCGAAGAGGATTTCCATTTTCCGCCTGCAAATCCGGCGGCACGCTGGCGCACATTGCAGATAGTGGTGCGCTTTCGCGCCAGCGAAGCAGAGCGGGAAAATACCCTGCTGCAGCCTTTCTGGCAGCATGATGAGCAGGGAAGTTATCTGCGCTTTAGTCTGCGGGCTACCTGCAAAGCAAACGGTGTGAAAAGCAGCTGGCGTTTTATTGACGCGCGTAATCAGCTGCTGGCAGCGGAGCCGACGGCGGCGGCGATAAGCTGGCTGCGGCAGCACCATCCGGTGCTGCGTTTACGCGATGCGCGGTTCGGACAGCGCCATCGGACGCATGAACCAGGCGGTGAGGGTCGGGATCCGGGTCTGCAGGCGCTGCAGAGCGTGTTACAGCAGCTCAATCGCGCGGCGGGCGGCCGGGCGGTGAGCGATGAGGTGCTGCTGCAGGGCGTACAGACAATGCAGCAGCTGATGGCGCACTATTTTCTCGTTCAGCAACCCGGCGTCAGTCACCCGCGAATGGCACCGGAACTGCGCGACGGCAGCGCAGGCTGGCAGGCGCTGGATGCGCTTAACCGGCTGTTGGCGGGGGCTAGTGCAGAGCATCGTCGCGAGGTGCAGCTGCGGCTGCTGGCACTGCTGCCCGGCAGCAATGCGCTGCCAGACGGCGCCCAGCCTGTTCTGCTGGTCGAGAATCCTGAAACCCGGCTGCACCCGATAATGCTTTCGGTTACCTGGAATTTACTGACGCTGCTGCCGCTGCAGCGGCTGGTCACCACCAATTCAGGTGAACTGGTTTCCCAGACGCCGCTGGAAAACCTCTGCCGTCTGGTGCGTGAAGCGAGCCGCGTAGCGGCGTGGCGTATCGGCGAAGCGGGGCTGAGCGCCGAGGATCATCGCCGCATCGCGTTTCATATTCGCGTTAATCGACCCGCCGCGCTGTTTGCCCGCTGCTGGCTGCTGGTAGAGGGCGAGACGGAGGTGTGGATCGTTAACGAGCTGGCGCGACAGCAGGGCGATCATTTTGCCGCAGAAGGGATCCGGGTGATCGAGTTTGCCCAGGCAGGCCTGAAGCCGCTGCTGAAATTTGCCCGGCGTATGGGAATTGCCTGGCACGTATTGACCGATGGCGATGAGGCAGGAAAGAAATATGCGGCGACCACCCGCAGCCAGTTGCTGACCCACGAAAAGGAAGAGGTGCACCTGACGCAGTTTCCGGCAGCTGACATTGAACACTTTCTCTATCAGCACGGATTCCGCGCGGTCTATCATCAGATGGCGCACCTGCCGTTAAACATTGCGATGACGCCACGGCGTATTATTACGCAGGCGATCCATCACAGCTCTAAGCCTGAGCTGGCCATTGCCGTGGCGCTGGCAGCCGGGGAGCGCGGCCCGCAGGCGATTCCGCCGCTGTTCAGAGCGCTTTTTAGTCAGGTGAAAATGCTGGCACAGCGGCGTGCAGGATAGGATGAAAAGTAAAATGCCAGCGTTACCGGCTGGCATTTCAGGGGCGGAGTGGTCAGAATAACCGCGCGCTGCGCCGGTCAGGAATGCAGCGACGCCTCACAGGGGACAATCAGACTGGCATGGTTGCCTTTTGGCCCTTCGTGAACATCAAACTGAACGTGCTGACCCGCTTTAAGCGTTCTGTAACCCTCCATCTGAATGGTGGAGTAGTGCGCAAAGATGTCATCGCCACCGCCAACCGGACAAATAAAGCCGAAGCCCTTGGCGTTGTTGAACCATTTAACAGTACCCGTCTCCATGCTTTTACTTCCCTCGCAAGACATTCTGATAAGTAGGTGAGGTCATCGCAGCTGTGAGTCGAGGTTGTTTAAAACTCAATCAGCTTGTGCATGTAGAATGTAGAGAAACGGACCTTATCGTCAAGCAATCGGCCCGGATGCATGGGCAGAAAATCACCAAAATTTGAGGCAGTTAACGCTATTGAGAATTTTGTGATACAGGTCGCGCATCTGCTTTTCGTACCGATAGCAGCGATAGCAAACCCGGCTTGACAGACGTGTTAAACTTCAGGTTAGTGCAGGCTAAAATGCATGACCGCAACGCAGAATTCCAATGGACGATTATGGCAAACACAAACGACTGGCTTAATTTTGAACACTTGGCCGAAGACAAAGTACGTGAAGGGTTAAAGCCGCCTTCAATGTATAAAGTCATCCTGAATAATGACGATTATACACCTATGGAATTTGTTATTGACGTTCTGCAAAAGTTCTTTTCTTATGATATTGAACGCGCCACGCAACTGATGCTGAAAGTTCACTATCATGGAAAGGCAGTCTGCGGTGTTTTCACCGCTGAAGTAGCAGAGACAAAAGCTGCGCAGGTGAACAACTATGCCAGAGAGAATCAACATCCTTTGCTGTGTACGCTGGAAAAAGCCTGAACCTGTCTCCATATAGGAAACAGGCAGTCAGAGCGATAATTGGGGGAGGTGCCAAATGCTCAATCAAGAACTGGAACTCAGTTTAAACATGGCTTTCGCCAGAGCGCGCGAGCACCGTCACGAGTTTATGACCGTCGAACATCTGTTACTGGCACTGCTCAGTAACCCGTCGGCCAGAGAGGCACTGGAAGCCTGTACGGTGGATATTGTGGCTCTGCGTCAGGAACTCGAAGCCTTCATCGAACAAACCACGCCGGTGCTGCCGGTCGGCGAAGCTGAGCGCGATACGCAACCTACGCTCAGCTTCCAGCGCGTGCTGCAGCGGGCGGTATTCCACGTTCAATCTTCCGGTCGCAGTGAAGTTGCAGGCGCCAATGTCCTGGTTGCCATTTTCAGCGAGCAGGAGTCGCAGGCGGCTTATCTGCTGCGCAAACATGAAATCAGCCGTCTCGATGTGGTGAATTTCATCTCTCACGGCACACGTAAAGATGAGCCCGGCCAGTCGCAGAATAACGCGGACAATCCGGTCAATGAAGAGCAGGCAGGCGGGGAGGAGCGTATGGAGAACTTCACCACCAATCTTAACCAGCTTGCTCGCGTTGGCGGTATCGACCCGCTTATCGGACGCGAAAAAGAGCTGGAGCGCGCCGTGCAGGTGCTGTGCCGTCGGCGTAAGAACAATCCGCTGCTGGTGGGTGAATCGGGCGTGGGTAAAACCGCGATTGCTGAAGGGCTCGCCTGGCGTATTGTGCAGGGTGATGTACCTGAGGTGATGAAAGAGTGCACTATCTATTCACTGGATATCGGCTCTCTGCTGGCGGGCACCAAATATCGCGGCGATTTTGAAAAGCGCTTTAAAGCGCTGCTCAAACAGCTGGAGCAGGATAACAACAGCATCCTGTTTATTGATGAGATCCACACCATCATCGGTGCCGGTGCGGCATCGGGCGGGCAGGTAGATGCCGCTAACCTGATTAAGCCACTGCTCTCCAGCGGTAAAATCCGCGTGATGGGTTCCACAACCTATCAGGAGTTCAGCAATATTTTCGAGAAAGATCGCGCACTGGCGCGCCGCTTCCAGAAAATTGATATTACTGAGCCTTCGGTTGAAGAGACTGTGCAGATCCTCAATGGACTGAAGCCGAAATATGAAGCGCACCATGACGTGCGTTATACCGCTAAGGCGGTGCGTGCTGCGGTAGAGCTGGCGGTTAAATATATCAACGATCGTCATCTGCCGGATAAAGCCATTGACGTCATTGATGAAGCGGGCGCGCGGGCACGTCTGGTGCCGGTGAGCAAGCGTAAGAAAACCGTTAACGTGTCCGACATTGAATCGGTTGTGGCACGGATTGCACGTATACCGGAACAGAGCGTATCGGCCACCGATCGCGATACGCTGAAAAACCTGGGCGACCGCCTGAAAATGCTGGTATTTGGCCAGGATAATGCGATTGAGGCACTGACCGAAGCGATTAAAATGAGTCGCGCTGGTCTGGGTCAGGATCGCAAGCCGGTCGGTTCCTTCCTGTTCGCCGGTCCGACCGGGGTAGGTAAAACAGAAGTTACCGTGCAGCTGGCGAAAGCGCTGGGCATTGAGCTGCTGCGTTTTGATATGTCGGAATATATGGAGCGCCATACGGTCAGCCGTCTGATTGGCGCACCTCCTGGCTATGTAGGTTTTGACCAGGGCGGTCTGTTAACGGATGCGGTGATCAAGCATCCGCACGCTGTGGTGCTGCTGGATGAAATTGAGAAAGCGCACCCGGATGTCTTTAACCTGCTGCTGCAGGTTATGGATAACGGTATGCTGACCGACAACAACGGGCGCAAAGCGGACTTCCGTAACGTGGTGCTGGTCATGACCACTAACGCCGGCGTACGCGAAACCGAACGTAAGTCAATCGGCCTGATTCAGCAGGATAACAGTACGGATGCGATGGAGGAGATCAAAAAGATCTTTACGCCAGAGTTCCGCAACCGTCTCGACAACATTATCTGGTTCCGTCACCTCTCTGCTGAGGTGATCCATCAGGTCGTCGATAAGTTTATTGTTGAACTGCAGGCGCAGCTGGATGCGAAGGGCGTCTCACTGGAAGTGAGCGACGACGCGCGCGACTGGCTGGCAGAAAAAGGCTACGATAAGGCGATGGGCGCGCGTCCGATGGCGCGTACGGTTCAGGAAAGCCTGAAAAAACCGCTGGCCAATGAACTGCTGTTTGGTTCGCTGGTGGATGGTGGCTCTGTGTCAGTGGCGCTGGATAAAGAAAAAAACCAGCTTACCTACCACTTCCTGAGCGCAGAGAAGCGCAAAACGGAAGGCACTGTGCACTAACGCCAGAGCAATAAAACAAAAGGCCGGATAATTATCCGGCCTTTTTTTTGCGGCTGGAAATTTAACCAGCCCGCGACGTGTGCAGCAGCTTAGCGACTGCGGAAGACAATGCGGCCTTTGCTCAGGTCGTACGGGGTCAACTCTACAGTGACTTTGTCACCCGTCAGGATGCGGATATAGTTTTTGCGCATTTTACCGGAGATATGAGCGGTAACCACGTGCCCGTTTTCAAGCTCTACGCGGAACATGGTGTTAGGTAACGTATCCAGTACGGTACCCTGCATTTCAATATTGTCTTCTTTGGCCATCGAATCCTCTGGGTGAACTACCAAACTGTTGAACCGGCAAGATAATGCCGAATTCCATGATTTATGTAAAGAAACGTTGGCTGTTTTTGCCAACGCTTCGCCGTGCGTCGCGCTGTCGCGCGTGCAGTACGGATAAATTCGGGTGTTGTTGACGTCTGCGGGGGATTAGCGGGCTAAGAATCTGCAGCAACCGGCCCGGCTGGGGTGGATGAAACAGTTTCAGGAAACAGGTGAGATTCCCAGCCTGGCAATTCCGGCTCGCCACAGCGAAGCGCGGACGACATACCAAACTCGCTTATTGTATCACTTTTATGTGGATTTGTGTGCAAAACATCTGCGGAGAGGGCTAAAAAAGGGTCTGTGTCTGCCAGCATCCTTCAGCAACCGGCTGCCACGCCAGCTTTTTTAGCTCCTGCAGATAGTCAGCGCGCGGAATTTCCGTAGCGCCGAGCGATGCCGTATGGGGATTGAGCACCTGACAATCGATAAGCCTGCCCTGATGAGCCCGGAAGTGCTGCGAAAATACCCACAGCGCGGTTTTCGAAGCGTTTTCCTGCCGGCTGAACATCGATTCTCCGCAGAACATCTGGCCGAGCGCCAGACCGTACATACCCCCGACCAGGCTATTTTCATGCCACACTTCAACAGAGTGCGCATGCCCCAGTTCATACAGGCGCAGCCAGGCGCGTTTGACCTCAAAGGTGATCCAGGTTCCCTCCTGACGTCCGGTCGCGCAGCCTTCAAGTACCTGTGCAAAGGCGTGGTTCATGGTCACGCGATAGGGAGAGCGACGGTGAAAACGCGCCATGCTCCGGCTGAGATGAAAGGCGTCTGGCATCAGCACGGCCCGCGGATCGGGCGACCACCAGAGAATCGGATCGCCGGGCGAAAACCAGGGAAAAATACCGTGCTGATAGGCGTTAATCAGACGTGCAGGCGAGAGATCGCCGCCCATCGCCAGCAAACCGTTTGGTTCGCGCAGCGCCATTTCCGGCGGCGGGAAGTGCAGTGAATCACGTGAAAGTTGTACCAGTCTCATGGCATCAGCTACTCAGAAGCGTCATCTCCAGACTATAACGCAAAGCGCTGACGGAAACGCCAGTAGCGACCCGCTTTTGAGATTAATTCGTCATGAGAACCTGATTCCACAATAGCGCCCTGATCCATGACGCAGATGCGATCCATCTTCTCCAGACCCTGCAGGCGATGTGTCACCATAATCAGCGTCTTACCCTTGCTGACCCGCAGCAGTAATTGCAGAATGTGCTGCTCGGTCGTGGCGTCCAGCCCTTCAGTGGGTTCATCCAGCAGCCAGAGATCGCCGTTGTGCAGCAGGGCGCGGGCGATGGCCAGCCGCCGCAGTTCGCCGCCGGAAAGGGGTCTGCCGCCTTCACCCATCCAGCTATCCAGTCCGTCAGGCTGTTCAGCCAGAAAGCCGAGCCCGGCCTGTGTCAGAGCGGCTGTCAGCTCACTGTCGCTGGCCGTGGGGCGCGCCAGTAAGAGGTTGTCCCGCAGCGTCTGGCTGAAAAGATGCACGCGCTGCGTCACCACGCTGATACGCTGCCGCAGGCTGGTCTCATCCCACTGTGAGAGCGGAGTATCATTAAGCTGAATACTTCCCGCGGTGGCTTCCCGGCTACGGGTGATAAGCGCCAGCAGGCTCGATTTACCGCAGCCGGTCGGGCCGAGCAGAGCGATACGTTCGCCTTGTCGCAGCTGCAGTGAAAAATGCGCTAATACCGGCTCCGGTCGCTGCAGATAGCTAAATGAAACGTTATCCAGCGTGAGGCTGATACCCGGCGCCGTATTCGGCATGGCTGGCGGAAAATAGATGGCAGGCGGCTGGTCGATAATCTCCTGCACGCGCTGTGCGGCGCTGCTGACCTGCGCCAGCGGCAGAAAAGCGCCGGCAACCGGTGCCAGCGCTTCAAATGCCGCCAGGCCACAGAACAGAAACAGCGCAATCGCTGCGCCCCCGACAGAAGCAGCTGACACCCACAGCAACAGCGTTACGGTCAGACCGGCTATCAGCAGCAGCAGGCTCTGCGCAAACGCCTGCAGGTGATGCTGCTGTTGCTGCGCGTGCTGCCACTGCCGCTCTGTACTGTCCAGCCGCTGACGCCAGGCCGTCGCTGCACCATAGATTTTTAGCTCAGCCTGAGCCATTAGCCAGCCGGCAAGCTGCAGCCGCCAGTTCGCCTGAGAGCGGGCGATACGCGCGCCGGAAGCCTGACCAAAATAGCAGAAGAGGGCGGGCAGCAGCAGCAGGGTCAGCAGCATGCTGCCGCCTAAGAGCAGCGCCAGAGGAAGGCTGAGCAGAGAGAGACTGCAGGTTACGACGATAATGACCACTGCCGCACCGGCCAGGGGCGAAATAATACGCAGGTAGAGATGATCGAGCGTATCGACATCGCTGACAAAACGATTCAGTAGCTCACCGTGACGAAAGCGCGACAGCTGCTCAGGTGCCAGCGCCATCAGGCGGCTGAAGGTGTAAACACGCAGATGCTGCAGCACCCGGAAAGTGGCGTCATGACTGACAAGACGCTCAAAATAACGCGCGGCGGTGCGTATAATCGCGGCACCGCGCACGCCTGCCGCCGGCAGCATATAGTTGAAAGTGTAGAGTCCGGCCAGCCCTGCCAGCGAGGAGGCAGCCAGAAACCAGCCCGAGAGCGTAAGCAGACTCACACTGGCAAGCAGGGTGAGGATAGCCAGCGCGATCCCCAATCCCAGGCGCCAGGGGTGCTGCCGGAACAGACGCAGAAAAGGCATTATTGAGCGCACAGTGAAACCTCCTGCTGACGTTGCCGTATCATCTCCTGCAGCAGCCCGGGCTCCCTGCTGAGCTGCTGCCAGCTTCCCTGCTGTACCAGCGCACCCTGCTGCATGACCCACACTTCATCCCACTGCGCCAGATCGTGCAGCTGGTGCGTAATCATTAACGTTGTCTGCTGCCGTGCCGCCTGGTTAAGCGCCTGCATGACGTGATATTCGCTGGTGCTGTCCAGACCTGAACCCGGTTCATCCAGCAGCAGCAGTTTTGCCGGCTTCAGCAGCACACGGGCAACCGCAATCCGCTGAGCCTGACCAACAGAAAGCCCGACACCATCCTCGCCAGTCGGCGTATCCAGCCCCAGCGGCAGGCTCGTCAGAAATGCGCTTACGCCAGCCTGGGCTAATACAGCCTGCAGTCTGCTCTCCTCAACGGATCGATCCGGCATCAGGTTATCGCGCAGCGTTTGTGCAGGCAGCTGCGGATTCTGTCCCACCCAGGCAAGCTGCCGCTGCCACTCTGCACGATCGATATGGCGCAGATCCACGCCATTGGCCCGCAGCACGCCCTGCCAGGGCAGGAAACCGAGCAGCGCGTTCATCAGCACGGTTTTGCCTGCGCCGCTTTCACCGACCAGCGCGACCCGGCAGCCTGCGCGCAGGGTAAAGTTAAGCGGCTGCGTCAGCGCGTGGCCGCCAGGACTCATTACCACCAGATCCTCTGCGGTCAGCGTCAGAGGAGCCTCGTCACACCACGGGCGAACTGGCCCCTGTGGCCGGGCATCCGGTGTCGCCTGCAGAAACGTTTCCAGCGCATCTGCTGCGCCTGCCGCCTGCGCTTTGGCGTGATAAAAGGTACCCAGATCGCGCAGCGGCTGGAAAAACTCCGGCGCAAGGATTAGCGCAAGAAAGCCGGCAAACAGCGTTACGCCAGTACCGTAATGACCAAAATTAAATTCGCCAAGGTAAGAAAAACCAAAATAGACGGCGACAACGGCAATCGCCAGCGAGGCGAAAAATTCCAGCACCGCCGAGGAGAGAAAAGCGAGGCGCAGCACGTCCATTGTCCGCTGCCGAAAGCTATCGGTGCTGGCGGCAATAGCCTGTTTCTCAGCCGCTGCACGGTGAAACAGCCGCAGCGTGTCGCGTCCGCGCAGACGATCGTAAAAATCGCCGCTCAGGCGTGATAGCGCGAGAAAGTTACGCCGGCTGGCGTCCGCTGCGCCCATGCCCACCAGCGCCATAAACAGCGGGATCAGCGGAGCGGTGACCAGCAGGATCAGCCCTGCAGCCCAGTTAACGGGAAACACAGCTAGCAAAATTGCGCAGGGAATAGCAACCGCCAGCGTCATCTGTGGCAGATAACGCGCATAATATTCCTGCAGCTGTTCAATCTGCTCAAGCAGCAGCGTTGACCAGCTGCCGGCAGGTCTGCCCTGTATCCAGGCCGGTCCGAGCGCATCGATGCGATCAAGCAGCTGGCGCCGCAGCGCCCGCCGGATGGCGAGACCGGCGCGGAAGCCTGCCATCTCCCGGCCATAGTTAAAGCCGGCACGCAACAGAAAACAGAACAGCAACAGCAGAAACTGAGTGACCAGCGACGAGCGGGGCCGATCGGAGACAACCAGCTGCTGCAGTAGCGTAGCCATCAGCCACGCCTGGGCGATAAGGACGAGTGCGGAGGCAAAGCCGCATAGCGCAGCCAGCCGCAGGGCGGACGCGCCGGAGGCCCGCTGCTGCCGTAACCAGCCCAGCAGGCGCTTTTGCCGTGATTTATTCATACTGTCGTCTGCTCTTCTGAAACAGGGCGAAAACCCGATAAAGTATCCGGTTATTGCGGTCGGCAGCACTTTAGCACGCGGTACATAAAAAAGGCGACCTGAACAGGTCGCCTCACTTTGATTATGATCAGGTTATTAACACGTTACCGATCGGTTTTAACCAGCCCATCCAGATAGCGCTCTGCATCCAGCGCTGCCATACAGCCGGTACCGGCAGAGGTAATCGCCTGACGATAAGTGTGATCCATTACATCGCCTGCGGCAAAGACGCCCGGAATACTGGTCTGCGTGGCGTTACCGTGCAGGCCGGACTGCACCTTAATGTAGCCATTTTCCAGCGCCAGCTGGCCCTCAAAAATGGCGGTGTTTGGACTGTGGCCGATGGCGACAAACAGGCCTGCGACCTCAAGCGATTCTGCAGGCTCACCGTTGGTTGCCAGCAGCTTCACGCCGGTCACACCCATCTGGTCACCGGTCACTTCTTCCAGCGTGCGGTGCGTATGCAGCACAATGTTGCCGCTGCGCACTTTTTCCATCAGCCGGTCGATCAGAATCTTCTCTGCGCGGAAGGTGTCGCGGCGGTGAATCAGGTGCACCTCAGACGCGATGTTGGCAAGGTACAGCGCCTCTTCAACAGCAGTATTGCCTCCGCCGATCACCGCAACTTTCTGGTTGCGATAGAAAAAACCGTCGCAGGTCGCACAGGCAGAGACGCCACGGCCCTTAAATGCCTCTTCAGAAGGCAGACCCAGATAGCGTGCAGATGCACCCGTCGCAATAATCAGGGCGTCCGCCGTATATTCGCCGCTGTCGCCAGTCAGGCGGAAAGGGCGCTGCTGCAGGTCAACGGTATGAATATGATCGAACAGGATTTCAGTGTTGAATTTTTCGGCATGCGCATGCATACGCTCCATCAGCGACGGCCCGGTCAGGTCATGCGGGTCGCCTGGCCAGTTTTCAACTTCGGTGGTCGTCGTAAGCTGGCCGCCCTTTTCCAGACCGGTAATCAGAACCGGATTCAGGTTAGCGCGTGCCGCATAAACTGCAGCGGTATAACCGGCTGGGCCTGAGCCCAGGATAAGCAGTTTGCTGTGTTTGGCCGTACTCATGCATTCCTCAGTGTGTTTCTGACAACAGTGATTTTGATTGTAGGGAAATTAGGACAGCAAAAAAAGCTTTGCACCATTTTGTTAGCAATTGCTGCAAGCGGCGTAGACGATGAAACGCATCTTTGCTGCAGCGTTGCGCTAAAAGAGTGCATTCTGAGTAAATAAAGGGCATCACCGCTCTGAAAATATCATTTAAAAACAGGGCTCCAGCACGGTATCTGGCATCTTGTACTGAATTTAGATGTTTTACTTTGACAATCGCCTGCGCATTTGCGAAAACATTGGAAGAAGCAGAGAGTCTCTGGCGGTTCAGAACGGTAATTGATTGCTGTTTTGCGCGGTGGCGTCAGAAAATCTCAGCCTGACATTGGTAATGACGCATGATGTGGACAGACAGCATGCGTCATACGGATGGTGCGCGACTGCACAGGCTTATGGTCTTCAATTCAGTAAGGCTCTGGAATACGCATTTTTCAGGGTTGTGGCAGGCATAGGGAAGGAATTAAGAGAGACAATAATAATGGTAGACAATAAAAAGCGCCCCGGAAAAGATCTGGATCGTATCGACAGAAATATCCTGAATGAACTGCAAAAAGATGGCCGTATCTCCAATGTTGAGCTTTCCAAGCGCGTAGGCCTTTCGCCAACGCCATGCCTTGAGCGTGTTCGCCGCCTGGAGCGACAGGGCTTTATCCTCGGCTACACCGCTCAGCTTAACCCGCACTACCTTGATGCATCCCTGCTGGTATTTGTTGAGATTACTCTGAATCGCGGTGCCCCTGACGTGTTTGAGCAATTTAACGCCGCAGTGCAAAAACTTGAGGAAACTCAAGAGTGTCACCTCGTTTCCGGTGACTTTGACTATCTGCTGAAAACCCGCGTGCCTGATATGTCTGCCTATCGTAAACTGCTGGGAGAAACCTTGCTGCGCCTGCCAGGCGTAAACGACACCCGCACCTATGTCGTGATGGAAGAGGTGAAACAGAGTAACCGGCTGGTCATTAAAACCCGCTAACGCAGGGAAGGTGCAAAGCGTGCAGGATTTAGGTACACTCCTGTGAATTCATACAGGACCAGCGTCGGGCTCTTCCGGCGCTGTTGCCTTCTTATTTTACAGGCACCTGGAGAGTTCTCTTGAGCCAGGAATACACAGAAGATAAAGATGTTTCGTTACAACCGCTGAGCAGTGGACGTCGTCTGCTCGAGGCGTTGCTCATCCTTGTAGCCTTGTTCGCCATCTATCTGATGGTGTCACTGGTCAGTTTTAACCCTTCCGATCCCAGCTGGTCCCAGACCGCATGGCATGAACCTATCCACAATATCGGGGGTAGTCCAGGTGCCTGGCTGGCAGATACTTTGCTGTTTATCTTTGGCGTGATGGCCTATGCCATTCCACCCGTTATCCTGGGGCTGTGCTGGATCACTTTCCGTCAGCGCGATCGGCAGGATTATATCGACTATTTTGCCGTTGGATTGCGCCTGATAGGCGTGCTGGCACTGGTGGTGACCACCTGCGGACTGGCTGCGCTGAACGTGGATGATATCTGGTACTTTGCCTCAGGCGGGGTGATTGGCAGTCTGGTCAGCAATGCCATGGCGCCGTGGCTGCATGGTGCAACCGGCACGCTGACGCTGCTCTGTATCTGGGCCGCAGGCATCACGCTCTATACCGGCTGGTCATGGCTCGCTATCGCTGAAAAAATCGGGAGCGTGGTGATGGGCGTGCTGACTTTTGCCAGCAACCGCTCTCGTCATGACGATCGCTGGGAAGAGGATGAGTATGAAGAGGAAGCGGATATCCCATTGCGCCCGGTTGTGGCGTCTCAGGCTGCTGACGAAGAGGATGTTTTGCTGGCTGCGCCGCGAGCGCCTGCGTCTGCGCCTGCACTCTCTGCTGAGCTGGCCAGCGAACCGCTGCTGGCTAAAGCGTCCAGCGCAACCGCTGCGGCGCTTTCTGCGGTCAGTGAAGCTGCCCGTCAGGCACCGCCTGCTTCGGCTGCCGTAGCAGAACCTGCACCGACGGCGGAGCCAGCAGTTACGCAGGCTGCCGTGCCGCAACCGGTCACATCTCAACCGGTTGTGACCGCCACGCCAGCACCGCAGACGCCACCGCTTTATCATTTTGAACTGCCGGCAGAGCCTGTCGCGTCGCCTGCTGCACCGGATGAAGATGGCCCGCGCATGGGCGACTGGCAAAGTGCCGATCGCTTCTCTGCTGCCGCCCCTGCATTCACGGCCGCCGCGGCCACAGGTGCTGCCACCGCGGCCGTACAGCGTGCGGAAGAGTCGCTGTCGCCTGTTTTTGACATTGTGCCTGAGCGCGATCGTAACCCGCAGGTAAAACAGGGGATTGGTCCGGAGCTGCCGCGACCTAACAAAGTTAAACTGCCGACCCGACGTGAACTCGCCTCTTATGGCATCAAACTGCCTTCACAGCGTATGGCAGAGGAGAAAGCGCGCGAAGAAGCAGAGCAGCAACAGCCCGACGTGAGCGCCACGCTGCATCAGCCACAGTATGAGGAAGAGGCTACGCTTCAGGAAGCGCAGCTGCGTGATGCATTTCAGTCACAGCAGCAGCAGCGCTATGGTGAAAGCTGGGAGTCGCATACTGAAGAGGACGATCAGGAGGCGCAGCATCAGGCGCAGCTGGCGAGCCAGTTTGCGGCGCAGCAGCAGCAGCGTTACAGCGCACCGCAGGAAGAAAAAGCGCCGGTGTTTAATCTGGATACCTCAGCTGCTTTTGACTTCTCGCCGATGAAAGATCTGGTTGATGATACGCCGAGTGAACCGCTGTTTACTATTGCGGCAACGCCGGAGCCTGAAGCGCAGTGGCAGCAGTCAGCTTCACCGGCAGCCGAACCAGCCGCGCAGTGGCAGCAGTCAGCTGCACCGGCAGCCGAACCAGCCGCGCAGTGGCAGCAGCCAGCCGCACCGGCAACCGAACCAGCCGCGCAGTGGCAGCAGCCAGCCGCACCGGCAGCCGAACCAGCCGCACCGGCAGCAGC
>NZ_DKTK01000006.1:401156-475276 GCF_002473195.1 Pantoea sp. UBA7232
ACCGGCAGCAGCACCAGCCGCGCAGTGGCAGCAGGCAGCCGAACTAGCCGTAGAGTGGCAGCAGCCAGCTGCACCGGCAGCAGAGCCTGCCGCAGCACCGGCCGTACCGGCGCAGGATAGTCTGTTTCACCCTTTCCTGGTGCGTCATGAACGACCGCTGGAAAAACCTTCCACGCCGCTTCCGGTACTTGAGCTGCTGACGGCTCCTCCGGAAGAAGAAGAGCCGGTGGATATGTTTGCTCTGGAACAGACGGCGCGCCTGGTAGAAGCGCGTCTGGCTGACTACCGGGTAAAAGCGGAAGTGGTAGGGATCTCTCCGGGTCCGGTGATCACCCGCTTTGAGCTCGATCTGGCGCCGGGCGTTAAAGCGGCGAGGATCTCAAACCTTTCCCGCGATCTGGCGCGTTCACTGTCAGCCGTGGCAGTGCGTGTGGTAGAGGTGATCCCCGGTAAACCTTACGTTGGACTTGAGCTGCCGAACAAACATCGTCAGACGGTCTATCTGCGTGAAGTGCTGGATTGCGATAAGTTCCGCGATAATCCTTCTCCTTTGTCAGTGGTGCTGGGTAAAGATATCTCCGGACAGCCTGTTGTCGCCGATCTGGCAAAAATGCCACACCTGCTGGTTGCCGGTACTACCGGTTCCGGTAAGTCGGTTGGCGTTAACACCATGATCATCAGTATGCTCTATAAAGCGACCCCGGAAGAGGTGCGCTTTATCATGATCGACCCGAAAATGCTTGAGCTGTCAGTTTATGAAGGGATCCCGCACCTGCTTACCGAGGTGGTCACCGACATGAAAGACGCTGCTAACGCACTGCGCTGGAGCGTGGTGGAGATGGAGCGTCGCTACAAACTGATGTCTGCGCTGGGCGTACGTAACCTCGCCGGTTATAACGAAAAAATTGAGCAGGCTGCGGCGATGGGCCGTCCGATTCCCGATCCGTTCTGGAAGCCGGGTGACAGCATGGACATGACGCCGCCCGTACTCGAGAAGCTGCCCTATATCGTTGTGCTGGTGGATGAGTTTGCCGACCTGATGATGGCGGTGGGTAAAAAGGTAGAAGAGCTGATAGCGCGTCTGGCGCAGAAAGCGCGTGCTGCCGGTATTCACCTGGTGCTGGCAACCCAGCGTCCGTCGGTTGACGTGATTACCGGTCTGATTAAAGCCAACATTCCTACGCGTATCGCTTTTACGGTATCAAGTAAGATTGACTCGCGTACCATCCTCGATCAGGGCGGCGCAGAATCGCTGCTGGGAATGGGTGATATGCTCTATATGCCACCTAACTCCTCAATGCCGGTACGCGTCCATGGCGCATTCGTGCGCGATCAGGAAGTTCATGCTGTCGTGCAGGACTGGAAAGCGCGCGGACGCCCGCAGTATATCGACAGCATCACCGCGGGCGAGGAGAGCGAAGGCGGCGCAGGCGGGATGGATGGTGATGAAGAGCTCGATCCGCTATTCGATCAGGCCGTCTCCTTTGTGGTTGAGAAACGTCGCGCCTCTATCTCTGGTGTACAGCGTCAGTTCCGTATCGGCTATAACCGTGCGGCACGTATCATTGAGCAGATGGAAGCGCAGGGGATTGTTTCTGAGCCGGGCCATAACGGTAACCGCGAGGTGCTTTCGCCGCCACCACATGAAATGTAACGCCGGCTGACAGCACAACTTTCCTGATGGGCCAGTTAACAACTGGCCCATTGTTTATCTGTTGCGCAATCCCCATATCTTTGGGACCTTTCGGCTTTTTCTTCTGTCGAAGAGACAATACGGCAACTACGTTTAATAGCAGTGAGTATCAGGAACAGTGAATAAGGAATCGAATCAGATGAAATTACGCGTTATTGCCTGTGGCCTGCTGGCCGGTTTTGTTTCAGCATCAGCGCTGGCGGATGCCTCCGGCGACCTGCAGCAGCGCCTGAACAAAGTAAACAGTTTCCATGCCAGCTTTAGCCAGAAAGTCACCGACGGCAGCGGTGCCAATGTGCAGGATGGTGAAGGCGAGCTGTGGGTTAAGCGTCCCAGCCTGTTTAACTGGCACATGACGGCGCCGGATGAGAGCGTTATTGTCTCCGACGGTAAAAACCTGTGGTTCTACAATCCGTTTGTTGAACAGGCCAGCGTGAGCCTGCTGCAGAATGCCACCAGCAATACGCCATTTATGCTTATTGCCCGCAATCAGCCCAGCGACTGGAAGCAGTACAACATCAAACAGCAGGGTGACAGCTTTGAGCTGACGCCAAAAAATAGCGACGGCAACCTGAAACAGTTCACCATCAACGTATCGTCATCGGGCACTATCAATCAGTTCAGCGCGGTTGAGCAGGATGGCCAGCGCAGCAGCTACCAGCTGAAGAGCCAGAAAAATGGTGCTATCAGTCCGGATAAATTTACCTTTACGCCACCAAAAGGGGTAACGGTAGACGACCAGCGTCAGTGAGGTTGAGTTGAGTAATCTCTCTCTGGATTTTGCCCCTTCAAATGCGTTTAAACCGCTGGCCGCCAGAATGCGGCCTACGACGCTTCAGGAGTATATCGGCCAGCAGCATCTGCTGGCCCCTGGTAAACCGCTGCCGCGGGCGATTGAAGCCGGGCAGCTGCACTCGATGATTCTGTGGGGACCGCCGGGCACCGGCAAGACCACGCTGGCAGAGATCATCGCGCACTACGGTAATGCTGATGTGGAACGCATCTCAGCGGTCACGTCAGGCGTAAAAGATATTCGTGAGGCGATTGAGCGCGCCCGGCAAAACCGCCACGCCGGCCGCCGCACTATCCTGTTTGTGGATGAGGTCCATCGCTTCAATAAAAGCCAGCAGGATGCCTTTCTGCCACATATCGAAGATGGCACCATCACATTTATCGGTGCTACCACGGAAAACCCTTCGTTTGAACTCAACTCTGCGCTGCTGTCGCGTGCGCGCGTCTATCTGCTCAAATCACTGACGACAGAGGAGATTGAGCAGGTGCTGGCGCAGGCGATGGAAGACAGCACTCGCGGCTATGGTGACAGTGATATCGTGCTGCCTGACGCCACGCGCCGGATGATTGCCGAACTGGTAAGCGGTGACGCGCGCCGTGCGCTGAATACGCTGGAAATGATGGCAGATATGGCAGATGTCAGCGCGCAGGGCAAGCGGGAGCTGACGCCGCAGCTGCTGACCGAAGTGGCTGGCGAGCGTGCGGCGCGCTTTGATAACCAGGGCGATCGCTTTTACGATCTCATCTCGGCGCTGCACAAATCGGTGCGCGGCTCTGCGCCCGACGCGGCGCTCTACTGGTACGCCCGGATTATTACCGCCGGCGGGGATCCGCTCTATGTCGCACGGCGTCTGCTGGCTATCGCCTCGGAAGATGTCGGAAATGCCGATCCGCGCGCCATGCAGGTAGCCATTTCAGCCTGGGACTGCTTTACGCGCGTCGGGCCGGCAGAAGGCGAGCGTGCGATTGCACAGGCGATTGTCTATCTGGCATGTGCGCCGAAAAGCAACGCAGTGTACACGGCTTTCAAAGCGGCGCTGCGCGATGCGCGCGAGCATCCTGATTACGATGTGCCGGATCATCTGCGTAATGCGCCGACAAAGCTGATGAAAGAGATGGGGCTGGGTAAAAGCTATCGCTACGCGCATGATGAACCCAACGCCTATGCGGCCGGCGAAGTCTTTTTCCCGCCGGAAATGCGCGATGTCCGCTATTACCATCCTGTGCCGCGCGGACTGGAAGGAAAGATCGGTGAAAAACTCGCCTGGCTGGCTGAGCAGGATGAAAATAGCCCGATAAAACGCTACCGCTGATAAACGCGTTACGGTAAGGTGAGTAAGGAATTCATTGCATTCCAGTGGGATGCAACCCCTCATTTTTCAATCAACCTTTTATTACACAGGATAAGCATGCTCGATCCCAATCTGCTGCGTAACGAGCCAGACGCAGTCGCAGAAAAACTGGCACGCCGGGGATTTAAACTGGATGTGGATACGCTGCGCTCCTTAGAAGAGCGCCGCAAAGTACTGCAGGTCGAAACCGAAAATCTGCAGGCTGAGCGTAATGCCCGATCCAAATCCATCGGCCAGGCAAAAGCCCGTGGGGAAGATATCGAGCCGCTGCGTCAGGAAGTGAATACGCTGGGTGAACGTCTGGATGCGGCAAAAGCGGAACTGGATGTGCTGCAAAATGAGATCCGCGATTTTGCGCTGGCGCTGCCCAATCTGCCAGCTGATGACGTTCCTCTGGGTAAAGATGACAGTGAGAATCTGGAAATCAGCCGCTGGGGTGAGCCGCGCCAGTTTGATTTCCCGGTAAAAGATCACGTAGAGCTGGGTGAATCTGTTAAAGGGCTGGATTTTGCCGCCGCTGTTAAACTGACCGGCTCTCGCTTTATCGTCATGCAGGGCCAGATTGCGCGTCTGCATCGCGCTCTGAGCCAGTTTATGATCGATCTGCACACGCAGGAACATGGCTACCTGGAAACCTATGTGCCGTATCTGGTTAACCACGATACGCTGTATGGCACCGGGCAGCTGCCAAAATTTGGCGAAGATCTGTTTCACACCAAACCGCTGGGTGAAGAAGCGGGCAGCAGCAACTATGCGCTGATCCCTACCGCGGAAGTGCCGCTGACCAACCTGGTGCGTGATGAAATCGTTGAAGAAGAGAGTTTGCCGATCAGGCTGACCGCGCACACGCCCTGTTTCCGCTCTGAAGCGGGTTCATACGGCCGCGACACGCGCGGGCTGATCCGTATGCACCAGTTTGATAAAGTGGAAATGGTGCAGATCGTGGCGCCAGAAACCTCTATGGATGCGCTGGAAGCGCTGACCGGTCATGCGGAGAAAGTGCTGCAGCTGCTTAATCTGCCATACCGTAAAGTGCTGCTCTGCACCGGCGATATGGGCTTTGGCGCGGTTAAAACCTACGATCTCGAAGTCTGGCTGCCGGCGCAGGATACCTATCGTGAAATCTCTTCCTGCTCCAACATGTGGGATTTCCAGGCGCGTCGTATGCAGGCACGCTGCCGCAGCAAGAGCGATAAAAAGCCGCGTCTGCTGCACACGCTGAACGGATCGGGTCTGGCGGTGGGGCGTACGCTGGTCGCGGTTCTGGAAAACTATCAGCAGGCAGATGGCCGCATTGCCGTACCGGACGTACTGCGTCCTTATATGGGCGGTCTGGAGTATATCGGCTGATTGTCCGCTAATTAAAAGAACCCGGCTCTGGCCGGGTTTTTTTATGGGCGATGCCGTGCGCAGCAATCCGATTTTGCGGCAAAGCTATCACAAATAAACGTTATCGAAGAGAAGCAGCGGTTAAGCGCTAAAAATCTGTAAATTCATAGCGATAGATTTTAATTCCGCTCTGGCGATGATGCTTCTAACCTCCTGAAGATAAAAAAAATAAATTGTTCAGCAGCAAATTGTGCGGTGCTGTTTTTCTGTTCGTTGACTTTCCATTTTCCAGTGGCAAACTGCGCGCAATTCTCGCTTCTTTCCATTGGTTTTATCCTTATGCTTACCTGGTCGCGCCCCGTCCTGCTGCTGCTCTGCGGCTTAATGCTGATGACGGTTTCTATCGCTGTGCTTAATACGCTGGTGCCGCTCTGGCTTGCCCATGAGCAGCTGCCTACCTGGCAGGTAGGGATGGCGAGTTCCGCCTATTACACCGGTAATCTGGCAGGCACGCTGCTGGCTGGCTGGCTGATTGCGCGCTACGGCTTTAATCGCTGCTTCTATTTCGCCAGCGTGCTGTTTGCCCTGGCGACAATGGGAATGGTGCTGCTGGAAGGCTTCTCCAGCTGGACGCTGCTGCGCTTCAGCGCCGGCGTGGGCTGCGCGCTGATCTGGGTAGTGGTTGAAAGCGCTCTGCTCTGCAGCGGTACGGTGCGTAACCGCGGTCAGCTGCTGGCTGCCTATATGATTGTCTATTATCTCGGTACGGTAGCCGGGCAGCTGCTGGTCAGCAGCGTGTCCACTGAACTGCTGCACGTGATCCCCTGGGTCACGGCACTGATTGTCTGCGCTATGCTGCCATTGCTTTTTGTGCAGGTGAGCACGGCCGGAGAGAGCGAAGAGGCGTCCACTACGCGTATCTGGAGCATGCTGCGCCGCCGCAGTTCACGTCTGGGCATCAATGGCTGCATCATATCCGGCATTGTGCTGGGCTCGCTCTATGGACTGATGCCGCTCTATCTGTCGCATCGCGGTATGAGTGACGCCTCAGTAGGCTACTGGATGGCGCTGCTGGTGAGTTCCGGTATTATCGGACAGTGGCCCGTCGGGCGTCTGGCCGATCGCTTTGGCCGCCTGATGGTCCTGCGCGTGCAGGTGTTTGTCGTGATCCTCGGCGCCGTGGCGATGCTGGGCGATACGGCGATGGCGCCGGCGCTGTTTGTGCTGGGGCTGGCAGGCTTTACGCTCTATCCGGTTGCCATGTCATGGGCCTGTGAAACCGTTGCGCACCATGAGCTGGTGGCGATGAATCAGGCGCTGCTGTTCAGCTATACCGTGGGCAGCCTGGTGGGGCCGGCAATGACTTCAATGCTGATGCAGCGTTACTCTGACCAGCTGCTGTTTGTGATGATTGCTGCGGTGGCACTGGTCTATCTGGTCATGCTGCTGCGCAAAGCCGATCATCATGCGACGCCGGTGGCGCACGCCTGACAGGTGTAAATATCAGAGAGCAGGTCGCGCGCGCGGGTTTTAGTACATCACGCTGTGCCCGTAGCCTGCCAGAATCGCTTTAATCCGCTCCATCGTCTCTCTGGCTGGTGGCCTGACGCCAGCCAGCTGGTACGTTTCCCCCATAGCTTCCCATTTATGCTTGCCCAGCTCGTGATAGGGAAGCAGCTCTATTTTTTCCACATTCTGCATGTCAGCGGTAAACCTGCCGAGGCGGTGTGCAGAGTCGTCATCATCTGAATAGCCCGGCACAACCACGTAGCGGATCCAGGTGCGTTTGTTTTTCTTCTGCAGGTAGCGGGCAAAATCGAGCGTGCGGTGATTGGAAACGCCGACCAGAATTTCATGGATCTCATCGTTAATCTGTTTCAGATCGAGCATCACTAAGTCGGTGACCTCCAGCAGCTCATCGATTACCGGATCGTAGCGCCGCACAAAGCCGTTGGTATCAAGGCAGGTGTGAATGCCCGCCTGCTTACAGGCGCGGAACCAGTCGCGCACAAATTCAGCCTGCAGGATCGCTTCTCCGCCGGAGGCGGTCACACCACCGCCTGACGCGTTCATATAATGGCGACAGGCGATCACATCCCGCATCAGCTCTTCAACCGTCGCTGTTTTACCCGCGTGAGTATCCCAGGTATCGCGATTATGGCAGTAGAGGCAGCGCATCAGGCAGCCCTGAAAAAAGGTGATAAAACGGATGCCAGGACCGTCAACGGTCCCGCAGGATTCAATAGAGTGAATGCGACCGACAGCAGACATAGCGATGGTTCTCCGGTTTGGCCTGTTTCAGGCAGCACAATCTCTGTTGTGCTCAGCAGGGAAGTCCGTTTTGCCAGCGTTCCCGCGTCAGCACGCTGGCAAAACGGACTCTGAAGCAGGGCTCCTGTCAGGGAGCCCTGTTTATCATCAGAGTGAGGCAGTGAAGGTCCGGGTGATCACATCCTGCTGCTGCTCCCGGGTCAGCGAGTTAAACCGTACCGCATAACCTGAAACGCGTATGGTGAGCTGCGGATAATTTTCCGGATGCGCCATTGCGTCCAGCAGCATATCGCGATTCATGACGTTAACATTCAGATGCTGACCGCCTTCCAGCGCCGCTTCATGATGGAAATAGCCATCCATCAGGCCCGCCAGGTTTGATTTTCGTACCTCATCATTTTTGCCGAGCGCGTTGGGCACGATAGAGAAGGTGTAGGAGATACCATCTTTTGCATAGGCAAACGGCAGTTTAGCCACCGAGGTCAGCGAGGCCACGGCACCTTTTTGATCGCGTCCGTGCATCGGGTTAGCCCCCGGACCAAACGGCGCACCGGCGCGGCGGCCATCCGGGGTATTACCGGTTTTTTTACCGTATACCACATTTGAGGTAATGGTCAGCACGGACTGGGTCGGCGCGGCATTGCGATAGGTCTGCAGCCGCTGAATTTTCTTCATAAACCGCTCTACCAGGTCGCAGGCCAGATCGTCTACGCGCGGGTCGTTATTGCCAAATTGCGGATAGTCGCCCTCAATCTTAAAGTCCGTGGCCAGCCCATCCGCATCACGCACCGGTTTTACCCGTGCATATTTGATGGCGGAGAGGGAGTCTGCTGCCACCGATAACCCGGCAATACCACACGCCATGGTGCGATAAACGTCGCGATCGTGCAGCGCCATCAGCGCAGCTTCATAGCTGTATTTATCATGCATGAAGTGGATAATGTTCAGCGCAGTGACATACTGCTTCGCCAGCCAGTCCATAAAGTGATCCATACGCGCCATGACCGTGTCAAAGTCGAGTACTTCATCAGTAATCGGCGCTTCTTTCGGTCCGACCTGCATTTTGAGTTTTTCATCAACCCCGCCATTGATAGCGTACAGCAGCGTTTTAGCCAGGTTGGCGCGTGCGCCAAAGAACTGCATCTGCTTGCCGACAATCATTGGGCTGACGCAGCAGGCGATAGCGTAGTCGTCATTATCAAAGTCAGGACGCATCAGATCGTCATTTTCATACTGCAGCGACGAGGTATCGATGGAGACTTTAGCCGCATATTTCTTAAAGTTGAGCGGCAGCTTCTCGGACCAGAGAATGGTCATGTTGGGTTCAGGGGAGGGACCCATGGTGTACAGCGTATTCAGGAAGCGGAACGTATTTTTGGTCACCAGGGTGCGTCCGTCAACGCCCATACCGGCGAGTGATTCGGTCGCCCAGATAGGGTCGCCTGAGAAGAGCTCATCATATTCCGGCGTGCGCAGGAAACGCACCATGCGCAGCTTCATGACCAGATGGTCAATCAGCTCCTGCGCCTGCTCTTCGGTGAGCCTGCCAGCCTGCATATCACGTTCAATATAGATATCGAGGAAAGTAGACACGCGGCCAAACGACATGGCGGCACCGTTTTGCGATTTTACTGCCGCCAGATAACCAAAGTAGGTCCACTGTACCGCTTCCTGTGCGGTGGTAGCCGGCAGCGAGATATCACAACCATATTTTGCCGCCATCGCTTTGATCTGGCCCAGCGCGCGATGCTGTTCAGCGATCTCCTCGCGCAGGCGAATAGTGGCTTCCAGATCCACGCCGTTTTCCATATCGTGCTGCAGCGATGTGAACTGCGCCACTTTGTCCTGCATCAGATAGTCAATGCCGTAGAGCGCAACGCGACGGTAATCGCCGATGATACGACCACGGCCGTAGGCGTCAGGCAGGCCGGTCAGGACGCCTGATTTACGGCAGCGCAGAATATCGGGTGTATAGACATCAAATACCCCCTGGTTATGGGTTTTACGGTAATCCGTAAAGATTTTTTTCAGCGCCGGATCGAGTTCGCGACCGTAGACCTTACAAGAGCCTTCCACCATTTTGATGCCGCCAAAGGGAATAATGGCGCGTTTCAGCGGTGCTTCAGTCTGCAGCCCAACGATGGTTTCCAGAGATTTATCGATATAACCTGCGTCGTGCGAGGTAATGGTTGAAGCCAGATCGGTATCAAAGTCCACCGGTGCATGCGTGCGGTTTTCAATTTTGATCCCTTCCAGCACGCGGTTCCACAGTGCCGTTGTGGCGGGGGTGGCACCCGCGAGAAATGCTTCATCGCCTTCATACGGCGTATAGTTCAGCTGGATAAAGTCGCGTACGTTGACGCGGGTTTTCCACTCGCCGGCCTTAAATCCTTTCCAGGCTGCTGCCATTTTTTCATTCAGTTCGGACATGATATACCTGCCTTATGTAAGGAGACTTTCTTGCCGGACGCATCGCTGCCCCCGGCCGCAATCACGCTGCCGGCGCGGAGCCGCGCAGATAAATAACCCAGTAAGTCAATCCAACCAGCACACCACCGCCAAGAATATTGCCGAGCGTAACCGGGATCAGATTGTTGAAAACGAAGTCGCTGAGATTGAGTGCCGGAAACTGAGCGGCATTGGCGCCGGTGATCTGCCAGAATTCCGGTGCGGCAAAATCGCGGATCAGGATGGCCATCGGGATCAGAAACATGTTGGCGATGCTGTGCTCGAAGCCGCTGCCAACAAACATCGCCACCGGCAGAATCATGGCAATCATCTTGTCAGTCAGGCTGCGGCCGGAATAGCTCATCCAGACGGCCAGGCAGACCAGCAGATTGGCCAGCGTACCCAGCGCAACGGCCTGTATAAAACTGTGATGCATCTTGTGATCGGCGGTTTGCAGCAGATTAAGACCCCAGGCACCCCCGGCAACCATATGCTCACCCGCCAGCCAGATCAGCATGACGAAAAAGAGCGCGCCGCACAGATTACCGATGTAGACATTGAGCCAGTGACGGGCCAGCTGCAGCCAGCTGATACGCCCGCTGGCTTTAGCCACGACGATGAGCACCGTTGAGGTAAAAAGATCGGCCCCGCATACCACTACCAGCATCAGACCCAGTGAAAAGCAGATGCCCCCGATCAGCCTGGCTATGCCCCAGGGCAGCGGCGCGCTGCCGGTGGTTGCAGTGATATAGAACACAAATGCGATTGAGATAAAGACGCCGGCGGTAATGGCCAGGAAAAAGGTTGTCAGGGGATGTTTAGTCGCTTTATAGACACCCGCTTCTTCAGCAACTTTAGCCATTGCCGCAGGCAGTAAAGCATTAAAGGGGTTGTCAGCTTTCACGCTTACGCTCTCCGTAACAGGTCTGAGGAGATGCTAACAAAGCGGGTGAGCAGCGGAATTGATATGGATCATCTTTGAGCGGAAGAGGAGAAGGAATGCAGCGTTAAAATCACTTAAGCTAATGAATATATTATAAAAAAATAATTTTAAACTTTACATTATTATTTTAATCAGCATTTCATACGGTTAAAAAAACCGGTATGTCCGTTTGGCCATACCGGTTTCAGATGAGTCAGCAAACCACGCTGGCGCGGCGGTTATGCAGCGGACCAGTAGCGACGTTTTGCCGCCTGCAGTTTTTCATAGGCGGCCAGCAGCGCCTGATGGGCAGGCAGCGCATGGAGATCTTCATCAATGGCCTGCAGACCATAAAACGGCGCTTCACCGCTCAGCGCAGCGGATGCGGCATCAACTGCCGCCTGACCATACATCCGGACAAACGCACGATGATACTGCACCGGTTCACGCTCGTCTTCCATGGCCAGCAGCAGCAGCGTCTGCAGGCAGCGGTAGTAATTAGCACGCTCCGCGCTGAAAATAGACTGGTTGAACTCCATGGTCCACTCCGTCCAGATCAGCGCCTGATCGAGATCGCCTCCCGCCAGCGCCAGCATCGCTTTTAGCTCGCCAATACGCAGCGTGTACCAGCCATTATCTTTACCGGTGGCAAGGCCCAGCAGCTCACGCACGCGGGTAAAGTCGTCATGACCCTCTTCATCCAGCTGTTCAATGAGTGCCAGATACTCCTCAGGCTGCCACTCACTGGCCGGCAGCGCCAGCAGGGTTTCGCGCAGTGAAGCGCCCATGTTGTTATTCGCCAGCAGCAGATCTTCAGCCGGATAGATATCAGACATGCCCGGTACGATAATGCGGCAGGCATACACGTCCAGATGTTCGTAATCTGCGATATAGACTTCTTTATCTTCCGCAGCGAAGATCGCCATCAGCGTAGCGAACTCCTCCTGAGTGGTACCGGCAAAGCTCCAGTCCACAAACGGATAGTCTGCCTCATCTTTAAACATATCCCAGGAGATCAGGCCGCTGGAATCGATAAAGTGCGTCTCCAGGTTGGCATGTTCAGCCACTTCTTCATCGTCAAAAGTCGGTGGCGTGAAGACATCGAGATCCTTGAGACCCCGACCCTGCAGAAGTTCGGTAACGGTACGCTCCAGCGCCACGCCAAAGTCAGGATGGGCACCAAATGAGGCGAAGCAGGTGCCATTGGCCGGATTGAACAGCACCACGCAGATAACCGGATAGTTGCCACCCAGAGAGGCGTCATAAGCGAAGATAGGAAAGCCTTCTGCTTCCAGGCGTCCGATAGCTTCAATGACATCAGGATAACGCTGCATCACCTCAGCCGGAATTTCCGGCAGGCTGATAGATTCAGCGATAATACGGTTTTTAATATGACGCTCAAAAACCTCAGACAGCCCCTGTACGCGCGCTTCATTAGCGGTATTGCCTGCGGACATGCCGTTGGAGACATAGAGGTTGCCGATAATGTTCATCGGGATATAAACAGTCTGCTGATCGGACTGGCGCGTAAACGGCAGGCCGCAAATGCCGCGCTCTGTATTACCGGACTGCAGATCGATTAAATCAGCGGCGCTCAGGCTGTCGTCCGGATCGTAGAACTTACGCAGGCGCGCATCAAGAATGCCTTCAGGCAGGCTTTCATCAGCCGGCAGAGGAAACCACTTCTCATTGGGATAGTGAACAAAATCGCCATTCGCGATGGATTTGCCCAGCCAGAAGTCTGCGAAAAAGTAGTTGGTTGAGAGACGCTCAAAATATTCACCCAGCGCGGAAGCCAGCGCCGCTTTTTTACTCGCGCCCTTGCCATTGGTAAAGCAGAGCGGGCAATCGCGATCGCGAATATGTACGGACCAGACGTGCGGAACCGGATTCAGCCATGAAGCCTCTTCAATATTAAAACCCAGATCCTGCAGCTTCTGCTGGAAACGGGCGATGGAGTCTTCCAGCGCAGCATCTTTTCCTGGAATAAACGTTTGCGTCATAGTGGCGCTCTCTCAAGTCGATAAGGTGGGCGTAAAGCGCGCAATAATACGGGTTTTACCGCAGTGGCGCTATCATCGCCGGCATTTTCTCTCTGCATGACGCCGGTACGGACAGCAGCGGGCCGCTGCCGCGCAGGCCTGGTGCAGCCCGCCTCACAATATCCCGCAGTGCGTTACATTTGTAATATAAGCTGCGGCGGAGCGGGCGCCAGAAATGTGATCGCGGCCGGATAAATGATTGCAGCCGCCCGGAGGCAATGATAAAACCGGGGGAGAGATTCATAACCGTTCAAGCTGAGAGTGGTGAGGGGACATGACGCAGGTTTACAATTTTAGCTCCGGCCCGGCAATGCTGCCGGTGGAAGTACTTCGTCGCGCAGAGCAGGAGCTGACCAACTGGCATGGTTTAGGTACGTCAGTGATGGAGATTAGCCACCGCAGTAAAGAGTTTATGGCCGTGGCGGAAGCGGCGGAACAGGATTTTCGCGATCTGCTTAAAATCCCGGCCAACTACAAAGTTTTATTCTGTCACGGTGGCGCCCGCGCGCAGTTTGCGGCTGTCCCGGGTAACCTGCTGGGTGAAGCGACCACTGCTGATTATATCGATGGCGGCTACTGGGCACACAGTGCAATTAAAGAAGCAGAAAAATATTGCACGCCAAACGCGATCGACATCAAAACCACGCTGGACGGCAAGCGCGCGCTGCTGCCGATGCGCGACTGGCAGCTGAGCGACAGTGCTGCTTACGTGCATTTCTGCCCTAACGAAACCATTGATGGTCTGGCGATTGATGAAGAGCCCGATTTTGGCGACAAAATTGTGGTTGCCGATCTCTCTTCTACCATTCTTTCCCGGCCGATCGATGTCAGCCGCTATGGCGTAATTTATGCCGGTGCGCAGAAAAATATTGGTCCGGCAGGACTGACGCTGGTGGTGGTACGTGAGGATCTACTGGGCAAAGCACAGCGCCATGTTCCTTCCATTCTTGACTACAGCGTGCTGGCAGAAAACGACTCAATGTTTAACACGCCGCCCACCTTCGCCTGGTATCTTTCTGGTCTGGTCTTTAAATGGCTGAAGGAGCAGGGCGGTATTGGTGAGATGGATAAGCTGAATCAGGCAAAGGCTGAACTGCTCTATGGCACCATTGATAACAGCAGTTTTTATCGTAATGAGGTTGCCAGCGCAAACCGCTCGCGTATGAATGTGCCGTTCCAGCTGGCGGATGCCTCACTTGATGCACTGTTCCTGGAAGAGTCGCTGAAAGCAGGCCTGCATGCGCTGAAGGGCCATCGTGTCGTAGGCGGTATGCGCGCGTCTATCTACAATGCCATGCCGCTGGAAGGCGTTAAGGCGCTGACTGAATTTATGACAGAGTTCGAGCGTCGCCACGGCTAATCTGTGTTTCACGCCAGCTTGTCTGGTATCAGGCCCCGTCACCAGACGGGGTTTCGTATTTTTGGAGATTTCGTTTCACATGCAGGACTCCCTCACTCTTCAACCGATTGCCCGCATCGACGGCACGGTCAACCTGCCGGGTTCAAAAAGCGTTTCAAACCGTGCACTGCTGCTGGCCGCGCTGGCTAACGGCACAACGCGTCTGACTAACCTGCTGGATAGCGATGATGTAAAGCACATGCTTACTGCGCTGCAGGCGCTGGGCGTCAGCTACACGCTTTCTCCTGACCGCACCGTATGCGAAGTCACAGGCAACGGTGGCGCCCTTCATGCGCAACAGCCGCTGGAGCTGTTTCTCGGCAACGCGGGTACCGCTATGCGTCCACTGGCTGCTGCACTCTGCCTGGGCGATCACGACGTGGTATTAACCGGTGAGCCGCGCATGAAAGAGCGTCCTATCGGTCACCTGGTCGATGCGCTACGTCAGGGCGGTGCCAGAATTGATTATCTGGAACAGAGTGATTACCCACCGCTGCGCCTGAACGGTGGATTCAGTGGCGGCGACGTCAGCGTAGACGGCAGCGTCTCCAGCCAGTTCCTGACTGCGCTGCTGATGACGGCACCGCTGGCGCAGCAGGATACCTGTATCACGATCAAAGGCGAGCTGGTCTCTAAACCGTATATTGATATCACGCTGCATCTGATGCGCTGCTTTGGCGTAGAGGTTGAAAACCAGAATTATCAGCGCTTTATTGTGAAAGGCCAGCAGCAGTACCAGTCACCGGGCGATTATCTGGTGGAGGGTGACGCCTCTTCAGCCTCCTATTTTCTCGCCGCAGCAGCCATTCGTGGCGGCACCGTTCGGGTTACCGGCATTGGCCGCAACAGCGTACAGGGCGATATTCGCTTTGCTGACGTGCTGGAAAGCATGGGTGCGGTTATCGAGTGGGGGGATGACTATATCGCCTGTACGCGTGGCGAACTGAACGCCATCGACATGGATATGAACCACATTCCGGATGCTGCGATGACTATCGCGACGACGGCGCTGTTTGCGCGGGGCACAACGCTGATGCGTAATATTTACAACTGGCGCGTGAAAGAAACCGATCGGCTGGCGGCGATGGCAACTGAGCTGCGTAAAGTGGGTGCAGAAGTCGAAGAGGGCCACGATTTTATCCGGATTACACCACCTGCGCAGCTCCGGCATGCGGATATCGGCACCTATAACGATCACCGTATGGCGATGTGCTTTTCGCTGGTCGCGCTGTCCGATACGCCGGTAACAATTCTCGATCCCGGCTGCACGGCCAAAACGTTTCCGGACTATTTCCAGCAGCTGGCAAAAGTCAGCCACGCCTCCTGATAGCCCGATCCGGCGCGCTGGCGCCGGATCGCTTTGTACTCCGCTGGTCTTTCTGCACAGAAATTCATCTGAAAAAGCGCAAACTGTCACCGCTGTCGGTGTGCGGGGGTAACTAACCGGCCGCAGGCAGCGTATACTACTGCGCAATTCAGATAGTCTAAGAGACTGTTAATAAGCAGGCTGTAACAGGAGAGAAC
This sequence comes from Pantoea sp. UBA7232, assembly GCF_002473195.1. Classification (NCBI taxonomy): domain Bacteria; kingdom Pseudomonadati; phylum Pseudomonadota; class Gammaproteobacteria; order Enterobacterales; family Erwiniaceae; genus Pantoea; species Pantoea sp. UBA7232. The sequence goes on from NZ_DKTK01000006.1 coordinate 416,929, forward strand.
AATGACGGTAATCGCCCCGGTAATTACTATCGATGGCCCAAGCGGCGCAGGCAAAGGGACATTATGCAAAGCGATGGCGGAGTCATTGCAGTGGCACCTGCTCGATTCTGGCGCGATCTACCGCGTGCTGGCGCTCGCCGCGCTGCATCACCAGGTAGATATTGAATCTGAAGAGGCGCTGGTACCTATTGCCGCTCATCTTGACGTGCGTTTTCTTTCGGCTGACGGCGAGATGCAGGTGGTGCTGGAAGGTGAGGATGTGACCAGCGCGATCCGCACGCAGGAGGTAAGCAACACCGCCTCACGCGTTGCAGCCTTTCCGCGCGTGCGCGAAGCGCTGCTGCGTCGCCAGCGCGCTTTCCGTGAAGAACCTGGCCTGATTGCCGACGGGCGTGATATGGGCACGGTGGTATTCCCCGATGCGCCAGTGAAGATTTTCCTTGATGCCAGCCCGGAAGAACGTGCTCAGCGACGTATGCTGCAGTTGCAGAAAAGCGGCATTGATGTTAACTTTGAGCGCCTTTTATCCGAGATAAAGGAACGCGACGACCGCGATCGTAATCGCGCTATCGCCCCTTTAGTGCCTGCCGCTGATGCTCTGGTGCTGGATTCAACCAGCATGTCGATTGAGCAGGTGATTGAGCAGGCGCTTGATTACGCCCGGCAGAAACTGGGTGTATAATCTTTCGGTGACAGAATTGCTGTAACCCTGTAACCCTGTACCACGGAACCGGTGCAGGGCATGTGAAACAACCCCATCCGACAGTGACGTCAGGTGGACGTTAAATTGAAGAATCCTAAGATTATCAATATGACTGAATCTTTTGCTCAACTCTTTGAAGAGTCCCTGAAAGAAATCGAAACCCGTCCGGGTTCCATTGTTCGTGGCGTTGTTGTCTCTATCGACAAAGACGTCGTGCTGGTTGATGCGGGTCTGAAATCTGAATCTGCAATTCCTGCAGAGCAGTTCAAGAACGCAGCTGGCGAACTGGAAATCCAGGTGGGCGACGAAGTTGACGTTGCTCTGGACGCAGTAGAAGACGGCTTCGGTGAAACCCTGCTGTCCCGTGAGAAAGCTAAACGTCATGAAGCTTGGATCACGCTGGAAAAAGCTTACGAAGACGCTGAAACTGTTACCGGTGTTATCAACGGCAAAGTTAAAGGTGGCTTCACAGTTGAGCTGAACGGTATTCGTGCGTTCCTGCCAGGTTCACTGGTTGACGTGCGTCCGGTTCGCGATACTCTGCATCTGGAAGGCAAAGAGCTTGAATTCAAAGTAATCAAGCTTGATCAGAAACGTAACAACGTCGTGGTTTCACGTCGTGCCGTTATCGAATCTGAAAACAGCGCTGAGCGCGATCAGCTGCTGGAAAACCTGCAGGAAGGCATGGAAGTCAAAGGTATCGTTAAGAACCTCACTGACTACGGCGCATTCGTTGACCTGGGCGGCGTTGACGGCCTGCTGCACATCACCGACATGGCATGGAAACGCGTTAAGCATCCAAGCGAAATTGTCAACGTGGGCGACGAAATCACTGTTAAAGTGCTGAAGTTCGACCGCGAGCGTACCCGCGTATCTCTGGGCCTGAAACAGCTGGGCGAAGATCCATGGGTTGCTATCGCTAAGCGCTATCCGGAAGGCACCCGCCTGACCGGTCGTGTAACCAACCTGACTGATTACGGCTGCTTCGTAGAAATCGAAGAGGGCGTTGAAGGTCTGGTACACGTTTCTGAAATGGACTGGACCAACAAGAACATTCACCCATCTAAAGTTGTTAACGTGGGCGATGTTGTTGAAGTTATGGTTCTGGACATCGACGAAGAGCGTCGTCGTATCTCCCTGGGTCTGAAGCAGTGCAAATCTAACCCATGGCAGCAGTTCGCAGAGACCCACAACAAAGGCGATCGCGTTGAAGGTAAAATCAAGTCAATCACTGACTTCGGTATCTTCATCGGCCTGGACGGTGGCATCGACGGTCTGGTTCACCTGTCTGACATCTCCTGGAACGCAACCGGCGAAGAAGCCGTACGCGAGTACAAGAAAGGCGACGAAATCGCTGCCGTTGTACTGCAGGTTGATGCAGAGCGCGAGCGCATCTCTCTGGGCGTGAAGCAGTTGGCTGAAGATCCATTCAACAACTACATCACCCTGAACAAGAAAGGCGCTATCGTGACGGGTAAAGTCACTGCAGTTGACGCGAAAGGTGCTACAGTAGAATTAGCTGATGGCGTAGAGGGTTACCTGCGCGCTTCTGAAGCTTCACTGGATCGCATCGAAGACGCGACTCAGGTTCTGAGCGTAGGCGACGACGTTGAAGCTAAATTCACCGGCGTTGACCGTAAGAACCGCGTTGTGAGCCTGTCTGTACGTGCAAAAGACCAGGCTGACGAGAAAGAAGCTATCAACACTGTTAACACTAAACAGGATGAGAGCAACTTCTCTAACGCAATGGCTGAAGCGTTCAAAGCGGCTAAAGGCGAGTAATCGACCCGAAGCACCGGACGATAGTCATATCGTCCGGTTTCGGTAAAAGCTGTCATACCTTTCCAAACAGGGATTAACCGGAGGATTCATGACCAAGTCAGAACTGATTGAAAGACTTGCTGGCCAGCATACTCATATTCCGGCGAAAGTCGTTGAGGATGCGGTCAAAGAGATGCTCGAGCACATGGCCACTACGCTGGCACAGGGTGAGCGCATCGAAATCCGGGGATTCGGCAGCTTTTCTTTGCACTACCGCGCACCGCGCACTGGTCGTAACCCGAAAACGGGTGACAAAGTGGAACTGGAAGGTAAATACGTTCCCCACTTTAAACCAGGCAAAGAACTGCGTGACCGTGCAAATATCTACGGCTAAGCCGTTACCGAACCATAAAGCGACACCTCCGGGTGTCGTTTTTTTTTGCTGCCACTCTGTGATTTGCGAGCGCGATCCCGCCGCGCTGTAATGCCTATCACTGCACCTGAAAAAGTACCGGCGCGCTGACGCAAATCTATCTGACATAAGCTTTTTTCTCTCACTGACTGCCGCACAATGGCGCTGTCTGATGGAGAGAAATATGCACATTACATGGACCACCGGCGCAGGGATCGCCATTCTTGCCACCCTGCCTCTGCTGCTGCTGCCGCAGATCCCATCCGGCACCACGCTGGCCGTACTGACTCTCATCGCTATTTTTTTACTGCATCGGTCACACAAAGCTGCCGTGCTGGCAGGGATAACGCTGCTGGTGGCGTGCTGGGCACAGGGTGAAGCGCGCAGCCTGCTGAATGCGATGGAGCTGCTCACCCGACGGCCGGTTGACGCCACGGTCAGCGTCAGCGCGGTCGACACCCGGCAAAACCTGCTGCTGGTCAGGCTGATCCGCGTTGACGGGCGGCTGCAGTTTCCGCCGCTGTTTGTACAAATCAGTAATGTGAGTAACACAGAAAACTGGTGCGCAGGGCAGCGCTGGCACATGCGGCTGCGGCTGCGGGCAGTACATGGTCGCCTGAATGAAGGCGGATACGATCTGCAGCGCGTGCGGGTTGCAAATCATATGCCGCTGCAGGGGCGTATCATGCATCAGCAGCAGATGTCAGAACGCTGCAGCCTGCGGGCAACCCTGGTGGCTCGCTATCAGGCCGCGCTCGCGGAGCTTAAGCAGCCGGCAATTCTGCAGGCGCTGGCTTTTGGCGATCGATCGCAGATGCTGGCGCCGCTGCGACAGCTTCTGCGCGATACCGGCACCGCGCACCTGATGGCCATTTCCGGAATGCATATTGCGCTGGCGGCCACTGGTGGCTGGCTGCTGGCGCGTGCGATACAGTTTGCGTTACCTGCCCGCTATATCAGCTGGCGATTTCCGCTGATCGTCAGCTGGCTGACCGCTGCTCTCTACTGCTGGATCGCCGGCAGCCATGCGCCCGCGCAGCGGGCCATGCTCGCGCTGACGCTCTGGAGCGCTATACGCGCAGCGGGCTGGCAGCTCAGCGCCTGGCAAATCTGGCTGCTGTGCGTGGGCACACTGCTTCTGTTTGATCCGCTGGCGGTCCTGTCGGAGAGCTTCTGGCTCTCTGCCCTGGCGGTAGCGATGCTGATTATCTGGTTCAGCTGGTTTGCCCTGCCATATCTTTATCGTACGCAACGTCGCTGGCTGCCGCTGCAGCTACTGCACCTGCAGCTCGGCATGATGATTCTGATGGCGCCGCTGCAGATCTTTCTGTTTCAGGGCATCAGCCTGACTGCGCTGCTGGCCAACCTGCTGGCGGTGCCGGTTATCTCATTTATTACGGTGCCGCTGCTGCTGCTGGCGCTACTGGTGCCACTGCAACAGGCGGCACAGCCGCTGTGGTGGTTAGCCGATCGTTCAGTGGACTATCTGGTGCAGGCGCTCCAGTGGCTGCCCGCCGGCTGGCTGAGCCTGCATCAGACGCTGCCCGCTGTCATAGTAATCTGGGGCGGATTGCTGTTGTGGCGCAGCGGGCTGATTGCCCGTACGTCGGCCCGCTTCGCCAGCCTGCTGCTGGCACTGCTGCTGGGACGCACTGACGCGCAGCAGAGCGACTGGCAAATCGATTTTCTCGATATTGGTCATGGTCTGGCGGTTGCGATCACGCAGGGAAGGGAGGTGGTACTGTATGACACCGGGCCGGCGTGGCAGCAGGGCGATGCCGGCGAGCGCACTATTTTGCCCTGGCTGAACTACACCGGACGCACGCTGCAGGGCGTCATACTGAGTCACCGGCATCTCGATCACCGTGGCGGGCTGAACGCGCTGCTACGTGCCCGCCCGGCGCTGGCGATCCGCAGCGCGCTGGGAGAACCCGGCCATCTGCCTTGTGTGCGTGGCCAGCAGTGGCAGTGGGGGCGGCTGCGTTTTACCGCCCTGTGGCCGCCAGCACTGCCGGTAGCGGGGCACAATAATGATTCGTGCGTGGTGCGGGTGGATGATGGCCAGGTCAGTTTGCTGCTGACTGGCGATCTGGAGCAGGCGGGGGAACGCAAACTGGCAGCGCTGGAAAAGGGTCAGTTGCAGGCTACACTGCTTCAGGTGCCGCACCACGGCAGCCGGACCTCCTCTACGCCTCTGTTTCTCCGGCATATAGCGGGCGAAGCGGCGGTGGCTTCTGTGGCGCGCTATAACGCCTGGCGTATGCCCGCCCGCGCAGTGGTAAAGCGTTACCGCGAGCAGGGCTATCGCTGGGCAGATACCGCACGCTCGGGGCAGGTTCGCATTCGTATCAGCCAGGGCCGCTGGCAGATGCAGGGACTGCGCGAGCAAATAAAGCCGCGCTGGTATCATCAGTGGTTTGGCGTAAAAGATGATTCCAGGTAGAATGAGCGGCTATTTCAAACAGCGTGAATAAATAATGCATCAAGACAAAGATCTCTCAACCTGGCAGACATTCCGCCGGCTCTGGCCAATGATTGCGCCGCATAAGGCTGGCCTTATCGTCTCCGCCGTGGCACTGGTGCTGAATGCGGCAGGCGACACCCTAATGCTCTCCCTGTTGAAACCTTTACTGGATGATGGTTTCGGTAAAGCGGACAAATCTGTTCTGCTGTGGATGCCGCTGGCTGTCATGGGCCTGATGCTGATACGTGGCGTCACCAGCTATATCTCCAGCTACTGCATCTCCTGGGTGTCAGGTAATGTGGTGATGAATATGCGTCGTCGTCTGTTCGGACACATGATGGGAATGCCGGTGGCGTTCTTTGATCAGCAGTCTACCGGCACGCTACTGTCGCGTATTACCTATGACTCAGAACAGGTGGCCTCCTCCTCATCCAGTGCTCTGGTAACCGTGGTGCGCGAGGGCGCCTCGATCATCGGCCTGTTTATCATGATGTTCTACTACAGCTGGCAGCTCTCACTGATTTTGATCCTGCTGGCACCGCTGGTCTCGTTCGCTATCCGCACCGTTTCAAAGCGCTTCCGCAACATCAGCCGAAACATGCAGAACACCATGGGACAGGTCACCACCAGCGCAGAACAGATGCTGAAAGGGCACAAAGAAGTGCTGATTTTTGGCGGTCAGGAAGTGGAAGCGGAACGTTTCTCTCAGGTCAGCAATAAAATGCGTCAGCAGGGGATGAAGCTGGTTTCTGCCTCTTCCATCTCCGATCCGGTGATTCAGCTTATCGCCTCGCTGGCGCTGGCGTTTGTACTCTATGCCGCCAGCTTCCCCAGCGTGATGGAAACGCTGACCGCCGGTACCATTACCGTGGTCTTCTCTTCCATGATTGCCCTGATGCGTCCGCTGAAATCGCTGACTAACGTTAACGCCCAGTTTCAGCGCGGTATGGCAGCCTGCCAGACGCTGTTCTCCATCCTCGACAGTGAGCAGGAAGTGGATAACGGCACGCGCACAGTTGAACGCGCTAAAGGCGACGTTGAGTTTCGCAACGTGACCTTTACCTATCCGGGGCGTGAGATCCCGGCGCTGCGCGATATTAACCTGACGCTGCCGGCGGGTAAAACGGTTGCACTGGTCGGCCGCTCCGGCTCGGGCAAATCGACCATGGCCAGCCTGCTGACGCGCTTTTATGATATCGATTCCGGCGAAATTCTGCTGGATGGGCACGATCTGCGTGAATATACCCTGCGCTCATTGCGTAATCAGGTAGCGCTGGTATCGCAGAATGTGCATCTGTTTAATGACACCATCGCCAATAACATCGCTTATGCGCGTAACGGTGACTATAGCCGGGCACAGATTGAACAGGCCGCCACCATGGCGCACGCTATGGATTTCATTAACAAAATGGATAAAGGCCTGGATACGGTTATCGGTGAAAACGGCGTACTGCTCTCCGGTGGCCAGCGCCAGCGTATTGCGATTGCGCGCGCGCTGCTGCGCGACTGCCCGATTCTGATTCTGGATGAGGCGACATCTGCGCTGGATACGGAGTCAGAACGCGCCATTCAGTCGGCGCTGGATGAGCTGCAGAAAAACCGGACCTCGCTGGTGATCGCACACCGTCTCTCTACCATTGAAAAAGCAGATGAGATCGTGGTGGTCGAGGATGGCCGTATTGTTGAACGCGGTACGCATGAACTGCTGCTGGCGGAGAAAGGGGCTTATGCACAGCTGCATAAGTTACAGTTCGGTCAATGATTGAACGCATCTGGAGCGGGCGCTCGCCGCTGTGGCTGCTGCTGTGGCCGCTTAGCCTGCTGTATGGTGCTATCACCTGGCTGATTCGCCTGAGCTATCAGCGTGGCTGGCAGCAGAGCTGGCGGGCACCGTGTCCGGTGGTGGTGGTCGGTAACCTGACGGCAGGCGGTAACGGTAAGACGCCGGTAGTAATCTGGCTGACAGAAGCGCTGCAGGCGCGCGGGCTGCGTCCGGGCGTGGTGTCACGCGGCTACGGGGGGAAAGCGGCACACTATCCGCTGCTGGTAACCGGGGAAACCTCAACGGCCGAGGCAGGGGATGAACCCGTGCTGATTGCACAACGCACCGGCGTACCGGTTGCCGTGGCGCCCCGGCGCCGTCAGGCTATCGAAGCGCTGCTGGCGGCGCATTCGCTGGACATCATCATCACGGATGATGGCCTGCAGCATTATGCGCTGCAGCGCGATCGCGAAATTGTGGTGGTGGATGGCGTGCGCCGCTTTGGCAACGGCTGGTGGTTACCCGCCGGGCCTATGCGGGAGCGTGCGCACCGGCTGCAGCAGGTGGATGCAGTGATCGTTAATGGTGGCAATGCCACCAGTCCGGAAATTGCCATGACGCTGCAGCCGGGTCGGGCGGTTAACCTGCTATCGGGCGAAACCGCTGCGCTCAGTGCGCTGCCAGATATTGTGGCGATGGCCGGTATTGGCCATCCGCCGCGCTTTTTCACCACGCTGCAGCAGCAGGGCATTAAAACGGTAGCGGAAATCGCGTTTGCCGATCATCACGCTTACAGCGAGCCGGAGCTTGCCGGCCTGACGCTGAGCGGACAATGTCTGCTGATGACGGAGAAAGATGCGGTGAAGTGCCGTAAGTTTGCGCGCGACAACTGGTGGTATCTGCCGGTAGAGGCGCAGCTTTCCGGTGCGGCAGTGGCACCGCTGCTCGACGATATCACCCGGCTGGCCCGCGGCGCGTAATAGAGTCTGGCAACCGCTATGGTATGCTGACTAACTGACCCCGATCCTGAAAGGAGAAAAGTATGGATCACCGTTTACTTGAGATTGTGGCCTGTCCGGTTTGTAACGGAAAACTCTACTTCAACAAGGCGCAGCAGGAGCTTATCTGCAAGCCTGACGGACTGGCATTCCCGGTCCGGGATGGCATTCCGGTGCTGCTGGAAACCGAGGCGCGAACGCTGACGGCTGAAGAGATCCATCCATGAGTTTTGTTGCTATCATTCCGGCGCGCTACGCTTCGACGCGTCTGCCGGGTAAACCGCTGGTCGATATCCACGGTAAGCCCATGGTCGTGCACGTCATGGAGCGTGCGCGGGAGTCGGGAGCCGATCGCGTAATCGTCGCAACCGATCACCCCGAAGTCGCTGCAGCAGTAACTGCGGCCGGCGGTGAAGTCTGTATGACGCGGGCCGATCATCAGTCCGGCACCGAGCGGCTGGCTGAAGTCATTGAAGCCTGCAACTTTGACGATGACACTATCATTGTCAACGTGCAGGGCGATGAGCCGATGATCCCGGCCGGTATCGTGCGTCAGGTGGCGGAGAATCTCGCCGCGGCAGAGGCTGGCATGGCCACGCTGGCGGTGCCGATCGCAGATGCCGATGAGGCGTTTAATCCGAACGCGGTTAAAGTGGTAACCGACCGGCAGGGCTACGCGCTCTATTTCTCGCGGGCCACCATTCCCTGGGATCGCGAGCGCTATGCGCAGTCGCGCGAGCAGGCGGGAGATACGCTGCTGAGGCATATCGGTATTTATGCCTACCGCGCCGGCTTTATTCGCCGCTATGTCGCCTGGCAACCCTGCGCGCTGGAGCAGATTGAGCTACTGGAGCAGCTGCGCGTGCTCTGGTATGGCGAAAAAATTCATGTGGCGGTTGCCACAACTATCCCGAGCGTGGGCGTGGATACACCAGAAGATCTGGCGCGCGTACGCGCGGCGATGCAGCGTTAACTCTCTCTGTCAGGCCAGCAGGCGCAACGCCGCTGGCTCTGTCTGACACTTTCTCTTTCTGACATCAGGGCGCAGCGTCGTCACGGCTGCCCGACTGACCGCGCAAATGCTGCCAGATCTGTCCCAGCGTCTCATAGATAGCCCGTTCACTGTGGCTCAGCCAGAGTGGCGAGGGCAGCGCACGCTCCCAGCCGTTAAGCGGCGAGACGATCGCCATCTGATTGGCGGGCGCGGGGATCGGTGCCAGTCCGGCGTGGTGAAAAAAAGCCATCGCACGCGGCAGATGATTGGCGGAGGTGACCAGCAGAAATGCGCTATTGCCCGTCATCTGTTTTACCGCCTGCGCCTCTTCAGCGGTATCTTTCGGCGAATCAAGCGTAATGATGGCGCTAGGCGGTACGCCAAGGCTCATCGCGACGTCGGCGGCAACCGCTGCGTTGCTGCGCGGATTCTGGCCTGCCGCCGCACCGGTAAAAATCATTTTGGCCTGCGGGTTGCGTCGCCACTGCCTTACGCCCTCCGTCACGCGCGGCAGGCTGTTACCAATCAGGTTAGAGCCGGGCGCCCAGTCCGGGTTCCAGGTATAACCGCCGCCCAGCACCACAATCCAGGCCACCGGCGTTGTACCGTTCCACGTCGGGTAGCGGTTTTCCAGCGGCAGCAGCAGGCGGTCGGCCACCGGCTGCAGGCTCAGCAGCAGCAGCAGCAGCCAGCTGACGGAGAGTAAAACTTTGGCGCTTTTTTGCCAGCGCGTCAGCCAGAGCAGCAAAAGTCCGGCTGCCATCAGCAGTAACAGCAGCGGCAAAGGCAGAAGCAAGCCGCCAATGACTTTTTTTAAGGCAAATAACATCCTTTTTTACTCCTTTTGTCTGAAAAAACAGCAGCCAGACAGTTACTGCAGCGTGAAAGGTTCATTCCTGGTGAGCCTGTGACAAAATAGCACAAGTTAACTGCCGCAAACCGGAGCGCACACCATGCAGGATCGTAATTTCGACGATCTGGCGGATAAATTCTCGCAAAACATTTACGGCACCCGCAAAGGGCTGGTGCGTCAGGCCATTCTGTGGGATGAGCTGGAGGCGCTGCTGCCGTCACTGCCTGCCGGACCGCTATCTGTGCTGGATGCTGGCGGCGGCGTGGGGCAAATCTCCAGCGGACTCGCTGCCCGCGGGCATCAGGTCACGCTCTGCGATCTCTCCGGTGAAATGCTGAAACTGGCGGCGGACCACGCACGGGAAACCGGCGTCAGCCACAATATGCAGTTCCGGCAAGTCAGCGCTCAGCAGGTAGGCGAGCATTTGGATACGCCAGTCGATCTGGTATTGTTTCACGCGGTGCTGGAGTGGGTGGCCGATCCGCTGGCCGTGCTGCAGGCGCTGTGGCAGACGCTGAAACCAGGCGGTGTGCTGTCGCTGATGTTTTACAACGCACACGGGCTGACGTTTCGCACGCTTACGCTGGGTAATTTCGGCTACCTGCGCGCCAATATGACCAAACGCAAAAAGCGTACCCTGTCGCCCGATTTTCCGCGCGAGCCGCAGGACGTCTATCAATGGCTCACGCAGTGCGGTTTTGTGATTGAGCAGCGCACCGGTGTTCGCGTGTTCAGTGATTACATGAAACCGCAGCCCGGTGCAGGTAAGAGCGTGGAAGAGATTATTGAAATGGAGCGGCGCTACTGTCGTCAGGAGCCCTTTTTAAGCTTAGGGCGTTATATCCATGTGACGGCGCGCAAACCCAGGTAAAAGGATCAACTATGAGCGATTTTTCCCAGACGGTGCCAGAACTGGTGGCCTGGGCACGCAAAAACGATTTCTCGCTTGCGCTGCCGGTAGAACGTCTGGCCTTTTTGCTGGCCATCGCCACCCTTAACGGTGAGCGCATGGACGGTGAAATGAGTGAAGGTGAGCTGACCGACGCCTTTCGTCACGTCAGCAAAGCGTTTGAACAGACGCATGAAACCGTACAGGTGCGTGCGAACAATGCGATTAACGACCTGGTACGGCAGCGACTGCTTAACCGGTTTACCAGCGAGGTGTCTGAAGGGCACGCTATCTATCGCCTGACGCCGCTGGGAATTGGCATCACCGACTACTATATCCGCCAGCGCGAATTCTCCACGCTGCGCCTCTCAATGCAGCTCTCAATTGTGGGTCAGGAGCTGAAGCGCGCTGCTGACGCCGCTGAAGAAGATGGCGATGAGTTTCACTGGCACCGCAACGTATTTGCTCCGCTGAAATATTCGGTTGCTGAGATTTTTGACAGCATCGATATGACGCAGCGCCTGATGGATGAGCAGCAGCAGACGGTAAAAAATGATATCGCCGCGCTGCTCAACAAAGACTGGCGCGCCGCGATCTCCAGCTGTGAACTGCTGCTCTCTGAGACCTCCGGCACGCTGCGTGAACTGCAGGATACGCTGGAAGCGGCGGGCGATAAGCTGCAGGCAAACCTGTTGCGCATCCAGGATGCCACGCTAAGCAGTCCCGATCTCGGTTTCGTCGACAAACTGGTTTATGACCTGCAGAACAAACTCGATCGTATTATCAGCTGGGGCCAGCAGGCGATTGATCTGTGGATCGGCTATGACCGTCACGTACATAAGTTTATCCGTACCGCGATTGATATGGATAAGAACCGGGTCTTTGCACAGCGGCTGCGTCAGTCGGTACAGAACTATTTTGATCAGCCGTGGATGCTGACTTACGCCAGCGCTGACCGCCTGCTCGATATGCGCGATGAAGAGATGACGCTGCGTAACGATGAGGTCATGGGCGAGCTTCCGCCGGAAATGGAGTATGAAGAGTTTAACGAGATCCGCGAGCAGCTGGCCGCCATGATTGAAGAGGCGCTGGCTGTGTATCTTCGCGAGCAAAAACCGCTGCACCTTGCCACCGTCATGCGCGAATACCTGGCGCAATATCCGCGCGCGCGCCATTTCGATCTGGCGCGTATCGTGATCGATCAGGCGGTGCGGCTGGGCGTTGCTGAAGCAGATTTAGCCGGTTTGCCAGCAGAATGGCAGACCATTAATGATTACGGAGCCAAGGTGCAGGCGCATGTCATCGACAAATATTGAACAAGTGATGCCGGTTAAACTGGCACTGGCGCTGGCCAATCCCCTTTTTCCGGCGCTCGACAGTCAGCTGCGCGCGGGCCGGCATATCGGTATCGAAGAGCTGGACAATCACGCTTTTCTGATGGACTACCAAACCTATCTTGAAGAGTTTTATGCCCGCTATAACGTGGAGCTGATCCGCGCGCCAGAAGGCTTTTTCTACCTGCGGCCGCGCTCAACCACGCTGATCCCACGCTCGGTGCTCTCTGAGCTGGATATGATGGTAGGCAAAATTCTCTGCTACCTCTATCTGAGCCCGGAGCGTCTGGCAAACGAGGGTATTTTTACCCAGCAGGAGCTCTATGATGAGCTGCTGTCGCTGGCGGATGAACACAAGCTGCTTAAGCTGGTCAATCAGCGCTCAACCGGTTCCGATCTCGATCGCACCCGCCTGCAGGAGAAGATGCGCGCCTCACTGAGCCGTCTGCGCCGCCTGGGAATGGTGTGGTTTATGGGTAATGACAGCAGCAAATTTCGCATTATGGAATCAGTCTTTCGCTTTGGTGCTGACGTGCGCAGCGGCGACGATCCGCGTGAGGCGCAGCTGCGTCTGATCCGCGTGGGTGAAGCGATGACACCCGAAGAGGCTGCCGTTTCTGCAACAGCCGATGAGGCGGAGCAGGAGAGTGAACATGCGGAGAGCAGTGATGCGACTGATAACGCGGAGGAGAAGCAGGTATGATTGAACGCGGTAAGTTTCGTTCGCTGACACTGATCAACTGGAATGGCTTTTTTGCCCGCACCTTTGATCTCGATGAACTGGTTACCACGCTTTCAGGCGGTAACGGTGCCGGCAAATCCACCACCATGGCCGCGTTTGTTACGGCGATGATCCCCGATTTAACCCTGCTGCACTTCCGTAATACCACGGAAGCAGGCGCCACGTCAGGCTCCCGCGATAAGGGTCTGCACGGTAAACTGCGCGCTGGCGTCTGCTATTCAGTGCTGGATGTCGTCAACTCACGCCATCAGCGCGTTGTGGTCGGGGTGCGTCTGCAGCAGGTGGCCGGGCGCGATAAGAAAGTGGATATTAAACCGTTCAGTATTCATGGCCTGCCCGCGGATGCGCTGCCCACTGACTTGCTGACCGAGATCCTTAACAGCCGTCAGGCGCGTGTACTGCCGCTGACAGAGGTTAAAGATCGCGTTGAAGCACAGGAAGGCGTGCAGTTCCGCCAGTACAGCTCCATTACTGACTATCACGCCATGCTGTTTGAACTCGGCGTGGTGCCGCGTCGCCTGCGTTCAGCCAGCGATCGCAGTAAATTCTACCGGCTGATTGAGGCGTCGCTCTACGGCGGTATCTCCAGCGCCATCACCCGTTCGCTGCGCGACTATCTGCTGCCGGAAAACGGCGGCGTGCGTAAAGCGTTTCAGGATATGGAAGCGGCACTGCGTGAGAACCGCATGACGCTGGAAGCGATTCGCGTGACGCAGTCCGATCGCGATCTGTTCAAGCATCTGATCTCTGAGGCGACCAGCTACGTCTCAGCTGACTATATGCGTCATGCGAACGAACGGCGGGTACATCTGGACGGGGCGCTTCAGCTGCGCAATGAGCTGTTCAGCAGCCGCAACCAGCTGGTGTCGGAGCAGTATCGTCACGTGGAAATGGCGCGTGAGCTGGCTGAGCATAGCGCCGCTGAAAGCGATCTGGAGATCGATTATCAGGCGGCCAGCGATCATCTTAATCTGGTGCAGACCGCAATGCGCCAGCAGGAGAAAATCGCGCGTTATGATGCCGATCTTGAAGAGCTGAGCTACCGGCTGGAAGAGCAGAATGAGTTTGTAGCTGAAGCGCGTGAGATCCAGGAAGAGAATGAGGCGCGCGCCGAAGCCGCTGAAATTGAAGTGGATGAGCTGAAAAGTCAGCTGGCCGATTTCCAGCAGGCGCTGGATGTTCAGCAGACGCGCTCTATTCAGTATCAGCAGGCGCTGCAGGCACTGGAGAAAGCCCGTACGCGCTGCCAGCTGCCGGACCTGACGATTGATAACGCCGCTGACTGGCTGGAGACGTTCCAGGCACGCGACGAAGAGGCGACCAGCCAGCTGCTGCGGCTGGAGCAGAAACTGAGTATGGCGGAAGCCGCACACAGCCAGTTTGAGCAGGCGCTGGCGCTGGTAACCAGCATTGCCGGTGAGGTCAGCCGTCAGGACGCCTGGCAGGTGGGTCGTCAGCTGCTGCGCGACGCCGCGAATCAGCGTCATTATGCCGATCAGCTGGCGTCACTGCGGCTGCGTCTTAACGAATCAGAAGGTCGCCTGCGCGAGCAGCATGAGGCTGAACGCCTGCTGGCAGAGTTCTGCAAACGTCAGGGCCAGCACTATGAAGCAGACGCGCTGGAAGGGCTGCAGCGCGAGCTGGAAGCGCAGATTGAGCAGCTCAGCGCCAGCGTTGCCGATGCCGGTGAACAGCGCATGCAGATGCGTCAGGAGCTGGAACAGCTGCGCGAACGTATCGCAACGCTGACGGCACGCGCCCCGCACTGGCTGGCCGCTCAGGAGATTCTGACGCAGCTTAGCGAACAGACAGGTGAGCAGCTGAGCAGCAGTCAGCAGGTGACCGCCTTTATGCAGCAGCTGCTGGAGCGCGAGCGTGAAACCACCGTAGAGCGAGATGAAATTGCGGCGCGTAAACGCGACGTTGAGCAGCAGATTGAACGCCTCAGCCAGCCAGGCGGCGCAGAAGATGCGCGCCTCACGCAGCTGGCAGAGCGCTTTGGCGGCGTGCTGCTCTCCGAAATTTATGATGATGTCACGCTGGACGATGCCCCCTATTTTTCTGCGCTCTATGGACCTTCGCGCCACGCCATCGTGGTGCCGGATCTGGCGCTGATACGCGAACAGCTCGAAGGGCTGGAAGAGTGCCCAGAAGATCTCTATCTGATTGAGGGCGATCCGCAATCCTTTGATGACAGCGTCTTCAGCGTAGATGAGCTGGATAAAGCTGTCGTGGTCAAAGTCGCAGAGCGTCAGTGGCGCTATTCGCGTTTTCCTAAGGTGCCGCTGTTTGGCCGCGCCGCACGTGAAAATCAGCTTGAATTGCTGGGTATTGAACGTGACAGGCTGGCAGAACGTTATGCGACGCTCTCATTTGACGTACAGAAAACGCAGCGTCTGCATCAGTCTTTCAGCCGCTTTATCGGCAGTCATCTGGCGGTAGCGTTTGATGAGGATCCGGAAGCGCAAATCCGCCAGCTTAACGGCCGGCGCAGTGAGCTGGAGCGCGGTCTGGCGCAGCATGAGAGTAATAATCAGCAGCAGCGTGCACAGTTTGAACAGGCGCGCGACGGCGTCGCCCAGCTTAACCGCCTGCTGCCTCGCGTTAACCTGCTGCTGGATGACACCCTGCCGGATCGCTGCGAAGAGATCCGTGAGCGGGTGGAAGAGGCGCAGGAGGCGGCGCGCTTCCTGCACCAGCACGGCAGCAAACTCAGCAAGCTGGAGTCGCTGGTGGCGGTGCTGCAGAACGATCCGCAGCAGCACGATCAGCT
This sequence comes from Pantoea sp. UBA7232, assembly GCF_002473195.1. Lineage (NCBI taxonomy): Bacteria > Pseudomonadati > Pseudomonadota > Gammaproteobacteria > Enterobacterales > Erwiniaceae > Pantoea > Pantoea sp. UBA7232. The sequence goes on from NZ_DKTK01000006.1 coordinate 432,614, forward strand.
GCAGCGCGACTACCAGCAGGCGCAGGCGCAGCAGCTCAGCGCGCGCCAGCAGGCATTTGCGCTGACGGAGGTGGTACAGCGCCGCGCCCACTTCAGCTATGGCGATTCAGCCGGGATGCTGACCGGTAACAGCGATCTCTCTGATAAGCTACGGCAGCGCCTGGAGCAGGCTGAAGGCGAGCGCAGCCGCGCCCGTGAACGCCTGCGTGAACATCAGGCGCAGCTGACGCAGTACTCGCAGGTGCTGGCCTCGCTGCGCAGTTCGCACGATGCCAAACGCGACATGCTGAAAGAGCTGCAGCAGGAGATGCAGGATATCGGCGTTCACGCCGATGCCAGCGCGGAAGAGCGGGCGCGTATCCGGCGCGATGAACTCTATACCGCGCTCAGCCATAACCGGGCGCGGCGTAACCAGCTGGAGAAACAGCTGACGTTCTGCGAAGCAGAAATGGACAGCCTGCAGAAAAAGCTGCGTAAGCTGGAGCGCGATTATCGCATCCTGCGTGAGCAGGTGGTCAGTGCCAAGGCGGGCTGGTGCTCCGTACTGCGTCTGGTGAAAGACAACGGCGTGGAACGACGGCTGCACCGGCGCGAGCTGGCCTATATGAGCGGTGACGAGCTGCGCTCAATGTCCGATAAAGCCCTGGGCGCGCTGCGTCTTGCGGTGGCGGATAATGAACATCTGCGTGATGTTCTGCGCATGTCGGAAGATCCCAAGCGTCCGGAGCGTAAAATTCAGTTCTTTATCGCCGTTTATCAGCATCTGCGCGAGCGTATCCGTCAGGATATTATCCGCACTGACGATCCGGTCGAGGCGATTGAGCAGATGGAGATTGAGCTGAACCGTCTGACTGAAGAGCTGACGGCGCGTGAGCAGACGCTGGCGATCAGCTCACGCAGTGCGGCCAATATTATTCGCAAGACTATTCAGCGCGAACAGAACCGCATCCGGCAGCTGAACCAGGGGCTGCAGACGGTGAGTTTTGGTCAGGTGAAGAGCGTACGGCTTAACGTCAACGTGCGTGAGACACACGCCACGCTGCTGGATACGCTCTCCGAAGAGCACGAACAGCATCAGGATCTCTTTACCAGTAACCGGCTGACATTCTCGGAAGCGCTGGCCAAACTTTATCAGCGTCTTAACCCGCAGATTGATATGGGCCAGCGTACGCCGCAGACCATCGGTGAGGAGCTGCTGGATTATCGCAACTATCTGGAAATGGAAGTTGAAGTAAATCGCGGCTCCGACGGCTGGCTGCGCGCGGAAAGCGGGGCGCTCTCAACCGGCGAGGCGATTGGTACCGGGATGTCAATTCTGGTGATGGTGGTGCAGAGCTGGGAAGAGGAGTCGCGTCGTCTGCGCGGCAAAGATATCTCACCGTGCCGTCTGCTGTTCCTTGATGAAGCGGCGCGTCTGGATGCCCGTTCAATCGCGACGCTGTTTGAACTCTGCGAGCGTCTGGAGATGCAGCTGGTGATCGCCGCGCCGGAAAATATCAGTCCGGAAAAAGGCACCACTTATAAACTGGTTCGTAAAGTATTTAACAATACGGAGCATGTGCACGTAGTGGGCCTGCGTGGTTTTTCCGCCGATCCGGCACCGGTAAAAACGGCGCAAAGCGAGCAGGGGCTGGAAACGCAAAATAGCTAAGCGCCTGACTGGTTAAACCGCGCAACCAGCGTTAATCTGTAAACGGCATTGGCCCTGAGAGGCGAATGCCGTTTTTTCTTTATATACTCATCATGAAAGTCAGGTTATACGCAGCGCACAGGGCAGGCTGCGTCTCAGGTAACAGGGGGCAGGGATGTTGCTGAGTAAAACGTTCAGATTTAATCGCATGGCGCTGGTGTTTAGTGTCGTGCTGGCAGGCTTGCCACTGGCCGCGGGGCAGGCTGCACAAACCGCCAGCATGACAGCCGGCGGGCACGGCACCACGTCAGTGGCGGCCAGCCAGCAGCAGATCCTGCAGGCATTCAGCGCCAGCGATCGCCCTTTTTACCTGCCGGGTCTGGCGGGTCTTTATGCCGCGCGCGGAATGGCGCCGCTCTGGCAGGACCGCGATACGGTGCAGGCGTTTCAGCAGCAGCTGGCTGAGGTCGCGCTTTCAGGCGTGCAGCCACAGTTCAGCCGCTGGGTTGAGCGGCTGACCGATCCGGACATTAAAGGCTTTGCGCGCGACGTGGTGCTGAGCGATGCCATGCTGGGTTACCTGCAGTTTGTGGCGGGCGTACCGGCGCAGGGTGAAACCTGGCTTTACAGCAATGTGCCTTACAGGCTTACCATGCCGTCGCTGTCAGCGATCAATCAGTGGCAGAACGCGGTCAACGCTGGCGGCAGCCGCGCGTTTGTGGCCTCACTGCAGCCGCAGCATCCGCAGTATCAGCCGATGCATGCGGCGCTGAAGACGCTGCTGACGGATAATCGTCCCTGGCCGCAGCTGCGTGACAAAGCAACGCTGCGTCCGGGGCAGGTCAGCGATGATGTGCCGGCGCTGCGGGAAATTCTTCAGCGCACCGGTATGCTGACCGCATCTGACCACGCCACTACGCCTGCACCTGATGAAGATGCAGAGCCGGCGGGCGCCGTGCCGGTTGCTGAAAGCCAGCCGGTGGCAGTAAGTCCTTCCGCCACCAACGTCACCGATCTTCCGGCCCCGACGCCGCAGCCGGCAGGAAATATACTGGCCGGATCGCCTTCTGCAGCCGGCAATATCTATGACACTGCGCTGGTTGAGGGCGTGAAGCGCTTTCAGCACTGGCAGGGGCTGGCGGATGACGGCGCAATTGGCCCGCGCACCCGCGAGTGGCTCAATGTCTCACCGCAGATGCGCGCCTCACTGCTGGCGCTGAACATTCAGCGTCTGCGGCTGCTGCCGGATGATATGCATAACGGGATAATGGTGAATATTCCCAACTATTCGCTGACCTACTATAACAACGGCAGCACGGTGCTCTCATCGCGGGTTATTGTCGGACGGCCCGATCGCAAAACGCCGCTTATGCGCAGTGCGCTGAACAACGTGGTGCTCAATCCGCCGTGGAACGTGCCAACCACGCTGGTGCGTCAGGATATTGTGCCGAAGGTGAAACAGGATCCTGGTTATCTCTACCGGCACGGCTATACGCTGCTGTCAGGCTGGAGCGCTGACGCTGAAGTGATCGACCCGACGATGATCAACTGGCAGATGGTTTCTGCTGCCAGCTTCCCGTATCGCATCCGTCAGGCACCGGGCGCCACCAATTCACTGGGACGTTATAAGTTTAATATGCCCAGTTCAGACGCCATCTATCTGCACGATACGCCAAACCACGGCCTGTTTCAGCGCGATATTCGCGCACTCAGCTCCGGCTGCGTACGCGTAAATAAAGCCTCCGATCTGGCTAACCTGCTGCTGCAGGATGCTGGCTGGAACGACAGCCGTATTTCCAGCACGCTGAAGCAGGGTGACACGCGCTATGTGCCGATTCGGCATCGTATCCCGGTCAATCTGTACTATCTGACCGCCTGGGTCAGCGATGACGGGCAGGCGCAATATCGTACAGATATTTACAATTATGATAATACGGCGCGCTCCGGCAGCCAGGTGCTGGCCCGGGCAGGACAGCTCCTGCTGTAGCGTGCTGATTTTCGCCAGATTGTTGATAAGCGAAACGCCCCTGAAACCCGGCCAGAAATTTGCTTCTGGTCGGGTTTTGCACATTCTGAGACAGATTCCGGGTTGACTGATATCCATGCTGCCGTTACTGTGCGGCCTTGTGTACTTTTTACACATTCAATGTGTTTTATTCAGGTAACCTCGTTTCATGGCTAATATCGATTCTCAGCGCCGCCGCTTACTGCTGCTTGGCGGCGCAGCAGCAGGCCTCTCCCTGCTCCCCGGCTCAGCGCTGGCCTCTGTGTCGACCTCACGTCCGCGTATTCTGACGCTCAGCAACATGCATACCGGTGAAACCCTCAAAACTGAGTTTTTCAACGGTAAAAGCTACGATCGCGACGAACTGGCGCGTCTTAATCACTTTTTCCGCGACTACCGCGCAAATAAAGTGAAAAGCATCGATCCCCATCTGTTTGATCAGCTCTACCGCCTGCAGGCGCTGCTGGATACCCGTAAACCGGTACAGCTCATCTCAGGTTATCGTACGCTGTCGACCAACAACATGCTGCGCGAATCGGGCCCTGGCGTGGCGAAGCATAGCTATCACACCAAAGGCCAGGCGATGGATTTCCATATTGAGGGCATTGCCCTGAGTAACGTGCGTAAAGCGGCGTTATCTATGCGCGCGGGTGGTGTAGGATATTATCCACGCAGCAACTTCGTACACATAGATACCGGGCCTGCAAGGCACTGGTCCTGATGCCGGCAGCGCTGCGTGTGCCGGTCATGGAGCGTTATGAATTATCACATTATTCCGGTTACCGCCTTTTCGCAAAACTGTTCAGCTATCTGGGATGAAGAGACGGGCATTGCAGCCCTGGTCGATCCTGGCGGCGATGCGGAAACCATCAAAGCGGCGCTGGCGGAGCGCGGCCTGAAGCCGTCGCAGATTTTGCTGACGCACGGTCACCTCGACCATGCCGGCGCGGCGGCTGAGCTGGCGGCCCATTTCCAGATACCGGTGACCGGCCCGCATCAGCTGGACAAAGTCTGGCTCGATAATCTGCCCACGCAGAGCCGGATGTTTGGGCTGCCGGAGTGTGCACCGCTGACGCCGGATCGCTGGCTGGAAGAGGGTGATGTGGTAGAGCTGGGCAACGTGGCGCTGGAGGTGCTGCACTGTCCGGGTCATACCCCGGGGCACATTGTCTTTTTCGATCGCGCCGGAAAGCTGCTTATCTCAGGAGACGTGATCTTTAGCGGCGGCGTCGGGCGCACCGACTTCCCGCAGGGCAGCCACAGCGATCTGATCAACGCCATCAAAACCAAACTGCTGCCGCTGGGCGACGACATTGCGTTTGTACCCGGGCATGGGCCGGTATCCACGCTGGGACGTGAGCGTCTGACCAATCCTTTCCTGCAGTAGCCATAAAAAAAGCGGCGGGTGAGAGCCTCACCCGCCGCCTGTTCACGCATTTCGCTTAGAGTACTGCGACTATCGCTTCACACAGCGCCGACATATTATCCGGCGTCATGCCTGCCACGTTAACGCGACCTGAGTTTACCGCGTACACGCCGAATTCATCACGCAGACGCACGACCTGATCTTTGGTCAGGCCGCTGAATGAGAACATGCCGTTCTGTTTGATGATGAAGCTGAAATCCTGGCGCGCGCCTTTTTCTGCCAGCGTGTTCACAAACAGCTGACGCATACGCTGAATACGCTGACGCATATCAGTCAGCTCCTGTACCCAGATAGTCCGCAGCGCCTCATTGCTGAGGATAGTGGCGACAACGGCAGCGCCGTGCGACGGCGGATTGGAGTAGTTGGCACGGATGCTGTATTTCACCTGGCTGAACGCGGTTTTAGCCGCGTCGCTGCTGGCCGCTACCAGCGTCAGGGCGCCGACGCGCTCGTTATAGAGACCAAAGTTCTTAGAGTAGGAGCTGGCAACCAGCAGCTCCTGGTGGGCTGCGGCAAAAATGCGCAGGCCTTCAGCATCTTCGTCCAGACCGCGTGCAAAACCCTGATAGGCGAAGTCAAACAGCGGCAGCCAGCCCTTTTCCTGTGACAGCGTTGCGAGCTGTTGCCACTGCTCGCGCGTCGGGTCGATGCCGGTCGGGTTATGGCAGCAGCCGTGGAACAGCACCACGTCGCCCGCCTGCGCCTGCTGCAGCGCTGCCAGCATGCCGTCGAAATCGAGCGTGTGGTTTGCGGCGTCGTAGTACTGATATTCACACACCTCGAGGCCGGCAGCGTTAAACACGTTTTTATGGTTTGGCCAGCTTGGATTGCTTACCCAGACGCGTTTAACGCTGGTCTGCGTGGCGAGAAAATCCGCCGCCACGCGCAGGGCGCCGGTGCCGCCTGGCGTCTGCGCCGTGCAGGCGCGGCCTGCGGCGATAAGCGGGCTGTCGTTGCCAAACAGCAGCGCCTGAGTGCAGCGGGCAAAATCGGGCAGGCCGTCAATGCTCAGATAGTTTTTGGTCGTCTCATTTTCCAGCAGGTACTGCTCAGCTTTTTTCACGCTGGTCAGCACCGGCGTTTTTCCGGTTTCATCTTTGTATACGCCAATGCCCAGATTAATTTTATGCGGACGGTCATCAGCGCGAAACAGATCGGCCAGCCCCAGAATAGGGTCGGCAGGTGCGGCAGAGATAGATTCAAACATGAGTCAGTTCCGTTTGGGTGAACTTTAGCGAAATGAGCTATCAGGTTAACGTCAGACGCGAGGCTTGCCAACCGGCCATCTCAAAAAGAATTGTGCCGGTGGCGGATATAAGCACTGCTAATTGCGAGGTAGATCACTGAAAAGAAAAACGGAGCCATCAGGCTCCGTTTTACGTGGTTAAACCGTGCTGATTCGCAGAATCAGAACTGGTAAACCAGGCCTACGCCAACGGTGTCATCAGTAGTGATGCCAGCTGCGCGGGTAAAGTCGTTGTCATCCATCAGGTTGATCTGGTAGTCAACATAGGTAGACATGTTTTTGTTGAAGTAGTAGTAAGTACCCACTGAAACGTACTTATACAGGTCCTGATCGCCCCAGGTCTCGATATCCTTGCCTTTAGACTGGACGTAAGCCAGGGATGGGCGCAGACCGAAGTCGAACTGGTACTGAGCTACAACTTCAAACTTCTGCTCTTTGTTTACTGCACCGTTGAGTTCTGCAGGAGTATCAGCGTTAGTTGTAATCCAGGTTGAGTTACGGCTCTCACCGTACATCGCAGCCAGGTATACGTTGTTCGCATCATATTTCAGCGCGGTTGACCAGGCGTCAGCTTTCTCGCTGCCGTTGCCATAGAAAGCGCCCTGCTGGCCGTTGGTACGGTCAGAAGAGGAGTATGCCGCAGAAACACCTACGCCGATCTCAGAGGTATAGGTTAAAGAAGTACCCCAGCCGTCGCCGTTTGCGCGATCTGCGCTACGGCCATTGGCGGACTCTTCGTTTTTGCCCTGATACTGAGCAGCGAACGCCAGGCCATCAACCAGACCAAAGAAGTTGCTGTTGCGGTAGGTCGCCAGACCGTTAGAACGACCCAGCATAAAGTTGTCAGAACGGCCAGAGTCGCCGCCGAATACTGGCAGAACGTCGGTCCACGCCAGTGGATCGTAGCCTACGCCGTAGTTACGACCGTAGTCGAATGAGCCGTAGTCGCCAAATTTCAGACCGGCAAAGCCCAGACGGGTTTTGGAACCTTCAGTACCCTGAGATTCAGCAACGTTTGCCTGGATGTTGTATTCCCACTGGCCGTAACCGGTCAGCTGGTCGGTAATCTGCGTTTCACCCTTGAAACCAAAGCGCACATAAGAGGCGTCGCCATCGTTGCCAGCGTCGTCAGAGAATGTGTGGCGTGCGTCAACTTTTCCGTAGAGGTCCAGTTTGTTGCCATCTTTGTTATAGATTTCTGCTGCATTTGCTGCACCGGCAGCTAACAGAGCAGGGATAACCACTGCAAGAATGTTGCGCTTCATCATTATTTATTACCCTCATTGGAGTTATCTGGACACCTGCCACTGCCGTCAGGAAAACTTTACAGGAACCCTGAAAGAAGTTTGGTGTCTCATATGTCTGCACGCATCTTTTCACTCCGCAGTTGCTATTTCTAGCCCGAAAATGATTCAAATCTCCTAATTGAGTATCAAAAAGAAAAATTGTGTGACAATTTGTAATAATTACGGAACTTTGTGAGATATCTCAAGATTTACAAAAATAAAAAAAGGCCGGCAGTGCCGACCTCGGTATATATATGAATTTCTTATATTTAATTGCAGAAATCAGAAATTCGCGTTGCGCGGGGTACGCGGGAAGGGGATAACGTCCCTTACATTTTGTACGCCGGTGACATAGGCGATCAAACGTTCAAACCCTAAACCAAAGCCGGCGTGCGGTACGGTGCCGTAACGACGCAGGTCGCGATACCACCAGTAATCCTCTTTATTCAGCCCCATCTCTGCCAGACGGGCATCCAGCACATCCAGCCGCTCTTCACGCTGCGATCCACCAATGATTTCACCAATGCCCGGTGCCAGCACGTCCATTGCCGCTACGGTTTTACCGTCATCATTCATACGCATGTAGAACGCTTTAATATCTTTCGGGTAGTTCTTCACCACCACCGGCGCCTTGAAGTGTTTTTCGGCCAGATAGCGCTCATGTTCAGAAGAGAGATCCACACCCCATGCAACCGGGTTTTCAAAGCTCTGGCCGCTCTTCAGCAATATGTCAACTGCGTCGGTATAGTCTACCTGTGCAAAATCGGTGGTAACAAAACGCTCAAGGCGCGCAACGGCATCTTTATCCACGCGCTCGGCGAAGAACGCCATGTCATCAGCACGTTCATTCAGTACAGCTTTGAAGACATATTTCAGCATCGCTTCAGCCAGCGCTGCGGCGTCATCCAGCGTGGCAAACGCCACTTCCGGCTCCAGCATCCAGAATTCCGCCAGGTGACGGCTGGTGTTGGAGTTTTCCGCACGGAACGTTGGGCCAAAGGTGTAGACTTTTGACAACGCACAGGCATACGTTTCAGCATTCAGCTGGCCTGATACGGTCAGGAACGCCTCTTTACCGAAGAAATCTTTGTCATAATCCACTTTACCCTGCGGATCGCGCGGCAGGTTTTCCATATCCAGCGTCGATACGCGGAACATTTCGCCTGCGCCTTCCGTATCTGATGCGGTGATCAGCGGCGTGGAAACCCAGAAATAGCCGTTCTCATGGAAAAAGCGATGCAGCGCCTGCGCCAGGGTATGACGCACGCGCGCGACGGCGCCAACCAGGTTAGTACGCGGGCGCAGATGAGCCACTTCGCGCAGATACTCGATGCTGTGACGTTTGGCAGCCATCGGGTAAGTGTCAGGATCGTCAACCCAGCCGGTCACTTCAACACGGGTGGCCTGCAGCTCAAATGCCTGGCCCTGGCCCGGTGATTCCACTACGGTGCCGGTAACAATGACCGAGCAGCCGGTGGTCAGACGCAGCACTTCATCCTGATAATTATTCAGAGAATTATTGACGACAGCCTGAACGGGATTAAAGCAGGAGCCGTCATAAACGGCGATAAAGGAAAGACCGGCTTTGGAATCTCTTCGGGTACGCACCCAGCCGCGTACGGTGACTTCACTGTCAACCGCGACCCGGCCGTGCAGTACATCCGCTACAGGCACTACGCTCATAAAAATCTCTCTATATATAGATGAAATAACGGGTGTCCCGCCGCACCCGGCTATCGTCACAGGTGACGTACGGTGCTGACAGAAACAGCCAATTCTCCCACGTTCAGGGGTGTTGCTATGTTACTTGCGAGCCATCAGGAAACAAGCAAAATTGCGGGAAGTGAGTGATTTTAATGGCGGCGGGCAGGGGAGTGAACCCTGCCCGTGGCAGGTCAGCTGGCGCGTTTAACCAGCGGCAGGTCAAATGCTTTGCGCAGCGCACGCACAAAGGCTTTATCCTGACAAATCGTTTTACCCGGGCTGTCAGAGAGTTTGGCGACCGGTTTGCCATTGCAGCTGACCAGTTTGATCACGATGTTAAGCGGCGTTACGCCCGGAATGTCGCAGGTCAGGCGCGTGCCAATACCAAACACCACGTTGGCACGCTGACCAAAGTGACGATAGAGCGCCAGCGCTTTATCCAGGTTGAGATTGTCAGAGAACACCAGCGTTTTGCTGCGCGGATCGATACCGAGCCGCTCATAGTGCGCAACGGCTTTCTCGCCCCACTCAACCGGATCGCCGGAGTCGTGGCGCAGTCCCTGATAACGATGGGCAAAGCCGGGACCAAAATCGCGCAAAAAGGCGTCCATGGTGATGCAGTCCGTGAGCGCAATGCCCAGCTGGTTATCATACTCATCCAGCCACGACTGCAGCGCCGCGCGCTGGCTGTTGGCCAGCACCGGGCTGATCTGCTGATGCGCCTGAAACCACTCATGGGCCTGGGTGCCGACCGGCGTCAGCTGCAGACGACGCGCCAGATCGTAATTACTGGTGCCCACCAGCCACGGAAACTCCGCTTTCAGCGTACTGACAATCGCTTCCTGCACCTCCTGTGAATAGCGGCGGCGCGTGCCGAAATCCATCAGCTGAAAGCGCGACATATCGAGATCGGCAACCTGCGTCTGAAAGGCTGAAAGTTTTTGCTGCAGATGCGCGACCGCCTGCTCTGCGGCGATCTGCGGCGTGCGGTGGCGATGTACCACTTCACTGATCAGCGCCAGCAGCGGCACTTCCCACAGAATGACCTCACGCCACGGGCCGCGGATCTGGATGCGCAGCTGGCCCCGCTCGTCCCGTACCTCAACCTGCGCCGGATTGAAGCGAAAGGCGCGTAGCCAGGTCAGATAGTCGTGCTGGAAAAAAGGCAGGTTACTGAGCCAGGCAAACTCATCGTCGCTCAGGGTCAGATCTTGCAGAGTATCAATTTGCGCGCGAATCTCGCTGGCATACCGGCCAAGCTGTTCATCGCTGCGACAGCGAAATTCTGCGGTAACCGGGACATCGTAGTAACGATGATATACGGCCTGCTGCATATGAAGCTTGTACGCATCGGTATCAAGCAGCGTGGTCAAAATCGGGGAAGCGTGTCCAGTCATGGTGCGTTTCAGCATCCTCTTCCGCGGAGCAGAGCCCGGTGTTTAACAAAATCCTAAAGACGCAGGAGTATAAAACAGTAATCTCTTCGATCACACCACATTTGCAGGTGGCGGGTCGAGGGTCAATTGTGCCATTGTTACTGAATTGTAGCCTTTTCTGCGCCAGCGCGCATTGCGCATGGCAACTCGCCGTCAGGCCGCTTAGACTTTGAGATATTTGCGCCACCGCAACAGGATGGCCTCAACATAACAACGATGCGAGAAGGATATATGACGCAACAGCCGCACATTAAATATCGCCACGACTACCGGGCGCCTGATTACACCATTACGGATATCGACCTGACGTTTGATCTGGATGCAACAGAAACACGCGTAACAGCCATCAGTCAGGTCAAACGTCTCGGCGCAGCAGACGCCGATCTGCATCTTGATGGTGAAGCGTTAACGCTGGTTGAGCTGACGGTAGATGGCGCGCCCTGGCCGCACTATCGCGAAGAGGCGGGGGCGCTGATCCTCAGTCAGCTGCCTGACAACTTCACGCTGCGCATTGTAAACCTGATCCATCCGGCTAAAAACAGCGCGCTGGAAGGGCTGTATCAGTCGGGCGAGGCGCTCTGCACCCAGTGTGAGGCGGAGGGTTTCCGGCACATCACCTGGTACCTGGATCGTCCTGACGTTCTGGCGCGCTTTACCACCACGCTCCGGGCCGACCCGGTGCGCTACCCGTATCTGCTCTCCAACGGTAACAAGCTAAAGAGCGGCGAGCTGGACGACGGGCGTCACTGGGTGACGTGGCAGGATCCGTTCCCGAAACCCTGCTATCTGTTTGCGCTGGTGGCAGGTGATTTTGATGTGCTGCGCGACAGTTTTACCACCCGTTCAGGGCGCGACGTCGCGCTGGAGATCTTTGTTGACCGCGGTAATCTCGATCGTGCCGACTGGGCAATGACCTCGCTGAAAGCCAGCATGAAGTGGGATGAAGAGCGTTTTGGTCTCGAATATGACCTCGATATCTTTATGATTGTCGCCGTGGATTTCTTCAATATGGGCGCGATGGAGAACAAAGGCCTCAACGTCTTTAACTCCAAATATGTGCTGGCAAAAGCGGAAACCGCGACGGATAAAGATTATCTCGGCATCGAGGCGGTGATCGGCCATGAGTATTTCCATAACTGGACCGGTAACCGCGTCACCTGTCGCGACTGGTTCCAGCTCAGCCTGAAAGAGGGTCTGACGGTATTCCGCGATCAGGAATTCAGCTCCGATCTCGGCTCCCGCGCGGTGAATCGTATTGATAACGTGCGGGTGATGCGCGGTGCGCAGTTTGCCGAAGATGCCAGCCCGATGGCGCACCCGATCCGGCCGGATCAGGTTATAGAGATGAATAACTTCTATACCCTGACGGTGTATGAGAAGGGATCGGAAGTGATCCGCATGATGCACACGCTGCTGGGTGAAGAGAAGTTTCAGCAGGGCATGCAGTGCTACTTCGAACGTCACGACGGCAGTGCGGCAACCTGCGACGATTTTGTCCAGGCGATGGAAGATGCCTCTGGCGTCGATTTAACCCAGTTCCGTCGCTGGTACAGCCAGTCAGGCACGCCGGTCTTGAGCGTGCGCGATGACTATAATCCGGAGCTGGAGCAGTATACCCTGCACGTGACCCAGCATACGCCGCCAACCGCAGATGGTCAGGAGAAGCTGCCGCTGCACATTCCGCTGGATATCGAACTCTACGATAACGAAGGCAAAGTGATCCCGCTGCAGCATAACGGCCAGCCGGTACATCACGTGCTGAACGTGACGCAGGCGTTCCAGACGTTTGTCTTTGATAACGTCTATTTTCAGCCGGTGCCGTCACTGTTGCGTGAATTCTCTGCACCGGTAAAACTCGATTATAAGTGGAGCGACGCACAGCTCACCTTCCTGATGCGTCACGCGAGCAATGAGTTTTCCCGCTGGGATGCGGCGCAGAGTCTGCTCGCAACCTATATTCGTCTCAACGTCGCGCGCTACCAGCAGGGCCAGCCGCTGTCGCTGCCTCTGCACGTTGCTGACGCTTTCCGGGCGGTGCTGCTGGATGAGCAGGGCGATCCGGCGCTGATGGCGCTGATCCTGACCCTGCCATCAGAAAATGAGATAGCAGAGCTGTTCGACATCATCGATCCACAGGCGATTGCCGCCGTACGCCATGCGCTGATGCGCACGCTGGCAAACGAGCTGAACGACGAGTGCTATGCGCTCTATCTGGCCAGCCAGAGCAGCGAATATCGCGTTGATCATGCGGAAATTGGCCGGCGCGCGCTGAAGAATGTCTGTCTGAGCTATCTGGCTCTGGGGGATACGACGCAGGCCGATCGTCTGGTTCAGGCGCAGTATGCGCACGCCACGAATATGACTGATGCGCTGGCGGCGCTCTCGGCAGCGGTGATGGCACAGCTGCCGTGCCGCGACGCGCTGCTGGCCGCCTGGGATGAGCGCTGGCATCAGGACGGTCTGGTCATGGATAAATGGTTTATGCTGCAGGCGACCAGCCCGGCACCAGAAGTGTTACGCAACGTGCGTGCGCTGCTGAACCATCGCTCCTTCACCATGGGTAACCCCAACCGCATCCGGGCGCTGATTGGCGCATTCGCGGCGGGCAACCCGGCGGCGTTTCACGCGCAGGATGGCAGCGGTTATCAGTTCCTGGTTGAAATGCTGACCGATCTCAACACGCGTAACCCGCAGGTGGCCGCGCGCATGATTGAACCCCTGATCCGCCTGAAGCGCTATGATGCAGGACGTCAGGCGTTAATGCGTCAGGCACTGCAGCAGCTAAAGGGGCTGGATAATCTTTCCGGCGATCTCTATGAGAAAATCACCAAAGCGCTGAACGCGTAATCCTCCGCAGCCGCAACCGTCACCGGTTGCGGCTGCTCTTTTGCGGCCATGCGGGCACTACAGTATGGCGCGCCAAACCTTCTCATAAATCACTACTTTGGCCGCTAATCCGGCAGGGTGCGTTACGCTGACTTATATGTTATGTTATAACATCAATAAAACAAAGCGTGAGTATATTAGGATGAAAGTAGCGTACTGGACACTATTTCTGGGGCTGGCCTGCAGTTCAACGGTATTTGCACACGGCGGTCATTCGCACGGTGCTCCACTGAGTGAAAAAGAGGTGCGCGCGGCCAGCGGCATCTTTGCCGATGGCGATGTGAAAGATCGGCCGCTTTCCGACTGGGAAGGGGTATGGCAGTCCGTTTATTCCTATGCCAGAGATGGCTCACTGGATCCGGTATTTCAAAAAAAAGCGGCAGCCGATAAAACGCGCTCGTTCAGCGACATTAAACAGTACTATCTCATCGGCTATGCCAGCGATATTACTGACATCGGCATTGAAAACGACGTGATGGAATTTACCGAAAAAGGCGCGGTCAGCAGCTGTAAATATGCCTATAAAGGTTACAAGGTGCTCAACTACGTTTCCGGTAAAAGAGGGGTGCGTTATCTGTTTGAATGCACTGATAAAGCCAGTAAAGCGCCGCACTTTGTACAGTTCAGCGATCACATTATCAGCCCGCGTAAGTCATCCCACTTTCATATCTTTACGGGTAATGTCTCGCAGGCTGCGCTGTTTGATGAACTGGAAAACTGGCCCACGTTCTTCCCTTACCAGCTGAGTAAAGCGCAGGTGGTGGATGACCTGCTGCATCACTGATGCACAGCCCGCTGGCGGACAGACCCGCCAGCGGGCAGGGCAGTTAACGCTGCCGGGCAAAGCGCAGCGGTTGCTCAGCGGCGCTGCGCGTCATCACCCGATCCAGTACGCTCGCTTCCAGCTCCGCCAGCCGAGCCGAGCCTTTGCGGCGCGGACGCGGCAAATCGATTGACAGGTCGAGCCCGATTTTACCCTCTTCAATCAGTAACACCCGATCGGCCAGCGCCACCGCCTCGCTGACATCATGCGTCACCAGCAGTACCGTAAAATTGTGCTGCTGCCAGAGTGATTCGATCAGCCTCTGCATCTCAATGCGGGTTAAGGCATCCAGCGCGCCCAGCGGTTCATCCAGCAGCAGTAAGCCAGGACGGTGGATCAGCGCCCGCGCCAGCGCCACGCGCTGCTTCTGTCCACCTGAGAGGGCAGCAGGCCACTCATTTGCGCGATCGGCAAGCCCTACGGCCTCCAGTGCCTCCAGCGCGGCGCTGCGCCATTCGCGGCCGCGTAAGCCGAGTCCGACGTTATCGATCACTTTTTTCCACGGCAGCAGACGCGCATCCTGGAACATCAGTCGCGTATCGTCGCGCGCCGCGGCCAGCGGCGCGTTACCTGCCAGCAGCTCACCCTGACTGGCGACTTCCAGTCCGGCCAGCAGCCGCAGCAGGGTGCTTTTACCGCAGCCGCTGCGCCCGACCACGGCAACAAACTGCCCGGCCGGAATATGCAGGCTGACCTGGTCAAGAATAGTACGATTGCCATAGTGCTTAGAGAGGTTACTGATGGCGACCGGGGTGCCGCTGATCAGGCGCGCCGGATTCTGTACGGCATTACTCATGCGTTGCTCTCCTTCAGTTGCCAGGCCGGGTGCCAGCGCAGCCAGATACGCTCCAGCAGCTGTGCCGCCACGTCTGCCAGTTTGCCCAGCAGGGCATAAAGAATAATGGCCACCACCACCACGTCAGTTTGCAAAAATTCGCGCGCGTTCATCGCCAGATAGCCGATACCGGAGTTGGCCGAGATGGTTTCAGCCACAATCAGCGTCAGCCACATCAGACCCAGCGCAAAGCGCACCCCGACCATGATGCCGGGCAGGGCGCCAGGCAGGATAACCTGCGCAAACAGCGACCAGCCGGAGAGGCCATAGCTGCGCGCCATCTCTATCAGCCCGCGATCGATATTGCGGATCCCGTGATAGGTATTGAGGTAGATCGGAAACAGCGTACCGAGTGCGACCAGGAAAATTTTGGCCGATTCATCAATGCCAAACCAGAGGATCACCAGCGGGATCAGCGCCAGATGCGGCACGTTGCGCAGCATCTGTAGCGAGGTATCCAGCAGACGCTCACCGGTGCGCGATGTACCGGTGATGAGTCCGAGCGCCAGCCCGATCGTGCCGCCGATAGCAAAACCGATTAGTGCGCGCCAGCTGCTGATGGCCAGGTGCTGCCACAGTTCACCGCTGGCGGTCAGCTGCCAGAAGGCGGTCACAATTTTCTCCGGCGCCGGTAAAATACGCGTGGAGAGCCAGCCCTGCGACGAAGCGAGCTGCCATATCGCCACTATTCCCACCGGCAGCAGCCAGGGCAGCAGCGCATTGCGCAGCGTTTTTATCTGCTCAGACATCCAAACTCCTTAGCTTTGCGCAACTTTCTGTGGCGTGAAATCATTGGCCACGGCTTCGCCATGCGCCTGCACGATGCGCGGTGCAGGCACTTCCGGCACGGCCAGGTCAAGATGGGGAAACAGCAGCTCGCCAACGCGGTACGCTTCTTCCAGATGCGGATAGCCAGAAAGGATAAAGGTCTCAATCCCCAGAGCCTGATATTCGCGCATGCGTTCTGCGACAGTTGGCCCGTCGCCGACCAGCGCAGTACCGGCTCCGCCGCGTACCAGGCCAACCCCAGCCCAGAGGTTCGGACTGATCTCCAGCTTATCGCGCTGGCCGCCGTGCAGGGCAACCATCCGCTGCTGTCCGACCGAATCCGTGCGCGCAAACGCCGCCTGTGCTTTGGCAATCGTGGCGTCATCCAGATGTGAAATAAGCCGATCCGCGGCCTGCCACGCCTCTTCGTTCGTTTCGCGCACAATCACGTGCAGACGAATACCGAAGCGCACCGTGCGCCCCTGCGCTGCGGCTTTGGCGCGTACCTGCTCAATCTTTTCTTTAACCAGCGCGGGCGGCTCTCCCCAGGTGAGATAGACGTCAACCTGTTCAGCAGCCAGATCCTGCGCAGCATCAGAAGAGCCGCCGAACCAGAGTGGCGGACGCGGCTGCTGTACCGAACGGAACATCAGGCGCGCACCGCGCACTTTGACGTGTTTGCCCTCATAGTCCACCGTTTCGCCTTCAGAAACACGTCGCCAGATGCGGGTAAATTCCGCCGATTCTGCATAGCGCTCGCGATGGTCGAGAAAAACGCCATCGCCCGCCAGCTCTTCCGGATCGCCACCGGTCACCAGGTTAAACAGCGCACGACCGTTAGAGAGGCGATCCAGCGTTGCCGCCTGACGCGCTGCCTGGGTCGGCGAGATCACGCCGGGACGCAGTGCCACCAGAAAGCGCAGGCGCTGCGTTACCGGGATCAGTGAGGCAGCGACCAGCCAGGCATCTTCGCAGGAGCGGCCGGTCGGGATCAGCACGCCGCCAAAGCCCAGCCGGTCAGCGGCCTGTGCTATCTGCTGCAGATAACCGTGATCCACCGGACGGGCGCCTTCGGCGGTTCCCAGATAGTGACCATCGCCGTGCGTGGGAAGAAACCAGAAAACAGATATGCTCATTGTGTTGTTCCTTATTAATGGGCCGTCCGGGGTTGCCAGATGCGGTCAGCGATGGTGAGTTTTACCGGCAACAGATGGCTGGCGTAAAACAGATCGGCAGTGTGCTGCTGCGCGGCGGCGGTGCGTGCACTGACGGGGGTAATCGTGGTGGGCGGACGATGGTCGAGATAGCTCGCCAGGACCGGTTTTGGCAGGCCCATCGCCTGCGCCAGCAGGTCGATACTCTGCGTTCGCTGGCTCTGCGTCAGCGCATCCGCCTCGCTGAAGGTGGACAGCACCTGGCTGAGGGTGTCGGGACTGGCTTCAGCAAACTGTCGGGTCGCCAGATAGAAAGAGCCGGTCAGGTTCAGCGTGCTGCCGTCAGTGAGGACGCGCACATTGCCCTGCTGCAGAGCGGCTGAGTAATAAGGATCCCAGATCGCCCAGGCGTCAACGTTACCCTGCTGAAACGCCGCGCGGGCATCGGCTGGCGTCAGATAGACCGGCTGAATATCATTGAAGCTCAGACCCGCCTGCTGCAGCGCGCGCAGCAGCAGATTGTGCGAGCTGGAGCCTTTCTGAAAGGCAACTTTGCGGCCTTTCAGATCGGCCACGCTGTGGATGGGGCTGTTCTGCGGTACCAGGATCACTTCTGCTTTAGGTTTCGCGGGTTCCGATCCGACATAAAGCAGATCGGCCCCGGCGGCCTGCGCAAAGAGCGGAGGAATATCCCCGGTGCTGCCTAAATCGATACTGCCGATGTTAAGCGCTTCCAGCATCTGCGGGCCGGCAGGAAACTCAATCCACTTAATTGCCATCGCCGGAAAACGCTGCTCCAGCAGCCGGTGCGATTTTGCCAGCACCATGCTGACCGAGCCTTTCTGGTAGCCGATACGGATCTGAGAAGGCGCGTCCGCTGCGCTGGCCGTCAGGGTAAACAGGGCAGCCAGCGCCGGGAGCAGCAGAGCCGTTATAAGTCGTTTCACGATAGTCTCTCCTCAGACAGCCCGGGCAAAAGGCAGATGACGGCGCTGCAGCGCAAGCCAGAAGTTCTCCAGCGCATCATCAATACGGGAAGTGAGATCGCTGGCAAATTCCGGCTGGCGGTCGTAATGCGTAATCTGCAGATCCTGCGCAAATACTCCCTGTAACACCTCCTGCGCTTTCAGCGTGCTCAGTACCGGTTTAAGCCCGTAATCAAGCGCCAGCATATGTGCCACGCTGCCGCCACTTGCCAGCGGCAGTACGACTTTTTCTTCCAGCGCCCGCTCCGGCAGCAGATCCAGGACAGTTTTTAGCGCACCTGCAAATGACGCTTTATAGACAGGAGTAGAAATGATGACGCCGGTCGCGCTGGCGATGTCAGCTTTAAACGCATTCAGGGCAGGGGAGTCGAAACGGGCATGGATCAAATCTTCCGGCGGAAAATTGTGAATATTCCACGCAATAACTTCGGCGCCCCGGGCTTCCAGCTGACGCTGGCAAAGCGTCAGCAGCGCCGTCGAACGTGAAGGGAAACGGGGGCTGCCCGCCAGCGTTAGGATCCGCATACCTGCTCCTTATAACAAAAAGTTATCGATAACGTTTAATTGAGAACTGATTGTCTTAATCCTGCCAGAGCGCCGGAAAAGGGGTAAATGATTTATCCGGCAATCAAAAGCTTTAAAACGGCAAACGGATCCCGCTGCCGATCTGCTGCCTGCGCAACGCTACTGCCTGCGCTGCCAGCCGGGCCCACAGAGCGGCGGCGGATAAAACGGCCCAATCTCTGTTTTTTATTGATGAATTTAAGAAAAAGCTGCGGCGTGAATGCCAGGTGGTTTTTAAGAATTACTCCTGTGGGCGCTGTCACATTTTTGTGTCACGCTTGAAGACATTGAGAAAAATACCCAGACCCCCATACTTTTATGTCTATCAAACGTAATGCGATTGCCAACTATGTCGGGCAGATCTACCTGACGCTGTCAGGTATTTTAGTGGTGCCGCTCTATATTCAGAATCTGGGGATGGAAGCGTATGGCCTGGTCGGCTTCTTTTCTATATTACTGACCTGGCTGCAGCTGCTGGATGCGGGCGTCTCCACCACGCTGATGCGTGAAGCGGCGCGCTACCGCGCTAATCAGGCAGAATTTGTCTGGTTTCCGGCGCTGTTTACTACCCTGACGCGCTTTTTCCTTTTTTCAACGCTGGTGCTGGTGGTGCTGGGCTGGCTGGCAACGCCCTGGATAGCGACACACTGGCTGGATGCGCGTCATCTGCCGGCCGGCGATGTGGTTATCGCCGTGGCGATTATGGTGATCACCGCGGCCATTCGCTGGCGCACCAGTCCCTATCGCAGCGTGATCATCGGCTTTGAACATCAGGTCTGGCTGAATGGCGTTAACCTGACTATTACCACGCTGCGCACCTTTGGTGCGGTGCTGGTGATCCAGCTCTTCGCCAACGCCGTGCTGACATTCTTTATCTGGCAGCTGCTGGTCTCCATCGCTGAGGCGGGCTGCTGCATCTGGAAGGCGTATCAGCTTATCCCGCGCGCCGCGCGCAAAGAGAAGAGAAGCGACCTGAAAGAGGTGCTGAGGCCTTTTATTCGCTTTGCGCTGAGCGCCGCGTTCTCCAGCGCAATCTGGACGTTTATCTCGCAGATTGACCGTCTGGTGCTGTCTAAAACCCTGCCGCTGAGCGAGTACGGATCCTTTACCGTCGTGGCAACGGCGGCGACCGGTATTCTGCTGCTCAGCAGCCCGATTATGCAGGCGATTGTGCCGCGCATGACCGGCATGAAAACCCGGCAGCAGGGCGATGCGGAATCTCTGCGTCTCTACCGTTACACCACGCAGGCAGTCGCCATTTTTATGGCCCCGCTCAGTATCACTATCGCCTGCTATTCTGGTCCGCTGCTCTGGGCGTGGACGCAAAAAACGCAGATTGTCGATGAGATGGCTTTTGTCCTGACGCTTTACGCCTTAGGCAGCGGAATTCAGGCGATCTGTGGCTTGCTCTATCACCTGCAGTACGTGAATGGCAACCTAAAACTCCATATGCAGGGCTTTACCCTGTTTGCCATTCTGCTGGTGCCGCTTAACATCTGGTGTGCGATTCACTACGGCGCGCTGGGAACCGGCTGGCTGTGGCTGGCGCAGAACATTTTCTACCTGGTTGGCTGGGCATGGCTGGTACACCGTCGTTTTGCGCCGGGTATCCACTTCAGCTGGCTAACGCGCGACGTGGCGCTGATCTGGGCGGTATCGGGCCTGATTGCCGGCCTGAGCACGTTGCTGCCTATTGAGTGGAATCAGAATCGCTGGATTAATCTGCTCTGGCTGGCATTGATTGGTGCCGTGAATCTCGGCGTCTGCTGTCTGCTGCATAGCCTGGTGCTGAAGCGCCTGCGCCGTACACCCGTTGTTAATGCTGAAGAAAGAGGATAAGTATGACGTCGCGCTCCGTCCCGACTATATCGGTCATTATTCCGAACTGGAACTGCGCCCCGTGGCTGCCGGAGACGATGCAGTCGCTGCTGCAGCAGACGTCGCCGGCAGATGAGATTATTATCATTGACGACGGCTCAACGGATGAGAGCGTGAGCTGGCTTACGGCGTTCGCTGAGGCGCATCCGCAGGTCACTTTGCTGAGCGGCAACCGCGGCGGCGTCAGCGCAGCGCGGATGAAAGGGCTGGCGGTCGCCACCGGCGATTTCCTCTATTTTATGGATGCCGATGACTTTATCTCCGCCACTCTGTTTGCCGATTTCCGGCGCGCGCAGGCGCAGCATACCGGACTTGAGCTGTTCTGCTTCGGCGCAAAAATGTTTTTCGACGTCCCGGAACCGCAGCGCCACTATCAGACGATTCATCAGCGTCACGTCAGCGGCCTTTTCTCCGGCGGCAGCGAAAGTCTGCGCACGCTGATCCAGCATCAGTCGGCGCACCGGGTGATCTGGAGCAGCATCATTTCCCGGCAGCTGATTGAGCGGCTGGGGCTGAGTTTCCTGCCGATTCAGAATCATGAAGATGCGCCTTTTATGTTCGCGCTCTATATGCAGGCGCACAGTTTCTACTGCACCGGCGAGAGCTACTACTACAAGCGCTTTATGCAGAGTTCGCTGTCGCAAAGCACCCGCGACTTCTCCTGGATAAAAAACTACTTTATCGCCCGCGACAGCAGCGAAGCGTTTTTGCGAGAGCATCAGCTGCCGCAGGATGAGGCATTACTGGATGACTACTATCAGACCATTATGCATGGCTGCCTGGCACAGATCCGTAAACACCGCATTAAAGTACCTGCCGAGTGGCAGCCGCGGGTAAACAGTCTGGTGCGGCGCGTATTACGGCATAATACCCGGCTGAAACTGCTCTGGTATTGTCCGCCGCTCTATCACGGTCTGCAGGCGTGCCGTAATCGCCTGAGTCGTTATTCATCCCGCCGTTGATCGCGATCCTGTTCTGAGGTTCGTCACTAATTTACTTTTGCGCCAGAGCACCTTACCATTCTGGCGCACGTCTTCCCGTGCACCCGCTGTTTCTTCCTTTACTGCCATTCAGGAGAGTGCATGTTATATCCCATCGTCCGGCCCGCCCTGTTTAAACTCGATCCCGAGCGCGCGCATGAACTCACTTTCCAGCAGCTGCGTTTTATCAGCGGTACGCCGCTGGAGGGGCTGATTCGGCAGTCGCTGCCGGCGCGTCCGGTAAGCTGTATGGGCCTGACGTTTCCCAACCCGCTGGGTCTGGCGGCCGGGCTGGATAAAAACGCGGAGTGCATTGATGCGTTTGGCGCGATGGGGTTTGGTTTTATTGAAGTCGGTACGGTAACGCCGCGTGCGCAGCCCGGAAATGATAAACCGCGTATGTTCCGTCTGGTTGAGGCGGGCGGCATCATTAACCGCATGGGATTTAATAACCACGGGGTTGATCATCTGGTAGAGAACGTCAAAAAAGCGCGATTTAAAGGCGTACTGGGGATCAATATTGGCAAGAATAAAGATACCCCGGTTGAGCAGGGGAAAGAGGATTACCTGATCTGCATGGAGAAGGTCTACGCCCATGCGGGTTATATTGCGATAAATATCTCTTCACCTAACACGCCGGGTCTGCGTACGCTGCAATATGGCGATGCGCTGGACGATTTGCTGGCGGCGATTAAATTAAAACAGCAGGAACTACAGCAGCGACACCTTAAATATGTTCCGGTGGCCGTAAAGATTGCGCCGGATCTGTCTGAGGAGGAATTAATCCAGGTTGCTGACAGCCTGGTGCGTCACCAGATTGATGGTGTGATTGCAACCAATACCACGCTGGATCGTACGCTGGTCAGCGGACTTAAACATGCAGATGAAGCGGGCGGCCTGAGCGGACGCCCGGTACAGACGCGCAGCACAGAGGTAATCCGCCGGCTGGCGCAGGAGCTGCAGGGGCGCTTACCTGTTATTGGTGCCGGTGGAATAGATTCACTCATCGCCGCACGGGAAAAAATTGCCGCGGGCGCCACCCTGGTGCAGATATACTCCGGATTTATTTATCAGGGACCGGCTTTAATTAAAGATATCGTGACCCACCTCTAAGACATATCTCACTTTCCCCGGCCAGGGGGTTTATTTCTCCCTCTGGCTCGTTTATATTTTCCCCTGTTGTTCTATTTTTCAGCTTTTTGCTTAAAGCGATATTTTATTTTTTAGGCGCCATTTAGCGCAGCAGAATCCCACAAGGCACATCATGAAAATCAAACCCGATGACAACTGGCGCTGGTATTATGACGCCGAGCATGACCGTATGATGCTTGATTTGGCTGATGGCACACTCTTCCGCTCCCGCTTCTCCCGCAAAATGCTGACGCCCGACGCTTTTAACAGCAGCGGATTTTGCGTCGATGATGCCGCACTCTATTTTAGTTTCGATGACCGCTGTCGTGAGAGTGAATTATCCGCTCATCAGCGTGCCGAGCTGATCCTGAATGCGCTGGTGGCAAGCCGCTTCCTCAAGCCGCTGATGCCAAAAAGCTGGCACTTCATCAGCCACAAACATAGCTGGCAGCCGGTCGCGGGCGATATGGTCACGGCTACGCTGGCTGAGAGCGGTGAGCAGGCACAGCTGCTGGTAGTAGAAAGCAGTGAAAACGCGGCGCTCTGTCTGGTGGCGCAGCCGGCACTGAGCATGGCGGGAAAAAGCATGCAGCTTGGCGATGCGATCAAAATCATGAACGATCGCCTGCAGCCGCTGCAGCTGGCGACCTGGTACGCGCGCGCGGTTTAGATTTTATCCCAGCTCAATATCACTGTCCGGAATACAGCTGCAGCTCAGAATAGTGCCGTCAGCACGTACGGCGCTCTGCTTTAACGGCCTGACGGTGCCGGCGACCAGCGTGACTTTACAGCTGCCGCACAGCCCGGCCCGGCAGGAGTAGGGAATACGAAACCCGGCCATCTCCAGCTGCTCCAGTAATACCTGCTGATTATCTCCCTCAAAACGCCGGCCCTGACAGGTAATGGTGACGCTGGCAGGCGCACCTGGCTCTGCTGTCAGCGAAGCTTCTGTTTTGCCGGCACCATAGACGCGCGGGGTATGGCGTTCCAGAATCGTCACGCTGTCGCCGCTGCGGATCAGCCCGCTGTTCAGGGCTATCAGATTGAGGCCAAAATCGATATCACCGCTGCCATCCTGCGCGCTGCGAAAGCCCTGCAGCGTAGTCAGCGGCTCACCCGCCGGATGTTTCTCTCCGTTCTCCGTCCCGATAGTGGTAAATATGCAGCGGCTGCACGGTTTCGGCACGACAAACTCAACGTCACCGATTTGCAGCCGCTTCCAGCTATCTTCATCCCAGGCGGGGGCACCGCTGACCACCAGGTTAGGGCGAAACTGCTCCACGCGTACGCCAGCCGGGCAGCGCTGCTGCAGATCCTGCATCGACGCCATATTGACCAGCAGAAACGGATAGCCGTCGGCAAAGCCGAGCGGCACGGCGTCAAAGCGCTTTACGCGCCGCGTCGGCGTCTCACCTGTCCAGCGCAGCTGTACCGGGCGCGGAAAATAGTCGCTCAGCCAGCGGTTAATCGCTTCCGGCGCGATGCGGGCAGTAAAGGTGTTGCCCCAGACAACGGTTTCGCTCTCTTCTGCTGCAAAGTCGGCATAGCGGATCAGCGCCTGCTGACCGTCCGGCGCGTTAATCAGCAGGCCATCCGGCAGCACAACCGGCGTAAAACGCACCAGCTGCGGAAACTGCCGGGCGGTGATGAACGTCCCGTCAGGCTCGGTGATCATAAAGATGCGATCAAACGCCAGACCGCTCTGCAGCACCTGTGCATGCGACTGCTGCAGGCCGCGCATCGATTTGACCGGGTGAATATAAAGACGGGATAAGGTAATCATCATCGCTCCATGCAGACAAAAAGAAGCTAACTTTATGACATAGGACGCTGATTCGCTATAATGCGCAGCAATTTTAGCAAGAGTATAAGTGACGATATGAATTCTCTGTTTGCCAGTACGGCGCGTGGGCTCGAAGAGCTGTTGAAAACTGAGCTGGACGCGCTGGGCGCGCAGGATTTGCAGGTGGTGCAGGGCGGCGTCCACTTCCGTGCCGACGATCGCGTAATGTATCAAAGCCTGCTGTGGAGCCGTCTGGCTTCACGTATTTTGCTGCCGCTGGGAGAATTCGGTGTCTGGAGTGACCTCGATCTCTATGTCGGCGCGCAGAGTATCCCCTGGGCTGAGCTGTTTGACAGCGAAACCACCTTTGCCATCCATTTCAGCGGCACCAACGACGTTATCCGCAACAGCCAGTTTGGCGCGCTGCGAATTAAAGATGCGATCGTTGACTGCTTTACCCGTCAGGATCTGCCGCGCCCCAGCGTGGATCGCGAGCAGCCCGGTATTCGCATTAACGCCTGGCTGAATAAAGATCGCGTCAGCATCGCACTGGATCTCAGCGGCACCGCGCTGCATCAGCGCGGCTATCGTCAGCAGACCGGTCAGGCGCCGCTGAAAGAGAATCTGGCGGCTGCCATTGTTATGCGTTCCGGCTGGCAGCCGGAAACGCCGCTGCTGGATCCCATGTGCGGTTCCGGCACGCTGCTGATTGAGGCGGCCTTAATTGCCTGCGATCGCGCGCCGGGTCTGCTGCGCAGCCACTGGGGCTTTAGCCGCTGGAAGCAGCATAACGCAGCGCTGTGGCAGGAGCTGCGCAGCGAAGCGCTGCAGCGCGCGCGGGCTGGCACCGCAGCCGCCCAGGCACGCTTCTTTGGTTATGATAACGATGGCCGCGTGCTGGAGTGGGCGCGCGCTAACGCGCGTCGTGCCGGCGTCTTCGAGCTTTTCACCTTTGCGCAGCAGGATGTGCTGAAGCTGAGTAATCCGCTTGACGATAAAAGCGTGACCGGAACGGTACTGAGTAACCCGCCTTATGGTGAGCGTCTGGAGAGCGAGCCGGCGCTGATTGCGCTGCACAGCCAGCTGGGCCGCATTATGAAGCAGCAGTTTGGCGGCTGGAATCTGTCGCTGTTCAGCGCCTCACCCGATCTGCTGAGCTGCCTGCAGCTGCGCGCGGAGCGCCAGTTTAAAGCGAAAAATGGCCCGCTGGAGTGCGTGCAGAAAAATTATCAGCTGGCGGCGTCCGGTGCGGCTGGCAGCGCGCAGATTGCGGAAGATTTCGCAAACCGCCTGCGCAAGAACCTGAAGAAGCTGGAGAAATGGGCGCGTCAGTCGGGCATTGAGTGCTACCGCCTTTATGATGCCGATCTGCCGGAATACAATGTTGCAGTGGATCGCTACGCCGACTGGGTGGTGGTGCAGGAGTACGCGCCACCAAAAACCATCGACGCGGCCAAAGCGCGCCAGCGGCTGTTTGATGTCATCAGCGCCACGCTCAGCGTGCTGGAGATCCCGGCTAACAGGCTGGTGTTGAAAACCCGCGAGCGGCAAAAGGGCAAAAATCAGTATCAAAAACTGGGAGAAAAGGGCGAATTCTTTGAAGTACAGGAGTTCAATGCCCGGCTGCTGGTTAATCTTACTGACTACCTTGATACCGGCCTGTTCCTCGATCACCGTATCGCGCGGCAGATGCTCGGCGAGATGAGTAAAGGTAAAGACTTCCTGAACCTGTTCTCTTACACCGGCAGCGCCAGCGTGCACGCCGGGCTGGGCGGGGCAAAATCCACCACTACGGTTGACATGTCGCGTACCTACCTTGAGTGGGCAGAGCGCAACCTGCGCATTAATGGTCTGACCGGCCGTCAGCATCGCCTGCTGCACGCCGACTGCCTGAGCTGGCTGCGTGAAAGCGACGAGCAGTTTGACCTGATTTTTATCGATCCGCCGACCTTCTCCAACTCCAAGCGTATGGAGGCGGATTTTGATGTGCAGCGCGATCATCTGATGCTGCTGCAAAACCTGAAGCGCATGCTGCGTCGCGGCGGCACCATTATGTTCTCCAACAACAAGCGCGGCTTCAAAATGGATCTGGAGGGCCTGCAACGGCTCGGTCTACAGGCGCAGGAGATCACGCAAAAAACCCTGTCACAGGACTTTGCCCGTAATCGTCAAATTCACAACTGCTGGCTGGTCAGCCACGCCGGTAAGGAATAATTTATATGTCGTTGATCAGTATCCATGGTGCCTACCTCTCATTCAGTGACGCACCGCTGCTGGATAATACCGAACTGCACATCGAAGAGGGCGAACGCGTCTGTCTGGTGGGCCGTAACGGTGCCGGTAAATCCACATTAATGAAAATCATCAACGGCGAACAGCCGCTGGATGATGGGCGTATCATCTATGAGCAGGACCTGATCGTTTCGCGCCTGCAGCAGGATCCGCCGCGTAACATTACCGGTTCGGTGTATGACTTTGTCGCTGAGGGCGTGGCCGAGCAGGCGGAGCATCTCAAAGCCTATCACGCCATTTCGCATAAAGTGATGGAGGATCCGAGCGAGAAAAACCTCAATGAAATGGGCCGGCTGCAGACGATTCTCGATCACCAGAATCTCTGGCAGCTCGACAGCCGTATCAACGATGTTCTGCAGCAGATTGGCCTGCAGGCTGATACAGAACTCTCTTCGCTCTCCGGCGGCTGGCTGCGTAAAGCGGCCCTGGGCCGTGCGCTGGTCAGTAACCCACGCGTGCTGATGCTGGATGAGCCTACTAACCACCTCGATATTGAAACGATCGACTGGCTGGAAACGTTCCTGAAAACCTTTACCGGCAGCATCGTGTTTATTTCGCATGACCGCTCGTTTATCCGCAATATGGCGACGCGCATTGTCGATCTCGATCGCGGCAAGCTGGTCTCCTGGCCGGGAGATTACGATCAGTTCCTGGTGGGTAAAGAGGAGGCGCTGCGGGTTGAGGAGATGCAGAATGCTGAATTTGACCGCAAGCTGGCGCAGGAAGAGGTGTGGATCCGTCAGGGGATCAAGGCGCGTCGTACCCGCAATGAAGGCCGCGTGCGGGCACTGAAAGCGCTGCGTCGCGAACGTTCCGAGCGTCGTGACGTGATGGGCAAAGCCAATATGCAGGTCGGCGAAGCGGCCCGCTCCGGAAAAATTGTCTTTGAGCTGGAGAATGTAAACTACGGCGTCGAAGGCAAAACGCTGGTTAAAGACTTTTCAGCCCAGGTCCAGCGCGGCGATAAGATTGCGCTGATTGGGCCTAACGGCTGCGGAAAAACCACGCTGCTGCGCCTGATGCTGGGGCAGCTGAAAGCGGACAGTGGACGAGTGCACTGCGGCACCAAGCTTGAAATTGCCTATTTCGATCAGCATCGCGCTGAACTCGATCCGGACCGGACCGTGATGGATAACCTCGCGGAAGGCAAACAGGAAGTGATGGTCAACGGCAAACCCCGTCACGTACTGGGTTACCTGCAGGACTTTCTGTTCCATCCGAAACGCGCCATGACGCCGGTACGCGCGCTGTCGGGCGGAGAGCGCAATCGCCTGCTGCTGGCGCGGCTGTTCCTGAAGCCCAGCAACCTGCTGATCCTCGATGAACCGACCAACGATCTGGACGTTGAAACGCTGGAGCTGCTGGAAGAGCTGGTCGACGGATATCAGGGCACCGTACTGCTGGTCAGCCACGATCGTCAGTTTGTGGATAACACCGTTACCGAATGCTGGATATTTGAAGGTAACGGCGAAGTGGGCGCGTTTGTGGGCGGCTATCATGATGCGCAGCAGCAGCGCGCGGCGTACAAACAGACGCGTGTTGCCCCGACGGTTTCCGCACCGGTGAAAACAGCTGAAAAAAATGAAACCCCCAAACGCAGCGCAGGCAAGCTAAGCTATAACCTGACGCGTGAACTGGAACAGCTGCCGCAAAAGCTGGAGCAGCTGGAAGCGCGGATTGGTGAGCTGCAGGCGCAGATGAGCCATCCCGATTTCTTCAGTCAGCCGCATGAAAAAACGCAGCCGGTGCTGGATACGCTGGCGCAGACGGAGCAGGAGCTGGAAACCGCCTTTGCCCGCTGGGAAGAGCTGGAAGCGCTGAAAAACGGCGCATAACACAGAGGAAAAGGGCATGTGCGCAACGTCGCCGCAGGCGCAGCAGTGGATGCTCTGTCCACAGTGTGATTTAACCGTCAGGCTGCCCGCTGTGCCGGCGGGCAGCCGTGCCCGCTGCCCGCGCTGCCATACGCAGCTGCTGGCTAACTGGCATGAACCGCGCAAGCGTCCAACCGGTTATGCGCTGGCGGCGCTGTTTATGCTGGTGCTGGCCAATCTGTTTCCGTTTATCGATATGCACGTCGCCGGTCTCTCCAGCCGCATTACGCTGCCGGAGATCCCGCGCGTCATGGTGCGGGAGGATTACCGCAGCCTGGCTTCCCTGTTTCTGCTGT
Organism: Pantoea sp. UBA7232; assembly: GCF_002473195.1. Lineage (NCBI taxonomy): Bacteria > Pseudomonadati > Pseudomonadota > Gammaproteobacteria > Enterobacterales > Erwiniaceae > Pantoea > Pantoea sp. UBA7232. The sequence goes on from NZ_DKTK01000006.1 coordinate 461,597, forward strand.
TTGTGCAGGGTATTCCGGCTTTCTGCATGGTGACGATTTTGCTGCTGGTCAACCAGATTGCTCTGCCGCACCCGCTGCGGCGGGGACTGGCGCGTATTCTTTTTCAGCTGCGCAGCTGGGGCATGGCAGAGATCTTTATGGCCGGCGTGCTGGTGAGTTTCGTCAAGCTGATGGCGTATGGCGAGATCGGCTTAGGCAGCAGCTTCTGGCCCTGGTGCCTGTTCTGCCTGCTGCAGCTGCGCGCGTTTCAGTGTGTGGATCGGCGCTGGGTCTGGCAACAAATAGACGCGCTGCCCGCGCTGCCGTTTACGCCGCAGGCGGGAAAAAGTGGTCTGCAGCAGGGGCTGCGCAGCTGCCCCTGCTGTACGGCTATTCTGCCGGCGACGCAGCCGCGCTGCGATCGCTGCGGGGTAGCCGCGGCACCGCGCCGCAGACATAGCCTGCAGTGGACGCTGGCGCTGCTGCTGACTTCCGTTATGCTCTATATCCCGTCTAATATTATGCCGATCATGGTGACGGAGACGCTGGGTTCCCAGTATCCCTCAACGATCATGGGCGGCGTTATCCTGCTGATGAGCGATGGTTCCTGGCCCGTTGCACTGGTGATTTTTATCGCCAGTATTATGGTGCCCTCGCTGAAAATGGTCGCTATTGGCTGGCTCTGCTGGCACGCCAGCGGGCGCGGCCAGCGGGATGGCGAAAAAATGCATCTGATCTACGAAGTGGTGGAGTTTGTTGGTCGCTGGTCGATGATCGATGTGTTTGTTATCGCCGTGCTCTCTGCGCTGGTGCGCATGGGACAGCTGATGAACGTCTATCCCGCACCGGGCGCGCTGCTCTTTGCCCTGGTGGTGATATTAACCATGTTTGCCGCTATTACATTCGATCCGCGTCTGATTTGGGATCGCCAACAGGAAACTGAACGTAAGGAGTCGCGTCTTGACGGACAACAATCACGGGACTGCTAAAGTCGATCAGATCAAACGCTGGTCGCCAGTCTGGATCGTACCCATCGTTACGCTGTTGATCGGCGGGTGGATCCTTTTTTACCACTTCAGCCACCAGGGGCCGCTGGTGACGCTGATCACCGAAAACGCCGAAGGCATCGTGGCGGGTAAAACCACTATCAAAAGCCGCAGCGTGGATGTGGGCACCGTAGAGAGTGCGGTGCTGACTGACGATTTGCATCACGTCGAGATCACAGCCCGTCTGAACGCCGGCATGGAGAAGCTGCTTTATAAAGACAGCGTGTTCTGGGTGGTTAAACCGCAGATTGGACGCGAAGGGATCACCGGTCTTGGCACACTGCTTTCAGGCGCCTATATCGAGCTGCAGCCCGGTGCAAAAGGCGAACAGCCGGAGCATTATCAGCTGCTCGATTCACCGCCGCTGGCGCCGCCGGATGCGAAAGGGGTCCGCATTGTGCTCGACAGCAACAAAGCGGGTCAGCTCAATCCGGGCGATCCGGTGCTGTTCCGCGGTTACCGCGTCGGCACGGTGGAAACCAGCACCTTTGATACTGACAAACGTATGATGACCTATCAGCTGTTTGTCACTGCGCCTTATGACCGGCTGGTGACCACAAATGTGCGTTTCTGGAAAGACAGCGGCATTGCCGTTGATATGTCTGCTTCGGGGATGCGCGTGGAGATGGGCTCACTGACCACGCTGTTTAGCGGCGGCGTCAGCTTTGACGTACCGGATGGCTGGGATCTGGGTGAGGTCGCACAGAACAAAGCGGATTATCATCTTTATGACGATCAGCGCAGCATTCAGGATTCACTCTATACCCGACACACTGATTTCCTGATGTTCTTCAGTGATTCGATTCGCGGCCTGCAGGTGGGTGCACCGGTTGAGTTCCGCGGTATTCGTCTGGGAACCGTCGCGCAGGTGCCTTATATGATCCCGGGTATGGACCAGGCGCTGAACACAGATTATCGCGTGCCGGTGCTGATTCGCATCGAACCCGATCGCTTTACCGCACGACTGGGCAGTGATTTTAATCTGGAGCAGCATCTGCAGGATGGGAAGAAACGTGGCCTGCGCGGCACGCTGAAAACCGGCAACCTCCTCTCCGGCGCGCTGTTTGTCGATCTCGATTTCTACGATAAAGCGCCAGCCTATAAAGGACCGAACAGCGTAGCAGGTCTTGAGGTGATCCCTACCGTCAGCGGTGGTCTCAGCCAGATCCAGCAGAAGCTGATGGCGGCGCTGGATAAGATCAATGCGCTGCCGCTTAATCCGATGATTAATGAGGCGACCGGCACGCTGAAAGAGAGTCAGCGCACGCTGCGTCAGCTGCAGAATACGCTGAATAATCTGAACCAGCTTACCGGCAGTCCGGCAATGAAAACATTGCCTGCTGATATGCAGCAGACGCTGCGTGAACTCAACCGCAGCATGAAAGGGCTGCAGCCGGGATCGCCAGCGTACAATAAACTGGTGGGAGATATGCAGCGGCTTGATCAGGTGCTGCGTGAGCTGCAGCCGGTGCTGAAAACGCTGAATGCGAAAAGCAATGCCCTGGTATTTGAAGCGAAGCCAGGCCAGGATCCGCAGCCAAAGAGGGCGAAACAGTGAAAAAAGCCATCATCGCAGGAGCTATGTTGCTGCTGGCAGGGTGCAGCACAACCATCGACACCACCTACTATCAGCTGCCGGCAGGCAGCAGTACGGTACGCGTCGCCAGCAGCGCGGGCAGCAGCCAGCCGATGCTCTGGGTGGAACATGTGAATGTGCCTGACTATCTGGCAGGCAACGGACTGGTTTATCAGACCAGCGATGTCAAGTATGTCATTGCCACCAATAATCTCTGGGCCAGCCCGCTCGATCAGCAGCTGCAGCAGACGCTGATTGCTAATCTGAGCCAGGCGCTGCCGGGCCGCGTGGTCGCCGCGTCACCGCATGGAGAGGGCTACGATACGCTTAACGTCAGCGTAAGTGGCTTTCAGGGACGTTATGACGGGCGGGTCGTGGTCAGCGGTGAATGGCTGCTGCAGCATCAGGATCAGCTTATCAAGCGCAGCTTTAGTGTGACGTTGCCGCAAAATGAGGATGGTTATGATGCGCTGGTCCGCACGCTGGCTGCAGGCTGGCAGCAGACCGCACAGCAGATCGCGGACAGTGTGGCTTCGCTAAATTAGGAATTGGTTTAGATAACTGCTAAGTCCCTGATTCTTCGTAGCAACGTTGCACCGGAGATCGGGGGCTTTTTTTTGCCTAATCAGAAACATAGACACTGCTTTGACATTTCTTTATGTCGTTTTAACGGCAAAACCGTGACGCTGGCGTGAATTTTGCGCATTGCTTTTTCTGCGCATTGGGGTTAGAACTTTACTGTGGCTGAACATTAATTCGCCACTCTTTCTTTCCACCAGATTCCACCAGACCTGAAATGAGGGAAACGCGGTATGAAGAGACAGAAGAGAGACCGTTTAGAACGTGCACATTCACGCGGTTATCAGGCCGGCATTACTGGCCGCTCTAAGGAGCTGTGCCCCTATCAACTGATCGATGCGCGGTCTCACTGGCTGGGAGGCTGGCGTCAGGCCATGGAGGACAGGTCGGCGGTGGCGTAGCCCTGCCGGATGTCAGCAAAGGGAAAACCTCCGCCGCGGCGGAGGTTTTGTTAAGCAGGATCAGAACGCAGAGGTATCTTTAAACAGACCGACTTTCAGATCGGTAGCGGTGTAGATCAGATTACCGTCAACAAAGACTTCACCATCTGCAACACCCATCACCAGCTTGCGGTTGATTACGCGCTTGAAGTGAATTTTATAGGTCACTTTTTTCGCTGTTGGCAGCACCTGACCGGTAAACTTCACTTCGCCCACGCCCAGCGCACGGCCTTTGCCTTCCGCGCCTAACCAGCCGAGATAGAAACCAACCAGCTGCCACATGGCATCCAGGCCCAGACAGCCAGGCATAACCGGATCGCCTTTGAAATGGCAATCGAAGAACCAGAGGTCGGGGCGGATATCCAGTTCAGCTTCAACAAAACCTTTGTCGAAGTTACCGCCATCTTCGGTCATTTTGACCACACGGTCCATCATCAACATGTTGTCAGAGGGCAGCGGTGGCCCATTTTCGCCGAACAGTTCGCCGCGACCTGAGGCAACCAGGTCTTCTTTGCTATAGGATTCGCGTTTATCTACCATGTTCTCAATATGCCTTCTTTTAGTGAAGCCCGAATATTAGCGAACAGTTGTACGCCGGGCAATGCCCCTATTTGTGGTTAAACCAGTTGAGCCAGCGTAACGGCCACGGGCGGGGTGCAGATTCCTGCTGGTTAAACTGCGTAATGCGGGTCTGAATCATAGTCAGCAGCGATTCACCGCTCTCGCTCTGCCACGCCACGCCGGTCAGCAGCGGCAGGGCTTCATCGATACGGTCAATTGCCCACAGATGAAACTCTCCTGCTTTCACCGCGTCAACGATCTCCTGACTAAGACTGAGATGACGCACGTTAGAGGCAGGCAGAATGACGCCCTGCTTACCGGTCAGCTCACGCGCCTGGCAGACATGAAAAAAGCCTTCGATTTTTTCGTTGAGGCCACCGACCGGCTGCACATTACCAAACTGATCAACAGAGCCGGTCACCGCAATCTGCTGGCTCAGCGGCTGATTAGCCAGCGCGCTGATTAATGCGCACAGCTCAGCCAGCGAGGCGCTGTCACCATCCACTTCAGAGTAAGATTGCTCAAACACCATCGAAGCGGAGAAAGGCAGTGGCTGATCGAGTTCCAGCTCAGCAATCAGATAGGCCTGCATAATCATCATGCCTTTGGCATGAATATTGCCGCCCAGCTCAGCTTTACGCTCCACATCGTTGAGTTCGCCATCGCCCGGATGCACCACACAGGTAATACGTGACGGCTCGCCCCAGGCGCGCGGGTGCCCCGGAAACTCAATAACCGACAGGCCATTGATCTGTCCGATAACCTCGCCATCTGTTTCAATCATGATCTGATTTAGCAGGATCTCATCGCGCATGCGTTCAGTAAGGTAGTTTTCCCGCCACTGGCGTGCTTCAAGCGCCTCCGTCAGCGCTTCACCATTGATGATGTCGCCGTGCAGGGCGGCCTCATGCAGCTGTCGCCTCAGCCAGCGCGGACAGAGCGGCAGCGTATCCTGATCGCCGGTAAAACGTACCGCTTCCGTCAGCAGCGGTGGCCAGAAATCAGCCTCCGGAGCATTAAGGTCTGCCCGTGCTGCCTGCGTCAGAACCCACTGACACCAGTTGAGCATATCGCTCTCATCAGCAATCTGCAGATTCTCTTCAAACTCACTGTAGAGCGCCATTTCGTGCACTTCGGCATCCAGCTCCTGAAAGCTGGCCAGCGCATCGCGATCGCCGCACAGAACCAGCCGGACGCTGAGCGGCAGAGCTGGAATTGTTACCGGCAGGGGCTGTCGCTCATCCTGCGAATACCACTCAAACCGCTGCAGTTCAATACACCGGCGCAGACGCAGCCAGAGCAGGGGCTGTGCCAGCAGCGTATTAATGGAGAGGATCAGCGTGCCGCCGTTAGCGCGATGCAGCAGCCCGGGCTCAGGCATCACGCGATCCTTATACTGACGCACGCAGCCAAACAGCTGCTCTGCTTCGATCCAGTCAGCATAAAACACGCCGCCGCTACTGGTAAAAGGACGGTTGATGTCTGAAGGCGGCAGCAGCGTAACGGTGTCGCCCATCACATGATAGTCACCGCCATAGAGCTGCCCGGCATCAGGCTGAAAACGCCGTGCGGCCCCGGCAATCCAGGCGAGATAGTCGCTATTTTCCTGGCTGCGTAACAGTAGCAGCGGAAAACCCGCAGACTGATGGTGTAAATGCGCCAGCGCATTCAGCAAACGCGGCTGAACCGCGGCAAGGCTATCGCTATCTTTCAGTGAAACCGTTGAAAAGAGGGTCTGCCAGGGGGTGCTATCTGGCTGCAGGGCTTGCCACGTAAGTTGGTTGCTGGTCAAAATATTCGCATTAGTCTGATTTAGGAAAAGCGTGATTATACAGGATACAACCGGGTTTATCACGGCGAGTTCCGGTAGTGAATGTGACAGGAGCAACATGTTTTTCGTTGCTGCATCGCGCAAAAAAGCTGTTATTCTTAAGTTGTTACGTGGTCACGGTGGGATTCCGATGAAATACCAGCAGCTTGAAAATCTGGAAAGTGGATGGAAATGGAAATACCTGGTGAAAAAACATCGGGAGGGGGAGCTAATCACCCGCTATCTGGAGCTCAGCGCGGCACAGGCTGCGGTTGACGCGCTGCTTGCGCTGGAAAATACGCCGGTTGAGGTGAACCAGTGGATTGCGCAGCATATTCATCCGGGTCTGGAAAATCGCCTGAAGCAAACCATACGTGCCCGCCGCAAGCGTCACTTCAATGCTGAACACCAGCATACGCGTAAAAAATCTATCGATTTAGAATATCTGGTGTGGCAACGGCTGGCGGGCCTGGCGCAGCGTCGCCACTGCACGCTCTCTGAGACAATTGTACAGCTGATTGAAGATGCCGAACGGAAAGAGAAATATGCCAGTCAGATGTCTACGTTAAAGCAGGATCTGCAGGCCATCTTAGGCAGCGAAGAGAACAAAAAGTAAGCATATAGCAGAAACAAAAAACCCCGCCGGAGCGGGGTTTTTTTTACGCGATAACTTAAGCCTGTGGCTGAGTTACAACGTCTTTGATGCCTTTCACGTCGATCTCAACGCGACGGTCTGGACCCAGGCAGTCGATCAGGGCATTACGGCCTTTCACGCTGTCACAGGTGTTGCCAGTAACCGGGTTGGATTCGCCCATGCCACGTGCAGAGATTTTGTTAGCCGGGATACCTTTAGATACCAGGTAGTCGACAACAGACTGAGCACGTTTCTCAGACAGTTTCTGGTTGTACTGGTCTGAACCGATGCGATCGGTAAAGCCCAGAACTACAACGGAACCATCTTTAGGATCCATTGAGCTCAGCTGGCTGTACAGCTGATCCAGAGCCTGCTGACCTTCTGGCTTCAGGGTAGATTTGTTGAAGGTGAACAGCACGTCAGATTTCAGAGTGAAACGCTTGGTTTCAACAACCGGAGCTGGTGCCGGAGCTGGTGCAGCGATTGGTGCAGCAGCTTCATCCTGACCGAAGCGGTATGCAACGCCTACGCTCAGCATGCCGTTGTCTGGACGCGCGCCAACGGTACCTGCATCACCAATGTTGTTAACCCACTGGTAATCCAGACGGGTTGCCCAGTTCTTGGTCACTGCGTATTCAACACCCACTGCAGCCAGCGGAGAAACGCCGGTGTCGTGGTCGCTGCGGCGTTCGCCGGTCAGAGTGTTGTTCTGGGTAGAATCTGCACGCCATACCATGCCACCCAGGCGGGTGTACACGTCAAGGTCATCAGCAATCGGGTAGCTCAGTTTAGCTGCCAGCTGAACGCCCTGCGCTTTGAATGCGCCGTTGATGTTGTCGCCTTTGTTAGGCATACGGCCCAGCCAGTCATAGCCCAGCTCGAAGCCCAGGTATGGGTTCGCCTGATAGCCCAGGAAAGCACCTGCGCCCAGCTGAGATTCGTGAGTTGGACCGTCGTTGTTCGCGTAACCGTTACCGTAGTAACCAGTATCGTGATACTGAGACCAGCCCAGTTTAGCACCGGTGTACCAGGTGTCATCTTTAGGAGCGGCCTGCGCTACGGTAGCGAAGCCAGCCAGTGCCACTGCAATTGCGATAGCTGTCTTTTTCATTTTGCGCCTCGTTATCATCCAAATAGGCAATGAGCAAAAAGGTTGCTCTTGGTTGTAATCCTTCGCCGGGTCTGAACGCTCGCTTATGACTCTACCGAAAAAACGGAGGTTATTGAGCACCCTGGCGAGCTAAAGTCTACAACGAGATTGAAAACTTACAAGTATGATGTGAGGTGAGCAGGTAAAAAAACAGGTGTAAATACACACATTTTAACAATTGACGGGGCAAAATTTTCGGTCTGTAAATAGAGAATTGCAGCTAAGCCCTTGTCCTGACTGGCGGGAACATTATCAGTAGCTTAGCGGCAACAGGCCGGAAAAAAAAGCTGAGATAAATCTCACTTTTTACTTAATGAAACAAATCCGAGGGAATTTTTGTGCTTCCGGGTTGTCTGGCAGAAATGATATCGGCTTCTTCCGGTCGCATAATCAGACCCAAAGCTTCGCCTTCTTCTGCTGCCAGCTGCAGCATCTGACGCTCATTCTCATGCAGTTCACAGGGTATCCAGGCAAGCACTACGCTGTAATTTCCGGTACGCAGCGCTTTCGCCATGTTCTCAACCGTACTGATCCGGTCTGATTCAGTAATATGCATACTTTTCTCAAGCGGCAGACCAGACTGCTGGATCCAGCGGCGGCTGACTTTATGCGCTGGCGTCAGCCAGAGCTGCCAGCGTGACTGTTCGCTCAGCTGTTTGAGCACCGGAAGCAGAAGCAATTGCATCATGCCAGGATGCTCACTGTAGCGTAATTCCGTTATACCGCCCATTGACGGCTGAACTGCAGTGGAAGGCGCTAACCAGGAGGAACGATCAACAGGGCCAGAGGAATGCGTGCGCATAATATACTCGCTCAGTAGTGAACTGGATGAATGTACAGTACTGTTTAAATTAACAGAGATCAACTTCATTTTCTGAAAATGTCTCTCAAAACTGGCAGAAGATGGCACCAAAAGCGTTTTATTCGTTGAATCAGTAAATCGTTTTTTTTATCTTCTAACTAAATGAATAGTCACTGTTTTATAGGAAATACCCTGCACAAGGAATGAGGAAAAGGGACATGATGAAGCGAAAAAATGAGGTAGTGGAACAATCGATCGACGCCCTGTCGGTTCTGGGAGATATAGAGTCGCGTACGCAGTTTGGCGGCTATGCGCTGGCTATTGAGCGCGTGGTGTTCGCCTATATTGATAATGACACGCTCTACCTGCGCGCCAGTGAGGCGCTGCGGCTTTATGCCGTTCAGCGGCCGCTGGAGCCGCTGGTTTACCGCAAGCGCGGTATCCCTGTCACCCTGAGCTACTTCAAAGTGGATCAGCAGCTATGGCAGGACAGGAGACAGCTGATCAGTTTGTCAGCCAGCTCCCTGCAGGCGGCACAGGCTGATGCCGCAGTAAAACATATTTCGCTGCGGCTCAAAGATCTTCCTAATCTCAGTTTGCGTATGGAGCTGATGCTGCATAAAGCGGGGATCAGCTCAGTGGAATCACTGCAGGAGATGGGGTCACGACAGAGCTGGCTTAAGCTGCGCAGCGTCAACAAGCATGTCGGGTTGAAAACGCTGCTGGCACTGGAAGGAGCGATCTCTGGCCATCATCAGGCGGCGCTTCCGGCAGACGTAAAAGAGGCGTTGAGCAGCTGGTACCAGGAGCGGCTACGCCGGTAAACCCGGGAGCCGCTGTTACTGTTTCAGGCCTGCGCCAGGGCGCGGCGCAGGCGGGCGATCTCAGGCAGCAGCGTGATCAGTAAATCGAGCTGCTGCAAAATCAGAGGTGCCTGGGCTTCAGAGCTGGTTTTCAGTTCGCCGATGCGTTGCTGGAGCGTATGTTGCATCGCGGCTACCCGATCGTTTGTCACGCACTCAATCTGTAAAACATCCTCAACAAAACAGACGGCGTCATCAAGCAGCGTGAGCAGTTTCCCCGGTGATAAGCGGGTGCGATGTGCACCCAGCGCTGAGATATAGCTCAGAAACGAGTGATTAAGACAGAGCAGTCTGAAGGCGTGCTCCCGCAGCGTCTGATCTGCCCGGCGTTCACTATTTATATTCGATACCACAGAGGCGAGTTCGGCGTCAGCGTTGTGCGCATCCCGGCGTGCGACCCGGTAAGCCAGCCGGTTATCTTTGCCCTGATGATACTGTTCCATGATGGCATCCAGATAGCGGCAGTTAGCATTCAGCGCGCGATCGGCTATTGTGGTGAGCTTGCGAAAACGCCAGTCAGGCCAGACAAACGCCACCGCCAGCCAGGCGAGTCCGCATCCCAGAAGCGTATCAACAATACGCGGCAGGGCCACGTCAAAGCCTTCACCCAGTAAATTGAAGCAGAGCAGTACCAGCAGGGTAATAAACAGCGTGGCCTGCGCATACTGAATCTGACGGAAAGCAAAAAACAGCACGCCGCTGAGGACGATCAGCAGCAGCTGCCCCTCCACCGAGGGCACCAGCCACAGCACCGGCAGCCCGATTGCCACACCTGCCAGCGTCCCCCCGATACGCAGCGCCAGCCGGCGACGCGTGGCGTTATAGTTGGGCTGACAGACAAACAGGCTGGTAAGCAGTATCCAGTAACCGCGCTGCAGCCCGGTAATCTGAATAAAGGCATAACCTATACAGAGCACCAGCGACATTCGGATGGCGTGGCGAAACAGCGGAGAGGCGGGCGTAAGGTGACGGCTCAGACGCAGACGTATATCGGACCAGCCACGCAGCGTGTCACGCGAAAGATGGTGCTCACTCTGCAGCGGCGTCTCAAACAGCTGCTGTTCTGAAGCAAGCGAAGCAAGTTGCGCGTCAATGGCACGCAAATTACGCAGTAACCAGGAGAGCGGGGCGGTATGTCCGGCATCCGGGTCGCTTTGCTGCAGGCGCTCAAGGGCCGTTTCAAGGCGCGCAAAAGCACGCTCAAAATGGCTGCTGTGATGCCAGCGCTGGCGCAGTACGATCGTTTCAGCCAGCTGGCGACACGCCTGCGCCTGCATATTCAGCAGACGCTGAAAACGGAACAGGATTTCGTTGTAACGCCAGTTATTTCGCAGCTGATGATACTGTATGTGCGAAGAGCTGGCGCGCTCATGAATATCCTGCGCCACAAAATAGTAATGCAGGCTGCGGCGGGTACTGCGCGAACCCCGATCGCCGCGCAGCCGGCTCTGAATGGTATTTTTAGTCTGATTTAACTGCGCGACTAACTGGCTGTTAGCCATTGCGGTGGCAATCAGAGCGGCATCATCCTGCTCACCGCCGTCCGGATCAAACAGGTTTGCTTTCGCCTCAAGATAACGCGCCAGCTGGGAAAAGCTGGCCGCCAGCTGCTCCTGAACGGGTCGCACCGGAAACATCAGGTGGCCAATAAAGGTCAGCAGATTGTACCAGAGTGCTCCCGTCAGCAGCAGCGCGGGCTGCATCCACCACTGTGGAAAGAGCCCGATACCCAGCATGGTATATACCGCAATCAGCAGGGCACCAAACGCGATGGTCGCGTAACGCTGGCCAAGCGCGCCCAGCAGGATAAATCCCCAGCTTGAGAGCGCCAGGCCGGCAGTGAACGCCCAGGGTCTGGGGAAAAGCAGCTCAACGGAGACCGACGCGATACAGAAGCAGCACAGGGTGATGATCAGATTGCGCAGACGGCCTGTCCAGCGGTCGTCAAGATCGGCCAGCGCGGCAGCGACCACCCCCAGCGTAAGCGGAATGGTCCACTCTACCTGCTGCAGCCACCAGGGAAACGCGGCGCAGCCCGACAGCGCCAGAAAAATACGCAGCAGATAGCGCAGGCTGCTGTTAAACAGATAGCGGCGCCAGGCGGGCATAGCGTCGGACATAAACCGAATCCTCAGTAGCGGCGGCGCGCGTTAGCTTCACGCGCTGCCTGCGCCTCTTCGACGCTGACCACCCGACGGCCAACCGGCCAGAGTGAAATCGCAGCCAGCTTAAAGTGCGCCAGCCCGGTGGGAATACCGATAATGCTCAGACACTGCACGATTCCGGTTGAGATATGCATTACGCAGAGCCACCAGCCAAAGAAAATAAGCCAGAAGATGTTCAGAAATGTACCGCCAGCGTTGAGAAACGCACTTTTGCTGTCAGGACGCAGTACATCAACGTGAACCGCTTCATTGCCGAACGGAACCAGCGAAAGTTTTGTGATTTCCCAGCAGGAGCGCGTCAGCGGCAGCGTAAAAATCAGCACAATGCTGACCAGCGTGGCAAAGAGCCAGCCAAGCGTAGTGAGAAAGCCGCCAAGGATAAAATTCAGAATATTAAGAACGGTGCGCATAACGCGTTTTTCCTTTTGCAATCCGCAATATGTGCCGCCAAGTTTAGCCTGTATTTGAAAGTCTCATTTAACATTAGCTACTTAGCAACAAAAATAGTTAGTTAAGTTAATTTTAAGCGCAGTGAAATGCAGTGTTATGAATCCTCTGCTGCCATATTGCTGCCACCAAAATTCGCGATTGGATTAAGCTGAGCAGCCTCTTCAGGATGATCAGGAGCAAAGTGTGCATATCTCATAGTTTCACGAAAATTGGCATGGCCCAAAATCCTCTGAAGTACCAGAATGTTACCCCCATTCATCATAAAATGACTTGCGAAACTATGCCGAAGCACATGCGTGTTCTGGCCCTCTGCTAACTGAATATTAGTAGTCGCTATCATTTCCCGGAAGGCACGATAGCAGAGTTGAAACATCTTATCTTCAAGTGGACGCAGGAGACTGGGCTGGCTACGTTAATGCGCAGGGCGGCCCGTTTGTCCGTCGCGACGAGCTGGCCGTGCGCACCTGGTATCAGGCAAGCGAAGATGTAAACGAATACGGCGAGGAAACCGTGCGCATCAAAGGCGTATTTGCGGCTGAGGTTGGCGAGGATACGCCGATCTTAACCCGCCTGGCACAGTGGAAAATTGTTCCGAAGCGTGCCGTTGAATTGGGTTTTGACCTTCAGGACGCGCCCGCGTCCTCCCGGAGTTCTGTCAATAACTGTACGGGCGGTTTGAGATCTGGGGATTCAATGCCGCCCGGAGGTTATGAGAAATTGAACCTTGAGAGCATGAGCCGGAAGGAGCGGCGGCAGCTTCTCAACCGGATAAGAGCGGATCAGCCTGAAAAGCGGCACCTGAAGCTGAGGCGCTCAGATAAAGTTGAGGCCGCGTGCGATAACGTAATCAGCCAGGTAAGGGATTTAAGTGGCGAAACCATCAGCCGGGGTCTTGCTGTGCGTCTGCTGAGCGGCGCGCAGACGGAGATTGGCGATCGGATGTTCCGTAGCAACGCATATGGTGATTTGTTCCGCCCCATCATAAAGCCTGTCATTGAAAGCCCATTAACCCGCTTTAACCGTCTGGCTGAAAAGTGCGGTGTAAAAGTGCATCGCAATGGATAGGTTTCTCAAAGTACCTTAGCTATACCTGGTGTAAAAACACTGATTTGTTAGCAAAGCGAGTTATTCAGCATGCTATAAAACCCTTTCTGTATCATGAGGATAAAATTTATCTGGCTATCTATATTTCTCTTTCTTACAGTACCAGTGCTATGCTACTGTATAAAAACACAGTATATTTGGGGAGGGAAAATGGAAGCTCAGGAGTTAATGCAAATGCATAAGAAGATGGCGTGCGTTCAGTTCATAGCGGAGATTTCACTCATTGCTAATTGCAAGCCATCAGATATGGAATTAGCAATGACGATAATCGCGGAGCTGGCCGGTTCCGATACCCGACAGCATAAAGATGATGAAATTTTTTATGCTGCGCTGTGATAATCCTATACAGACGATCTGCCCGATAAGCTCTAAACCAGCCGGTAACTGCTCAGAGAGCAAAAACAGAACAGTCGAATAATGAGCATCGCGAGGTGTTAGGTTATGGGCGGACGTGATTACAATTTTCAGATCGTGTTCAGAGGAAAAAGTCTGCCTTACTTTCAATCGGGGGGGGGGGGGGG
>NZ_DKTK01000006.1:475455-475805 GCF_002473195.1 Pantoea sp. UBA7232
TTGAATCGGGGGGGGGGGGGTGATTTTTCAGCTTTCAAATAAGACCGGTAACGGCTTCTGGCTGGGTCGCACCTTTTCACATTTCTTTGAGTTTGAGCGCCTGGCACCTTTGAGCTATCGGGATGCTTTTTGTCTGGCTAAGGCTCTCACCGAACCTGAATCAGATGTGCAGGCTCCTGAGCCGGATGACCAGTTAAACCTCTTTTGACCGGTTTCCTTGCCCATGCATAAAGCGCATGGATTTGCATGCACAAACCACGCATGAAAACATACGACGGGGCCAGTGATGGCCTCGTTTTTCTTGGCTCATGCATCTGCATTAAAAACGCTGCATAAAGCGGGCAGGCGTG